>NZ_JAEHFP010000086.1 GCF_016446475.1 Paracoccus binzhouensis | reverse complement strand
GCCGGCTGCTCGGCGGCGGCCGGCTCCTCCTCGGCCTTGCGGCGGCGGGTGCGTGTGCGGCGGCGCGGCGCGGCGGGTTCCTCGGCGACCGGAGGCTCGGCGGCGGATTCCTCGGCGACCGGCGCGGCCGCATCAGCCACCGGGGCTTCGGCAGCCTCGTCCGCGAACAGATCACCGTCCGCCCCCTCGGCGGCATGGCCCTCGCCATCGCCGTTCTTGCCGCCGCGACGGCGACGACGACGGCGGCGGCGCTTGCCGGCATCGCCCTCGCCATTCTCGGCCCGGCCGTCCTCGGTCCGGCCGTCCTCGGCGCGATCCTCGGCGGCGGCTTCCTCGACCTCGTCCTCCTCGGCCGGCTCCTCATCGTCGATCTGCGCCATCAGCCGCGCATCGACCGAGACCACCGGCGAGGTCACCTCGGGCACGTTGCGGGTGGCGGTCTTGAACTTCTCGATGGCGTAATCGGGCGAGATCAGCGCCGGATCGGCCTCGACCCGCACCGACATGCCGTAGCGCGCCTCGATATTGGCGATATGCTCGCGCTTGGCGTTCATCAGGAAGTTGGCGACGGCGACCGGCGCCTTGACCAGCACCTCGCGCGAGCGCTTGCGGGTGCCCTCTTCCTCGATGGCGCGCAGGATGGTCAGCGCCAGGCTGTCGTCGCTGCGGATCAGCCCGGTGCCATGGCAATGCGGGCAGGGCTGCGTGGTCGATTCCAGCATCCCCGGCCGCAGGCGCTGGCGCGACATCTCCATCAGGCCGAAGCCCGAGATGCGGCCGACCTGGATGCGTGCCCGGTCGGTCTTGAGCTTGTCCTTGAAGCGCTTCTCGACGGCGGCGTTGTTCTTGCGCTCCTCCATGTCGATGAAGTCGATCACGATCAGGCCGGCGAGGTCGCGCAGGCGCAGCTGGCGCGCGATCTCCTCGGCGGCCTCCAGGTTGGTCTTCAGCGCCGTGTCCTCGATCGAGCCTTCCTTGGTGGCCCGGCCCGAGTTCACGTCGATGGCGACCAGCGCCTCGGTCACGCCGATGACGATGTAGCCGCCGGATTTCAGCTGCACGACCGGGTTGAACATGCCGCCCAGGTAGCTTTCCACCTGGTAGCGCGCGAAGAGCGGCATCTGGTCGGTGTAGTGCTTCACGTTCTTGGCGTGGGACGGCATGATCATCTTCATGAAGTCCTTGGCCGTCCGGTAGCCCCGGTCGCCCTCGACCAGGACCTCGTCGATTTCCTTGCTGTAGATGTCGCGGATGGTGCGCTTGATCAGGTCGCCTTCCTCATAGACCGGCGCCGGGGCGATGGACTTGAAGGTCAGCTCGCGGATCTGCTCCCACAGCCGCATCAGGTATTCGTAATCGCGGCGGATCTCGGCGCGGGTGCGCTGGCTGCCGGCGGTGCGGATGATCAGCCCGGCGCCTTCCGGCACCTCCAGTTCGCTGGCGATCTCCTTCAGCTTCTTGCGGTCGGCTGCGTTGGTGATCTTGCGCGAGATGCCGCCGCCGCGCGCCGTGTTCGGCATCAGCACGCAATAGCGGCCGGCCAGCGACAGATAGGTGGTCAGCGCGGCGCCCTTGTTGCCGCGCTCCTCCTTGACGACCTGGACCAGCATGATCTGCCGGACCTTGATCACCTCCTGGATCTTGTAGCGGCGGGCGCGCGGCTTGCGGGGCGGCGAGATCTCCTCGGCCACGTCCTCCTCGGCGACGGATTCGATGCCGTCATCCTCGGCGGCGTCCTCGCCATGCGCATCATCGCCATGCGCTTCGGCGGCCTGATCCTCGGCGGGCCGGGCCGGTTCGGCCTCGGCAGAGGCGGGCTCCAGAGGCACGGCTTCGCCCTCCGACAGGTCCAGCACGGTCATGCCCGCAATCTCGTCCGAGACCACGACGGCATCGCCGTTGTCGGCTGCGGCAGCCTTCGGCGCCTTGCGGCGGCGCGGGTTGCGCTTGGGTTTCTCGCTCTCGTCGCTTTCCGCTGCGGCGGCCTGGCGCTCTTCCTCGATCAGAGCCTGGCGGTCGGCGGCGGGGATCTGGTAGTAATCGGGATGGATCTCGGCAAAGGCCAGGAAGCCGTGGCGGTTGCCGCCGTAATCCACGAAGGCGGCCTGCAGCGAAGGCTCGACCCGCGTTACCTTGGCCAGGTAGATATTGCCGGCAAGCTGGCGCTTGTTGACCGTCTCGAAATCAAATTCTTCGACCTTCGTTCCATCGACCACGACCACCCGAGTTTCCTCGGCATGGGTGGCGTCGATCAGCATTTTCTTTGACATGTTTCCGTCTTTCGGGCAGCCGCACCGGCCCGCGCAGAGGCGGGATCGGGGTTTGGCTGCCGCATGAGGGGACAGCGAGCATCGTGCCGCCAGCAGCAATCGCGGCGGCCGGGGAAAGCCCCTGCCACCGTTGCCGATCAAGCTGCATTGCGCGATCCATCGCGTCTGTTTACCTTTCTTGGCCCGTCCCGCACCAGGGCGGTCCGGACGGCGATCTACGGTCGCCCAGAGGCCCCAAGGGGCGTGGGCAGGATTTTCCGCGCGTCGCACCACCGGCACTTGTCGGGTGTCGCGGCTGGCCACGCGCTGCGAAACTGTCGAGGAGGGACAACCAAAAGTTGCGGCGCCCGCCTTGCAAGGGGCAAGATAGCGGGGAAGCAGGCGCCGTTACAATCTGTTTTTGGACTCGCAGCCGCGATTCGCCGCATTCGGCACCCCCCGGCCCGTCGTGATCACAGATAATCGCCGCGGCTCAGCCCGTATTTCGCCATCTTCTCGTTCAGCGTCCGGCGCGGCAGGCACAGCTCGTCCATGACCGCGGCGATGCTGCCCTTGTGGCGGCGCATGGTGTTGTCGATCAGCATTTTCTCGAAGCTCTCGACATATTCCTTGAGCGGCTTGCCCTCGGTCGTCGTCGCCTCCTGCGTATCCTCGCCATCCGCCATCAGAAGCGAGGCGATCGAGCCCGAGCCGCGGCGGTTCTGCAGCACCGCGCGCTCGGCGACGTTGATCAGCTGGCGCACATTGCCCGGCCAGGGCGCCTGCAGCAGCTGGGCGGCTTCCTGCGCGGTCACCTGCGGCGGCTCGCAGCCGTATTCCTCGGCGAACTGCTCGGTCATGCGGGTGAACAGCGACAGGATATCCTCGCCGCGCGAGCGCAACGGCGGCAGGGTGATCTTCAGCGCCGTCAGGCGATAGAACAAGTCGGGACGCAGCGAATCCTCGGCCTTGCGCCCCTCGCCGCGGGCATTGGAAATGGCGATGATCCGGGTTTCGGCAGGGCTGCCCTGGTCGGCGATGAAGGCCAGCAGCCGGGCCTGCAGCGGATCGGAGAGCGCCTCGATATCCTCGAGGCAGAGCGTGCCGCCGCGGGCCTCCTCGACGGCGGGCAGGCCGTTCTCGACCGGGCCGAACAGTTTCGCGGCCAGCACCTCGTCGTTATAGGCGGCACAGGAGATCGGCACGAATTTCTTGCTGGCGCGCGGCCCCACGGCATGCAGCGCATGCGCCACCAGGGTCTTGCCGGTGCCGGTCTCGCCGTCGATCAGCACATGGCCGTCGGCCTGGCCCAGGTCCAGGATGTCCTCGCGCAGCCGGTCCATGACCGGGCTGGCGCCGATCAGCTTGGACATGACCTGCTGGCCCTCGGACAGGTCGCGGCGCAGGGCGCGGTTGTCCAGGGTCATGCGCCGGGCCTGGCTGGCCTTCTTGACCAGCTCGGTCAGGCGCTCGGGATTGAAGGGCTTTTCCATGAAGTCCATGGCGCCGATGCGCATGGCCTCGACCGCCATCGGCACGTCGCCATGGCCGGTGATCATGATGACCGGCAGTCCCGAATCGATGCCCATCAGCCGCTTGAGAAAGGCCATCCCGTCCATGCCCGGCATGCGGATGTCGGAAATGACCACCCCGGGCCAGTCGGCACCGATGACCTTCAACGCCTCGTCGGCGCTGGCGAAGGCCTGGGTGTCGAAACCGGACAGCGCCAGCCATTGGCTGATCGATTCGCGCATGTCGGGTTCGTCATCCACCACTGCGATCTTCAAAGTGCGGCTCATGGGCCTCTACCTCTTCTCGTTATTCCGCCGCCAGCCGCGTCCCCGCCTTCTGGCCGGGATCGTGCAACGGCAGCTCAAGTTCGAATACGGCGCCCCGGCCGCCCTCGTCCGACGCATTATGCGCGGTCAGGCGGCCCCCGAAATCGGCCGCGATCCCCGAGGAAATCGCCAGGCCCAGTCCGGTCCCCTCTCCGGGCTTCTTGGTGGTGAAGAAAGGTTCAAACAGATTTTCCAGGTCCGATACACCCGGGCCGTTGTCACGCACGGACAAGAATGCGTGAGAGCCCGAACTGACGGTGATCTCGATGGCCGGATCGCGCAGGCCGCGCGTGGCGTCCACGGCATTGCGCAGCAAGTTGATGATGATCTGCTCCAGCCGGATGCGATCGCAATAGACCATCACCGGATAGCGCGGGATATTGCGCTGCAAACGGATGGTGCGCGAGCGCAGCTGCGGCTCCATCATCATCAGCGCGCTGGACAGCGCGGCGCGCAGGTCCACCGGCTCGAAGGCCTCGCCGCCCTTCCTGGCATAGGATTTCAGCTGCCGGGTGATGGCGCCCATGCGCTCGACCAGGTCGTCGATGCGCTGGAAGCTCGACAGCGCCTCCTCGGCCCGGCCACGCTGCAGCAGCAGCCGGGCGCCGGCCAGATAGGTCTTCATCGCCGCCAGCGGCTGGTTCAGCTCGTGGCTGACGCCCGCCGACATCTCGCCCAACGCGGCCAGCTTCGAGGATTGCTGCACGGTCTGCTCGGCGACGCGCAGCTCCTTCTGCATGCGCTCGCGCTCGGCGATCTCGCGGGTCAGGCGGGCGTTGAGCGCCCGCAGGTCCGCCGATTCGCGCATCCAGGCCGCCGATTCGACCCGCGCCCGCCGCGACAGCAGGTAGAACACCGCCGCCAGCAGGATGGCGAAGCCCATGATTACCAGCGCCAGCACCGCATTCACCCGCTCGCGCACCGAATCATAGGTGGTGAAGGCGATCATCTTCCAGCCGCGGAAGGGGATGCGGGTCTCGGACTGCATGACCGCACGGCCCTGCACATAGGCATCGGCCGGGGTCGAGGTCCAGTCGGCCGTCACCTGGAAGGCACGGGCGATGGCCGAGGGCGCGGAACGCACCGCCAGCGCCTCGGGCAAGGTCAGGCCGCGCCAGCGCGGCTCGGTCGACAGGATGATCTGGCCCGAGCTGTCGGTCACGGCGATGGCGTCATAGATCCCAGCCCAGGACCGCACCAACCGCGTCAGGTCGGCGCCCACCACCACCACGCCCAGCGTGCGCCCGTCCGCGACCACGGTGCGGGAATAGGTGAACTCATAGGCCCCCTGCGGCGAGGGCGAGACGGTGAATACCGTGTCCTTCGACCGCAAGGCCTCGACGAAGAACGGCTCCTGCACGTAATTGGTGCCGATCAGGTTGCGGTCGGTCGAGCCGACCACCCGGCCCGAGGCGTCCAGCAGCTTGATCGAGGCGGCGGCGATCTCCTTCTGCGCCGAGATCAGCCGCGCCGATGTGCCCGAGAATTCGTTGCCGATCAGCGCCGAGATCAGCGCCGGGTCGCGGGCCAGCAATTGCGGCACCACCGAGGTGCGCTGCAATTCCGACAGCAGGTTGCCGGTATAAAGCGCCGAGCGCAGTTCGGTCCGCACCCGGGTGGTTTCGGAAAAGCGCGCCGTCAGCCAGGCATTGGTAAACCAGACCGTGCCCGCAGCCACGACCAGCAACGCGACGATCGCGCCGCGCAGGCCCCAACGGCTGGTCGGCCCAGCCCTGCCCTCCGGGAACCCGGCAGAGTCCTCTTCTTCTCGCATGCGCCTCCGGCATCGCCCCGTCCAGGGGGTCGACGAAGTCTAATCCGCGAAGGGTCGCCGCTCAAGTCAGGCCGCGACAAGCTCCTGAACCAGCGAGGCGAACAGCCGCGCCCCATCGGTGCCGCCATGCGCCGGATCGGCGGCGCGCTCGGGATGCGGCATCATGCCCAGCACCCGCCGGTTCTCGGACAGCACCCCGGCAATGTCCTCGACCGAACCGTTGATGCCCGGCGCATAGGTGAAGGCGATGCGGTCCTGGTCCTTCAGCGCCGCCAGCCCCTCGGCGTCGATCTGGTAATTGCCGTCGTGATGCGCCACCGGCACCCGGATCTCCTCGCCCGCCGCATAGGCCGCGGTGAAGGGGCTGGCCGCGGTCGCAACCTTCAGCACTACCTCGCGGCACAGGAAGCGCAGCCCGGCATTGCGCATCAGCGCGCCGGGCAGCAGGTTCAGCTCGGTCAGCACCTGGAAACCGTTGCAGATGCCCAGAACATAGCCGCCACGCGCCGCATGGGCCCTGATCGCGCCGGCGATGGGCGAATGCGCGGCGATGGCGCCGCAGCGCAGGTAGTCGCCAAAGGAAAACCCCCCCGGCACCGCGACCAGGTCGGTGCCCGCCGGCAGCGCCTCGTCCTTGTGCCAGACGCGCGACACCTCGGCCCCCGCCTGCTGCAGGGCGACGGCCAGGTCGCGGTCGCAATTCGATCCGGGAAAGGTGATGACGGCAGCTTTCATGGCGGGCCTCCGGGATAATGCCTCGCGCCCCCATACTGCAAGCCGGCGCGACTGTTAAGCGGCTTTGCACCGCCGCCGGGCTTCTTCGTTCCCCAAATACCCAGACCCCCGGCACCAGGCCCGGCCTTCACCGTTTCCCGAATACCCGCCAAATACCCGGATGACGAAAGGGCCGAGGTTTCCCCCGGCCCTTCGCACCCCTGCCTGGCAGATCAGCCCGCCAGCGCCTTGTTCAGGTATTCGTCGACCTTTTCCAGATAGCCCATGGTGGTCAGCCATTTCTGGTCCGGCCCGACCAGCAGCGCCAGGTCCTTGGTCATGTAGCCGTCCTCGACCGCCTGCACGGTGACCTTCTCCAGCGTCTCGGCGAAATTCTTCAGCGCCGCATTGCCATCCAGCTTGGCGCGGTGCTTGAGGCCGCCGGTCCAGGCAAAGATCGAGGCGATCGAGTTGGTCGAGGTCTGGTTGCCCTTCTGATGCTCGCGGTAATGGCGCGTCACCGTGCCATGCGCGGCTTCGGACTCGACGATCTTCCCGTCCGGCGTCATCAGCACCGAGGTCATCAGGCCCAGCGAGCCGAAGCCCTGCGCGACCGTATCCGACTGCACGTCGCCGTCGTAGTTCTTGCAGGCCCAGACATAGCCGCCCGACCATTTCATCGCCGAGGCGACCATGTCGTCGATCAGGCGATGCTCGTAATGGATGCCCTTCTTCTTGAACTCGGCCTCGAACTCCTCCTCGTAGACCTTCTGGAACAGGTCCTTGAAGCGGCCGTCATAGGCTTTCAGGATGGTGTTCTTGGTCGAGAGATAGACCGGATAGCCACGGTTCAGCCCGTAGTTCATCGAGGCGCGGGCGAAGTCGATGATCGACTGGTCGAGGTTGTACATCGCCATGGCAACGCCGGCGCCCGGGGCCTGATAGACCTCGTGCTCGATGGTCTCGCCGTCCTCGCCGACGAACTTGATCGTCAGCTTGCCCTTGCCCGGGAAGCGGAAATCGGTGGCCTTGTACTGATCGCCGAAGGCGTGGCGGCCGACGACGATGGGCTGGGTCCAGCCGGGGACCAGGCGCGGCACGTTCTTGCAGATGATCGGCTCGCGGAAGATCACCCCGCCCAGGATGTTGCGGATGGTGCCGTTGGGCGATTTCCACATCTTCTTCAGGCCGAATTCCTCGACGCGGGCCTCGTCGGGGGTGATGGTGGCGCATTTCACGCCGACGCCGTATTGCTTGATCGCCTCGGCCGCGTCCACGGTGATCTGGTCCGAGGTGCGGTCGCGCTCCTCGATGCCCAGGTCGTAATATTTCAGGTCGATGTCCAGATAGGGAAGGATCAGCTTCTGCTTGATGAAGTCCCAGATGATCCGGGTCATCTCGTCGCCGTCGAGTTCGACGACGGGGTTCTCTACCTTGATCTTCGACATGGGTGGTCCCTTCGGTTAGGATTCGGCTCGGCCGGGCTATAGCCGCATTCCGCACGAAAGGAAAGGCCGGTATGCGATTGCATACCGATTGCGGCCGAGCCGGCCTTCAATCCCGGAAATACACCCGCGCGCTTTCGCTGAGCCAGGTCCACAGCGCCGGCGCGCCGCGCTCGATGCGGACCCCGACGCGCTCGACCAGCTGCTCGTAGGTCACGCGGTATTCGACCCAGGTGCCGCCGCCCGAGGCGATGTTCTGCATCACCGGCTGCGCCCGGTCCAGCGACTTGGCGAAGACCGCATCGGGGGTCTCGTTCGCCTCGAACTCGGCCCAAAGGGCGTGCAATTCGGCCCCCTGCGCCGCCGGCAGCAGGCCGAAGATCCGCTCGGCAGCCGCCTGTTCGGCGGCCAGCTGCGCCGCGCCGTGATGCGCCGCGCCGCCCTGCGCATGGATCGGCACGTCGCCGGTGTCGATCTCGACCAGATCGTGGATCAGCAGCATGCGGATCACCCGGCCGATATCCACCCCCGGCCCGGCATGCGGCGCCATGACCAGCGCGTAAAGCGCCAGGTGCCAGCTGTGCTCGGCGCTGTTCTCGCGCCGCGAACGGTCGCAGAGCAGGCTGGCGCGCAGCACCGATTTCAGCCGGTCGGCCTCGGCCAGGAAGGCCAGGCGCCGCGCCAGTTCCCCCTGCGGCGCGCGGCCATCCAGCAGGGCCTGCGCGGCCTCCATCGCCTCGGGCCATTCCGCCCAGAGCCGCCGGGCGCGGCCCGATGTCATGTTGTCGCGGACGATCCCGACATGTTCCGGCAAGGGCTCTGGCGCGCAAAGCACCTGGAACAGCGGCTGGACATGGTCCATGCGCCTGGCCATGCGGGCGTCCGGGCTCTCGCCGGCCTCGAACTCGTGCCACAAGGCCAGCAGGGCCTCGCCGCCGGGCAGCATGCCGAACAGCCGGCGCGCCGCGGCGTCCTCGGCCGCCTGCACGGCGGCCATGTCATGGGCCAGGTGGATCGGGTGGTCGCCGCAGTCGATCTCGACCAGGTCGTGCAGCAGCAGCATGGCGATGACCCGGTCCGAGGCACCGAAAACCAGCGCGTAAAGCGCGACATGCCAGCTGTGCTCGGCGCTGTTTTCCGGCCGCGACAGGTCCATCAGCACATTCGCGCGCTCGACCGACTTCAGCCGGTCGGCCTCGGTCAGGAAGGCGAAACGCCGGGTCAGGTCGGACATCGGGGCCTCCAGTCGAAAGCGAGCCGGCTGAAAAGGACGGTCAGGACGAAGACGGGTAAAGCGAACACCGCTCCGGTCAGCAGCCAAAAGCCGGCATCGCTGCCCTTGCGGTCACAATCGTGCCATTCGCCCGGGAAGCAGAGTGGCCCCAGAACAGCCGCAACCCAAAGCAGGGTCATAACGACGAACCCCGGGCGCGGCATCCCCGGGATCGCGCGGCACCCAGACCGAAATGCCAGAGAAAGGGCGTAAGCCCCAATGCCGCATAGAACGCAGAACCCCTCAGATCGTAACGCAGCAGCCAATCCCGGAGGGGTTGTGCAGTCCCGCCAAGCGCCATGTCGAAACAGGTCGCATGCGCACGTTCTGTAATCACCACAAGCAGCACCGCGAGAATCGAGAAAAACAGACCGGCGCCGGCCCAGATCAACCGACGCCGGCCAACCGTCACCGCGTGTTCTCGGTCAGGCGGCGCCGGACATAGGCCTGCACCGTGTCGATCATCGGCTTCATATGCGCCTCGTCGTCGCGGAAGAAGTGGTCGGCGCCCTCGATCTCCTCATGGGTGATGGTGATGCCCTTCTGCTCGCGCAGCTTGCCGACCAGCGCATGGGTGTCCTTGGGCGGCGCCACCCGGTCGGCGGTGCCGTTGATGATCAGCCCCGAGGACGGGCACGGCGCCAGGAACGAGAAATCATACATGTTCGCCGGCGGCGCGACCGAGATGAAGCCGGTGATCTCGGGCCGCCGCATCAGAAGCTGCATGCCGATCCAGGCGCCGAAGGAAAAGCCCGCCACCCAGCAATGCTTGCTGTTGGGGTTCATCGCCTGCAGGTAGTCCAGCGCCGAGGCGGCGTCCGAAAGCTCGCCGATGCCCTGGTCGAATTCGCCCTGGCTGCGGCCGACGCCGCGGAAATTGAACCGCATGACGGTGAAGCCCATGCGGTGGAAGGCATAGTGCAAATTGTAAACGACCCGGTTGTTCATCGTGCCGCCATATTGCGGATGCGGGTGCAGGATAATGGCGATGGGGGCGTCGGGGGCGGCTTGCGCGTGATAGCGCCCCTCGAGACGACCTTCGGGACCGGGGAAAATCAGTTCGGGCATGGGCTTCCTTTGAAACTCGGGTTCCTTGACCCTGTGACGGCGCGGCTCTAGATCGTCAATCTGGGAAGCGCGCCCGACATAGGCAAGACGCATTCAAGGACGGCGCCGGGGGAATTAGCCCCTGGCTCGCGCGTCGTCAATGGTTTGCGGCTGGAGGAGAGGCAAGATGAAACTGTCCACCAAGGGACGTTACGCGATGGTCGCCCTGGTCGATCTGGCCATCGCCAAGGGCGACGACCTGACTTCGCTGGCCGAGATTTCCAGACGCCAGGACATCTCGCTGCCCTATCTGGAACAGCTCTTCGTGCGGCTGCGCCGCGCCGGGCTGGTCGATTCCGTGCGCGGCCCGGGCGGCGGCTACCGGCTGGCCAAGGCCCCCGAGACCATCCGCGTCGCCGACGTGCTGGAGGCGGTGGACGAAACCGTCAGCGCGCTGCATGTCGGCGCCGGCGCCTCGGGGGGGGTCTCGGGCTCGCGCGCGCAGACGCTGTCGAACCGGCTGTGGGAGAGCCTGTCGGCGCATGTCTACGTCTTCCTGCACAACCACACCCTGGCGGACGTGGCGCGCAACCAGCTGCTGCCCTGCCCGGCCCTGCCCAAGATCCTGTCGATCGTGGACGACTAGGCCATGCGGGTGCTGGTCGCCGGCCTGGGCAACATGGGGCGCAGCCACGCGCTGGCCTGGCTGAAGCAGCCGGGGGCCGAGCTCATCGGCCTGGTCAACCGCAGCCCGGTCGATCTGCCGCCCGAACTGGCGGCGATCCCGCAAAGCCAGGACTTCCACGAGGCGCTGCAGCGCCTGCGCCCAGACGTGGCGGTCATCGCCACCTATTCCGACAGCCATGCCGACTATGCGGTCGCCGCCATGCGGGCCGGGGCGCATGTCTTCGTCGAAAAGCCGCTCGCCACCACGGTCGAGGATGCGCGCCGCGTGGTCGAGACCGCCGCCGAGACCGGCCGCAAGCTGGTCGTCGGCTACATCCTGCGCCATCATCCCAGCTGGCAGCGCCTGATCGCCGAGGCCCGCGCCCTGGGCGGCCCCTATGTGTTCCGGCTGAACCTGAACCAGCAAAGCTCCGGCCCGACATGGGAGGTGCACAAGGCGCTGATGCGCAGCACGCCGCCCATCGTCGATTGCGGCGTGCATTACGTCGATGTCATGTGCCAGATCACCGACGCCGCCCCGGTCGAGGTGCGCGGCATGGGCCTGCGCCTCTCGGACGAGATCGCGGCAGGGATGTACAATTACGGGCATTTCCAGGTGCTTTTCGAGGACGGCTCGCTGGGCTGGTACGAGGCCGGCTGGGGGCCGATGATGTCGGACACCGCCTTCTTCGTGAAGGACGTGGTCAGCCCGCGCGGCGCCGTCAGCATCCGCATGGCCGAGGATGCGCGCTCGGACGACATCGACACCCATACCCAGACCTCGCGCCTGCGCCTGCACCGCGTCGGAGAGCCCGACCGGGATCTCTCGATGGCCGGAGAGCCGGGCCACCAGCAGCTTTGCGACGCCGAGGCCGCCTTCATGGTCCGCGCCATCGCCGAGAACATGGACCTGACCCGCCACATGCGGGACGCGGTCTCCTCGCTCGCCGTGTGCCTGGCGGCCGACGAATCGGTCCGGACGGGCCAGCCGGTGCGATTGCGCTGATCGCGTCATGCACCTGTCACCATTCCTTGCGAAACGCGGCGCATGGCCCTAAATGAGCCTTTCCTTTTGACCTCGCACGGTTTCGCGACCGGGAGACCCGCGCCATGTCCGATCTTCAGACGCCCTATTACCTGATCGACCTCGCCAAGCTGCGGACGAACATGGAGCGGATCCGCTATCTGCGCGAGCGTTCGGGCGCCAAATGCCTGCTGGCGCTGAAATGCTTCGCCACCTGGTCGGCCTTCGACTTCATGCGCGAGTTCATGGACGGCACCACCTCGTCCAGCCTGTTCGAGCTGCGGCTGGGGCATGAGGAATTCGGCAAGGAGACCCATGCCTATTCCGTCGCCTGGGCCGATCACGAGATCGACGAGGCGCTGGGTTACGCCGACAAGATCATCTTCAACAGCCTGGGCCAGCTCGACCGCTATGGCGCGCGGGCCAAGGAGCGCGGCATTGCCATGGGGCTGCGGCTGAATCCGCGCTTTTCCACCTCGGGCTTCGACCTGGCCGACCCGGCCCGGCCGTTCTCGCGGCTGGGCGAATGGGATCTGAACCGGCTGGAGGCGGCACTGGACCGCATCTCGGGCGTGATGATCCATTACAATTGCGAGAATGCCGATTTCGAGCTGTTCGACGCGCAGCTCAACCGGATCGAGGCGGAATTCGGCGGCTTCCTGGAAAAGCTCGACTGGGTCAGCCTGGGCGGCGGCATCCACTTCACCGGCGAGGGCTATCCGCTTGACCGCCTTGCCGACCGGCTGAAGGCATTCTCGGCAAAGTTCGGCGTGCAGGTCTTCCTGGAACCGGGCGAGGCCAGCATCACCCGCTCGACTTCGCTGGAGGTCACGGTGCTGGACACCATCCACCACGGCAAGGACGTGGCCATCGTGGACAGCAGCATCGAGGCGCATATGCTCGACCTGCTGATCTATCGCGAGACGGCGAAGCTGCCGCAGGAGGGCGAGCATCCCTGGCAGATCGCCGGCAAGACCTGCCTGGCCGGCGACATCTTCGGCGAGGGCTGCTTTCCGCAGCCGCTGCAGGTCGGCGACCGCATCAGCATCGCCGATGCCGGCGGCTATACCATGGTGAAGAAGAACTGGTTCAACGGCGTTCCCATGCCCGCCATCGCCATCAAGGCCGAGGACGGAACGATCCGCGAGGTTCGCCGGTTCACCTACGACGACTACAAAGCCAGCCTGTCCTGACCAGGCGCAAGCCATCCCCTTTCCCTAGCCCCGAAAAGGAGACTGAATTGGCCAAGAACGTGCTCATCATCGGCGCCGGCGGCGTCGCCCAGGTGGTCGCGCATAAGGTGGCGCAGAACGCCAAGGAATTCGGAACGCTGCATATCGCCAGCCGAACCGTGTCCAAGGCCGAGAAGATCATCGCGAGCATTCGTGAGAAAGGCCATTCGGTCGCATTCGCCGCGCATTCCCTGGATGCCATGGACAGCAAGGCGGTGGCCGATCTGATCCGCAAGATCGACGCCGGAATCGTCATCAACGTGGGCTCGGCCTTCGTCAACATGACCGTGCTGCAGGGCTGCATCGAGACCGGCGCCGCCTATATCGACACCGCCATCCACGAAGACCCGGCCAAGGTCTGCGAGACGCCGCCCTGGTATGCCAATTACGAATGGAAGCGCCGCGATGAGTGCGAGAAGGCCGGCGTCACCGCCATCCTGGGGGCGGGCTTCGATCCCGGCGTGGTCAACGCCTATGCCCGGCTGGCCGAGGACGAGTATTTCGACAAGATCGACTCGATCGACATCGTCGACATCAATGCCGGCAGCCACGGCCGCTATTTCGCCACCAATTTCGACCCCGAGATCAATTTCCGCGAATTCACCGGCACGGTCTATTCCTGGCAGGGCGGCGAATGGCGCCAGAACAAGATGTTCGAGGTCGGCCGCGAATGGGACCTGCCCGTCGTCGGCAAGCGCACCGCCTATCTGTCCGGCCATGACGAGGTGCACAGCCTTTCCGCCCGCTACAAGGACGCCGACGTGCGTTTCTGGATGGGCTTCGGCGAGCATTACATCAATGTCTTCACCGTGCTGAAGAATCTCGGCCTGCTTTCCGAGCAGCCCGTGACGACCGCCGAGGGGCTGGAGGTGGTGCCGCTCAAGGTGGTCAAGGCGGTCCTGCCCGACCCGGCCAGCCTCGCCCCTGATTACGAGGGCAAGACCTGCATCGGCGATCTGGTCAAGGGCACGCTGGACGGCAAGCCGGGCGAGGTCTTCATCTACAACGTCGCCGACCACAAGGAAGCCTATGAGGAGGTCGGCAGCCAGGGCATCAGCTACACGGCCGGCGTGCCCCCGGTCGCCGCGGCGATCCTGGTCGCGCGCGGCACCTGGGACGTGAAGAAGATGGCCAATGTCGAGGATCTGCCCGCCCGGCCGTTCCTGGAACTGCTGGGCACGCTGGGCCTGCCCACCCGCGTCATCGACGCCTCGGGCGATCATCCGCTGTAGGCGTCGGCCCCGTTACCCTGAATCAGCCCCGCGCCGAGGAACCCCGGCGCGGGGCTTGCGTTTTGCGCCTGCGCGGCACGGGGAAGCATGGAGGGGTCATGGCACCGCCCGAGGACAGCAACCACATGTTCCCCATCTCCGCCCCGGCCGAGAAGCGGTCGCTGCCGCGGGTGGCGAACTGGGCGGTGATCGGTATCTTCCTGCTTCTGCTGTTCAGCTTCTTCGCCCAGGCCCGCGACTTCCTGATGCCGGTGACGCTGGCCTTCCTGCTGTTCTTCGTCTTCGTTCCCTTCC
This sequence comes from Paracoccus binzhouensis, assembly GCF_016446475.1. Classification (GTDB taxonomy): domain Bacteria; phylum Pseudomonadota; class Alphaproteobacteria; order Rhodobacterales; family Rhodobacteraceae; genus Paracoccus; species Paracoccus binzhouensis. Next base: position 4,987 of record NZ_JAEHFP010000086.1, on the reverse strand, counting down.
GGCGGCTGATGGAACGGCTGGGCATCGGCGCTGCGGTCACCGCCGCCATCGTCTCGCTGGGGCTGGTGGTCTCGGTGGTGGTGATCGGCTTCGTGATCTCGGGCCCGGTGAACCGGCTGATCGAGAACGCGCCGCAGATCACCGAGCGGCTGGAGCAGCGCTTCGCCGAATTGCGCAGCAATTTCCGCGGCATCGAGCGTGCGGCCGAGAAGATCGACGAGATTGCCGGCGGCAGCCCCGAACCCGAGCCCTCCGCCCCGCCCGGCATCACCTCCCCCGACGCGACACCCGCCACAACACCCGACGCGACGCTGACCGGCAGGCTGACCGCCATCCCCGCCCCCGGTACGCCGCAGCCGCCCGACCAGCAGATCGAGGTCGAGGTGAACGCCACGCCGCAGACCTCGACGCTGGCCAGCGTGCTGAACCTCGGCCCGGCCTTCGTCGGCCAGATCATCTTCACCCTGTTCCTGCTGTTCTTCCTGCTGTCCTCGGGCGACCTGCTCTATCTGAAGATCGTGCAGAGCTTCGATTCGATGCGCGAAAAGCGCACCGCCTATCTGGCGCTGCGCGAGATCGAGGACAGCCTGGGCACCTATCTGGGCGCCATCACCCTGATCAACGCCTGCCTTGCCGTCGCCATCGGCCTGGCGATGTGGGCCTGGGGCATGCCCAGCCCGCTGCTGTTCGGGCTGGCGGCCTTCCTGCTGAACTACATCCCCTATCTGGGCTCGGTCGCCGGCATCATCATCGCGACCCTGGTCGGGATCTTCATCCATGACGACCTGTTCACGCCGCTGATGATCGGACTGACCTATCTGGGCCTGACCGCGCTGGAAGGCCAACTCATCACCCCTTATTTCGTCTCGCGCCGCTTGCAGCTCAACACGGTGGTGGTGTTCCTGACGGTGGCGCTCTGGGCCTGGCTCTGGTCGGTGATCGGCATGATCGTGGCGGTGCCGCTGCTGGTGGTCATGCGCGTTCTGGCCGACCACATCCCCGGCCTGCAGAAATTCGGCAACTTCCTGGCCGGCGAGGATCCGCCGGCGCTGGAGGACGAGGACGAGGCGCGCGAGCTGGTCGAGGCCGGCGACGCGGCCGGGGATGCCGCGCAGGCTTCGACCGCGACCATGGTGCTGCCCACCAGGGAGTGATCGCCCGCCCCCACGCAGCCACTGGATAAATGCCGAAAACATGGCATGATCGCGACGCCATCCGTGGACGAATCGCGACATGCCCGAATACGACGCCTCATCCGACCCGACCCAGCCGCGGCTGCGGATCGGCTTCCTGCTGACCCCGCGTTTCACGCTGTCGGCCTTTGCCACATTCGTGGACGTGCTGCGCCTGGCCGCCGATGACGGCGACGGCTCGCGGCCGATCCGCTGCCGCTGGCGGGTGCTTTCCCCCGACATGGCGCCGGTGCAGTCCTCCTGCGGCATGCGCATCGAGCCCGAGGAGCGGCTGGGCGACCCGGCGCGCTTCGACTACATCATCACCGTCGGCGGGCTGATCGACGGCGGCCCCGGCCTGTCGCCGGACCAAGCCGCCTTCCTGCGCCGGGCGGCGGCGGCGCGGGTGGCGCTGGGGGGGCTTTGCACCGGGGTCTTCGCCCTGGCCCGCATCGGGCTGATGGACGGCTATCGTTGCTGCGTCAGCTGGTTTCACCACCAGGATTTCCTGGCCGAGTTCGAGAAGATGCGCCCGGTCTCGGACCAGATCTTCGTCGTGGACCGCGATCGGCTTTCCTGCTCGGGCGGGGTCAGCGCCGCGCATCTGGCGGCCTTCCTGATCGACCGCCACCTGGGCCGGTCGGCGGCGCGCAAGGCGCTGTCGATCCTGATGATCGACGAGCCGATGGAGGGCGACCGCCCACAGCCCGGCCTGCCGCTGGAGCTGAATGCCCGCGACCCGCTGGTGCGCCGCGCCCTGCTGGCGATGCAGCAGAACCTGCATGCGCCCCTGCCCATCGCCCGCATCGCCCGCGACCTGGGCGTCGGCCGGCGCAAGCTGGAGCGGCATTTCAACGCCGACCTGGGGATTCCGCCCGCCGATGCCTCGATCCGCATCCGGCTGGCACAGGCGCGGATGCTGCTGGCGCGCACCGACCGCACCGTCACCCGCATTGCCGAGGAGACCGGCTTCTGCGACGCCTCGCACCTGATCCGGGTCTTCCGCGAGACCGAGGGCACCACCCCCGACCTCTGGCGCCAGAGCCGCGGCCTGCTGGCCGAGGACGGGCTTTAGACCCCGCGCGCATTGCTTCCGCCCCGCCCGCAACCGCCGCCGATCCTTTGCATAATGGCGGCGCTTTCCGCATGAGCATGGGAGCAAGACATGCCGAACAAAGCCACAGTCCGGGGCGTGCTGATCGACGCCAACCTCGCCCCCATCGCCGGGGGCAAGATCGTCGCCACGCTGAACGGCGCGGGCGTGCTCGAGGATGGCGTGCGGATGGTGACGCAGAAGGTCGAGGCGACCACCGACGCGCAGGGCGCATGGTCGCGGCCGCTGATCGTCAATGCCGAGGGCGCCGCGGCCGGGACCAGCTGGACCATCGAGGGTTACGACCCCTGTATCGCCAAGGTCTTCGAGCTGAAATCGCTGTTCATCGCCACGCCGCGGCCGATCACCCTGGCCGACCTGGAAAAGACCAGCGCGCAGAGCCTGAGGGCGGCCAGAGAGAGCGATGCGGCGCGGCTGATCGTGGCGGCGAGCCATGACGAATACGAGACCCTGCCGGCAGAGCGCAAGCGCAGCAATGACATCGTGCTGATCAAGGCGGCCTGACATCCTGGCGCCCTGCCTGAAGGCGGCCGTATCACCGGCGATGTTCAAGTGGGGGGAATGGTAGCGGAGGAGGGATTTGAACCCCCGACACAAGGATTATGATTCCTCTGCTCTAACCAGCTGAGCTACTCCGCCACGGAGTGCGTGCGATTTACGGCGGGCGGCTGGGGGCGTCAAGGGCCCTCGAACAGTTTCCCGCAAGTTTTTCCGTGCCTCCCCCGCCGCATCGCGGACCCCGGAAAAACAGCGCGCCCGCCACCGGAAGACCGGGGCGGGCGCTTGCATGAAAGCCGCTTGCGGATCAGACCGCGATGCCGTTGCGCCCGGCCAGGTCGGTGAAGAACTGCCAGGCCACCCGCCCCGAACGCGAGCCCCGCGTCGCCTGCCATTCGATGGCTTCGGCGCGCAACTGCTCCTCGGCGATCCGCAGGCCATAGGCGTCGCAATAGCCGCGCACCATGGCCAGGTATTCGTCCTGCGAACAGGGGTGGAAGCCCAGCCACAGCCCGAAGCGATCCGACAGCGAGACCTTTTCCTCAACCGCCTCGCCCGGATGGATCGCGGTCGAGCGCTCGTTGTCGATCATGTCGCGCGGCATCAGGTGGCGCCGGTTCGAGGTGGCGTAAAGGATCACGTTGGACGGCCGGCCCGAGATACCGCCGTCCAGCACCGCCTTGAGCGACTTGTATTGCGTATCGTCATGGCTGAAGGACAGGTCGTCGGAAAACAGCAGGAAGCGCCGGTCCCGCGCCCGACCCAGGATCGAAAGCAGCCGGCCGACCGAGCCCAGGTCCTCGCGCGCGATCTCGACCAGCACCAGCGGCAGGCCCTGGCGCACCGCCTCGGCATGCACCGCCTTGACCAGCGAGCTCTTGCCCATGCCGCGCGAACCCCAGAGCAGCGCATTGTTCGCCGCGTGCCCACGCGCGAATTGCAGCGTATTGGCCAGCAGCGTGTCGCGGGCGCGGTCGATGCCGATCAGCTGCACCAGGTCGACGCGGTTGACCTCGGCCACCGGCTCCAGCCGGTCGGGATCGGGTTGCCAGACATAGGCGGTCGCCTCGCTGAAGCTCGGCTCGGGTGCCGGCGGCGGCGCCATGCGCTCCAGCGCCGCGGCGATGCGGGTCAGCACGGCATCAGACATCGCCCTGCTCCTCCAGTTCGCGCTTCCTCTCGATGCGGCGGACCAGGAAAATCGAGATCTCGTAAAGCCCGTAGATGACCGAGAACAGCACGATCTGGCTGATGACATCGGGCGGCGTCACCATGGCCGCCAGCACCAGGATCACCACGATGGCATAGCGGCGCACGCTGGCCAGCCCCTCGGAGGAGACGAGGCCGGCCTTGCCCATCAGCGTCAGTGCCACCGGCAGCTGGAAGGACAGGCCGAAGGCCAGGATGAACTTGGTGGTCAGCGTCAGATATTCCTCGACCGAGCCCTGGAAGACGATGCCCGCCCAGGGCTCCCTGGCGGCGGCGTCCGGCGTCACGGCGGTCCCGGCGGCAGCTGTCGCCGCGGCGGCGGGATCGTCCGGCAGCGCCAGCGGCCCCTGCTGGAAGCCCAGGAAGAAGTCGAATGCCCAGGGCAGGATGACGTAATAGGCGAAGGCCGCACCCAGCAGGAACATCACCGGCGAGGCGACCAGGAAGGGCAGCAGCGCGTTCTTTTCGCTGCGGTAAAGCCCCGGCGCCACGAAGCGCCAGAGCTGGTAGCCGACCACCGGAAAGGCCAGCACGAAGCCGCCGAAGAAGGCGATGCGCATGGCGACGAAGAAGCCCTCCTGCAGCTTCAGCAAGATCAGGCCGCAGGTCTGGCCGCGCTTTTCCAGCGCATGGCAGATCGGCTGGGTCAGGAAATCGAAGATCGGATTCCAGACGAAATAGCACAGCACCATCGCCACCACGAAGGCCAGCACCGACCAGATCAGCCGGGTGCGCAGCTCCTTCAGGTGCTCGATCAGCGGCGCGGAGGAATCGTCGATATCGTCCGGCTTGGCAGTGTTTGTCGCCACGGATCGGCCTCTTCTGTCAATCGTGTCACGCGCGGTCCGAGCGGCGCACCGCATGCAGGCGGCGGCGCCCGTCGCCGGTGTCGAGGCCCGTGTCGAGGCCCGTGTCGAGCGCCTCCCCGGCCGAAACCGGCGGGGCAGCGACGCCCGGCGCCGGCGGCAGGGCCGCAGCGGATGCGACGGGCGCG
>NZ_JAEHFP010000085.1 GCF_016446475.1 Paracoccus binzhouensis | reverse complement strand
GCTACGACAAAACCGCAGACAGTTTCCTCGGCTTCATCGACATCGCCTGCATCAGGCTCTGGCTTCGCCATTTGTCAACATGACCTATGGCTTGCTGAAAGAATCAGGGGACCCGCATGACCAGCAATACCGACCTTATCGCCCGTAAGGGCACCGCCGTCGCGCAAGGCGTCGCGACGCGCGGCATCTTTGCCACCCGCGCCGAGAATGCCGAGCTTTGGGATGCCGACGGACGCCGCTTCATCGACTTCGCCGCCGGCATCGCGGTGAACAATACCGGCCATCGCCATCCGCGTGTCATGGCCGCTGTTGCCCGCCAGGCCGAGGCCTTCACCCATACCTGCTTCCACGTCGCGCCCTATGAGGGTTACGTGCATCTGGCCGAGCGGCTGAATGCCGCCGCGCCCGGCGATTTCGCCAAGAAGACCATGCTGGCCACCACCGGCGCCGAGGCGGTCGAGAACGCGGTGAAGATGGCGCGGGCCCATACCGGGCGCTCGGGCATCATCGCCTTTTCCGGCGCCTTCCATGGCCGCACCCTGCTGGGCATGGCGCTGACCGGCAAGGTGGCGCCCTACAAGAAGGGCTTTGGCGCCATGCCGGCCGAGATCCTGCACGCGCCCTTCCCGAACGCCTTTCATGGCATATCCGAGATGGAATCCGTTCAGTATCTTGAGCGACTGTTCGCCTCTTCGGTCGATCCCGAGCGTATCGCGGCGATGATCGTCGAGCCGGTGCAGGGCGAGGGCGGCTTCAACATCGCCCCGGCCGGTTTCCTGCGCGCCCTGCGGGCCATCTGCGACCGGCACGGCATCGTGCTGATCGGCGACGAGGTGCAGGCCGGCATGGCCCGCACCGGCCGCATGTTCGGCTTCCAGCATTCCGGCGTGGTCCCCGACCTGGTGACCATGGCCAAGGGGCTGGCCGGCGGCTTCCCGCTTTCGGCCGTCACCGGCCGGGCCGAGATCGTCGATGCGGCGCCTGCGGGCGGCCTCGGCGGCACCTATGCCGGCAACCCGCTGGCCGTGGCCGCCGCTCATGCGGTGCTGGACGTGATCGAGGAGGAGGGGCTCTGCGCCCGCGCCGCCGGCATCGGCGAGACGATCCGCGCCCGGCTGACCGCCATCGCGGCGCGGCAGGGCATGGAATGCATCGGCGATGTGCGCGGTCTGGGCGCCATGAACGCCTTCGAGCTGGTGACGGACCGGGGCAGCAATGCGCCCGACGCCGCGCTGACCGCCGCCATCGTCGCCGAGGCCGAGGCGCGCGGGCTGATCCTGTTGTCCTGCGGCACCCGCTACAACGTCATCCGCCTGCTGCCGCCGCTGACCATCCCGCAGGCGCAGCTGGAGGAGGCGCTGGACATCCTGGAAGCCGCGGTCGAGGCCGCCGCCATGCGCCGCGCAGCCGCCTGATCCCGGCCGCATCCCGCCAGCGCCGACCGCGCCCTGGGGGCAGGCGGGGCTCGTCCGCGGGGTGCTGGATGGGTTAGACTGGGGGCGCAGCAGTCGAAGGGGGAAGCCATGACAGCGCTGGAAGCGACGGCCGGGCTGGAAACGCATGAGGTGCTGAACCAGCCGGTGCCGCCCGGTGACCGCGATCTGTGGCGGGACGATCCGGTCCTGCGCACCGCTCTGGCCGGCAGCGGCGCGGATCTGGAAGCGCTGGCCCGCTACGGCGCCGCCCTGGGCAGGGCGGAACTGCGCGAGGCGGCGCGCGACGCGAACCGCAACCCGCCCGAGCTGCGGCTGTTCGACAGCGGCGGCCGGCGGCTGGACGAGCTGCGCTTCCACCCCGCCTATCACCGCTTCATGCAGCTTTCCACCGCCGCCGGCTATCATTCCATCGCCTGGGAGGGCGGCGCCGCCGGCCATCTGAGCCATGCCGCCATGGTCTACCTGGCCAGCCAGGTCGAACCCGGCCATTGCTGCCCGCTGACCATGACCCATGCAGCGGTCCCTGTGATCGCGGGCGCGGCGCTGCCGGGCGAGTGGCGCGGCCTGCTGCTATCGCGCCAGTACGATCCCTCGGTCCGGCCGGTGGCGGAGAAGGCCGGGGCGACGCTGGGCATGGCGATGACGGAAAAGCAGGGCGGCTCGGACCTGCGCGGCAGCACCACGCGGGCCGAGCGCGACGGCGAGGCCTGGCGGCTGACCGGGCACAAGTGGTTCTGCTCGGCACCGATGTCGGACGGTTTCCTGACGCTGGCGCAGACCGGGGCCGGGCTCACCTGCTTCCTGGTGCCGCGCTGGCTGCAGGACGGGCGCAACGGCATCCGCATCCAGCGCCTCAAGGACAAGCTCGGCAACCGCTCGAACGGCTCGGCCGAGATCGAATATCACCGCGCGCTGGCCTGGCAGCTGGGCGAGGAAGGCCGCGGCATCCGCACCATCGTCGAGATGGTGCATCACACCCGGCTCGACACCGCCATGGCGCCGGCCGGGCTGATGCAGGCGGCGCTGCGCGAGGCCCAGCACTGGACCACGCAGCGCAGCGCCTTCCAGCGTTGGCTGATCGACCAGCCGCTGATGCGCGCCGTGCTGGCCGATCTGGCGCTGGACTGGCAGGGCAGCCTGGCGCTTGGCCTGTCGGTGGCGCGGGCCTTCGACGGCACGGGCGAGACGGATCGCGCCTTTGCCCGCATCGGCGTGGCGCTGGCGAAATACCTGGCCAACAAGCTTTGCCCGCTGGTGGTGGCCGAGGCGATGGAGGTGCTGGGCGGCATGGGCTATGTCGAGGACACGCCGCTGCCCATGCTGTATCGCGAGGCGCCTCTGAATGGCATCTGGGAGGGCTCGGGCAATGTGATCTGCCTCGATGCGCTGCGCACGCTGGCGCGCGAACCCCTGGCCGGCGAGGCCCTGGGCGCGCGGCTGGATGCAGCGGCCGGGCTGGACCGGGCCTATGACGCGGCGCTGGCAGCGCATCGGGCGCGCTGGGGAGGCGGCCTGGCCGAGGCCGAGGCGCGCTGGTTCGCCGAGCGCAGCGCCCTGCTGCTGGCCGCAGCGGCCTTGCTGCAATCCGGCCCCGGCCCGGTGGCCGAGGCTTTCGTCGCCACCCGGCTGGCGGGCGAGCGTGGCCGACTGTCCGGCGCGATCCCGCCCAAACTGGCCGAAAGCGTGCTTGCCGCGGTCCTGCCCCCGACCGACTGAGCGCCGGCCCCTCACGCCGGCGTTACGGAACATCCGGGCCTTGCGGCGGTTGGGAAGACCTCGACCCGGGCAAGCGGGGGAGGGTGGTCCCGGCGGACCATGCCACGCATTCCCGTCCGGGCGAGCGCGGACCGACCGGGACCGGACATCCACGGCCCGGCCGGATGACCGCGCAACCAAGGGGCGGCGCGCGGCCTTCCGCAAGGGACGCGCGCGTCCGCCCGCATTCGGAGGATGACGACATGCCAGCCAAGTCCAAGGCGCAGCAGAAGGCCGCCGGTGCGGCCCTGGCCGCCAAGCGCGGCGAGACCGGCAAGAGCGCGCTGCACGCGGCTTCGAGGCAGATGTATGAATCGATGACCGAGAAGGAACTCGAGGCGCTGGCCAGCACCAGCCACAAGGGCAAGCCCGAGCACAAGGATTGATGGACGCGCATCGCGGGCGGGCCGCCGGCCCGCCTGTGCGCGGCGCTGTCTTGCGCGCGGCGATACCCCGGCGGGTCGCAGGACGGGCCGTCCCTCTCGCGCCGGCCGGCTGTGCGGCTGCCGCAGGGATCGCCGGCGCCGAAGCGGGCCTGCCGCTCGGGCCCATGCCGGCCCGGCGTGGGGCCTGCCCTAATCCGGCAGGGCCACCGGGCCGATGGCGGGCCACAGGTCGCCCGGGCCCGGGTTCTCGGCATGGCAGGCGCCGCCCAGATGCGTCATCACCCCCCAGACGGCATTCAGCGCTGTCTGCACCGCGCCCTCGACCCATGCCGGGGTCCAGCTGATGCCGTCGCCGGCCAGGAAGATGCCGCGCTGCTCGGGCGGCATGGCGGCCTGGATGAAATGGCCATACATGCGATGGTTGTAGCGGTAATGGCCGGGCAGCGCGCCCTTGAAGGCGCCCAGGAAATTCTCGTCGCTTTCCCAGCTGACGCAGATCGGGTTGCCGCGGATATGGCTGCGGATGTCCACGCCCGGATAGACCTTTTCCAGCGCGTCCAGCGCCAGCTCGATGCGCTTTTCCGGGGCCAGCGGCAACACCTTCAGCGCGTCGGTCATCCAGGAATAGCTCAGGCAGATCACTGCCGGCCGGTCGGGACCGTTATCGAAGAAATAGCTGCCGCGGGTCAGCCGGTCGGTCAGGGTCATCGACAGGACCGGCCGGCCGGTGGCCGGGTCGATGTCCTTCCAGAACGGCCGGTCCACCATCACGAAACTTTTCGCCGCCTGCATGTAGCGGGTGCGGTCAAGCGCCATCCACAGCTTCTGGTCGAACAGCGCCTCCTCGACCGCGACCGAGGTGGTCAGCAGATGGCTCTGGCAGGTGGCCAGCACCGCCGCATAGTCGCGGGCATTGCCCCATTGGTCGGTCACGGTGAAGCCGTCGCCCCGGCGCGCGATGCGGCAGGCCCGCCCCAGCGTCGCGCCGCCATTCAAACCCGCCAGCGTGGTGCCTGCGGGCCAATGCGCGCAGGCCGCCGGCTGGCGCCACAGCCGATGCAGCACCGTCTCGACCCCGCCCAGGATGAAGCGCTGGTTGTCGTCAAGCTCCAGCAGGTTGACGCGCAGGATCTCCAGCATCGAGTTCGGGAAGTCGCTGTCCCAGCCGCCGGTGCCGAAACCGACCTGGCCGAAGACCTCGCGATGGCGGAAGCTCAGCGCCTGGAAGGCCCGCGACGAGGTGACGAAATCGTAGAAGGTGCGCTCGTCCCATTGCGCGACCAGCGGATCCCAAAGCTGCTTGAGCCGCGCCACGTCGCGGTCGCGCACCGCCTGCTGGAGGGCCGCGAAATCGGCATGTTCCTCGAGCGCGGCGCGATAGGCGGCCGCAACCTCGTGATAGAGGCGGGGCAGGTCGTCCAGGCTGCGGGCGAAATGCGTCTCGCCCTCCAGGTCGATGACGGTCGAGCCGGCGGCTGCGGTCAGCGGGTTGGGAAACGGGGCGCTGTCCAGCCCCACCAGATCGACATAGTGATAAAAGCCGGTCGAGGAGACCGGAAAGCGCATGCCGCCCAGTTCCGCGACGACATCCTCGGTGCCTTCGAAGATCTCGGATCGCAGCCGGCCGCCGAAACGGGCCGATTCATAGATGACCGGCCGCAGGCCCAGCTTCATCAGCTCGTGCCCGGCGACGATGCCGGCAGCGCCGGCGCCGATGATCGCGACCTCGGTGCCCATGCGCTCGGGCGGGATGGTGCCCAGCCCGGCCGGGTGGCGCAGCCAGTCGTCATAGGCAAAGGGGAAGTCGGGGCCGAAGGCGGTGACCGGCCTGCTGTCGCTCATGCACTGCTCCGTAAGAGGCGGGACCGGATGGTCAAAACCCGCGGATCGTCTAGACTGCGGCCGGATTATGGGCATGAGAGGGGTCCGAAGTGAAGCTTGCACTCTGGCAGGCCGCGCCGACAAATGGCCGGATCGACGGGGTTTTTTCGGCAATCTGTCGGCAGTTGCAAGCAGCCTCGGCCGCCGGAGCGACGATTCTGGTCCTGCCCGAGCTGATCCTGCCCGGCTATAACCGCCCCGACCTGCACGCCGCGCTTGCCCAGCCGCTGGACGGGGAATGGATCGCCCGGCTGCGCGCCATGGCGCGCGAGGCGGGCTGCGGCCTCTGCCTCGGCTGGGCCGAGCGCGAGGGCGGCGCGGTCTACAATGCCGCCACCGTCATCGGCGCGGATGGCGCGATCCTGGCGCATTACCGCAAGATCCAGCTCTACGGCGCGATGGAGCAGGCGAGCTTTGCCCGCGGCAGCACCCTGGCGCCGGTCTTTTCCCTGGGCGGCCGGGCGGCGGCAGTGCTGATCTGCTACGATATCGAATTCCCCGGCCATGCCGCGGCGCTGGCAGAGGCGGGGGCCCGGCTGCTGCTGGTGCCGACGGCCAATCCCGCGGAGTTCGAGCATGTCCAGCGCGTGCTGGTGCCGGCGCGCGCCCATGAAAGCGACGCGGTGGTGGCCTATGCGAATTACGCCGGGACCGAAGGAGACCTGCGCTTCGGCGGGCTGTCGGTGATCGCCGGCCCCGACGGGCAGCCGCTGGCCATGGCCGGCGCCCGGGGCGAGGCGCTGCTGGTCGTGGACCTGGCCGCCGCCGATGCCGTCCCGGCCGAAGGGCGCCCGGCGCAGGGGGAATACCGTCCGGCCCGCCTTGCCGGCCCGGGGCCGAAACCGTGACGCCCGTCCTGCGGCCAGCCGATCCCCGCGGCCCCGGCGGCGGGCCGCCAATGTTCCTTTCAGCTTCCGACCTGCCATGATCCTGCGTTCCCAGCCCAATCTTCGCGACATCCTGTTCACCGTGCAGGGCTCGATCGTGCCGGCGATCATCGGGCGGCTGGCGGTGATCGGCGCGGTCAGCGTCATCGCGGTGCTGGCGGCCAACGTGCATCCCGGCATCTTCGCCCGCATCAGCGCCATCCCTTTCACCCTGATCGGCATCGCGCTTTCGGTGTTCATGAGCTTCCGGAACGGCACCTGCTATGCCCGCTGGTGGGAGGGGCGGCAGCTCTGGGGTCAGGTGATCGTCGCCTGCCGCGGGCTGGCGCGCGCCAGCGCCGACCTGGATGCGGCCGAGCGGCGCGGCCTGCTGATCCCGGCCTGCGGCTTTGCCGCCGGGCTGGCGGCGCGGCTGCGGCGCCGGGACGAGGGCGCCGCCATCTCCGCCTGGTGCCCCGAGGCCGAGATCGCCCGCCATCCCAACCCGACCGATGCGGTGCTGCAGCAGTTGGGCCGGCACCTGCTGGCGCTGGCCGCCGTCGGAAAGCTGGGCGAGATCCGTTATTCGGTGCTGGAAGGCTATCTGGCGCAGCTCTCGGCGGCACAGGCGGCCTGCGAGCGCATCGCCACCACGCCGGTACCCTTTGCCTATTCGCTGCTCTTGCACCGCACGGCGCTGGTCTTCTGCCTGACGCTGCCCTTTGCGCTGGCCGGGTCGCTGGGCTGGTGGACGCTGCTGCCGGTGCTGCTGGTGGCCTATACGTTCTTCGGGCTCGACGCGCTTGGCCACCAGCTCGAGGATCCGTTCGGCACCGCGCCGAACGCGCTGCCGCTCGACGCGCTGTGCCGGACCGTCGAGCGCGAGATGCTGGCCGCGCTGGTGGCGCAGGATCTGCCCGAGCCGGTCGCGGCCCGCGGCCATGTGTTGAGCTGAGGCGGCACTATCCCGCCAGTCCGGCCGGGCCTCGGCCCAGTGGCCGGTAGCCCATCTCGCGGTCGATCCAGCGCATCAGCAGCGCGGTGATGCGGGCCTGTTCCGCGGCGCTCAGCGCCCGGCCGGCGGGGATGCCGTGCCATTTCGCCAGGCAGGACCGGCAGCAGCAGGCGGTGGCGTGCTGGGCAACGAAGACCGGATGGCCCCGCATCGGCGTCTGCCTGCCGTCATTGCGCGGCTGCGCCGGCGCCAGCCGCGCCGCGATCAGCTCGTCGGCATGGCGGGCGATGGTCTCGCGCCCCTTGGCATCGGCATAGGCGCGCTCCCTGGGACCAAGATGGAAGCGGCTGCGAAACCGCGACCGGCCGAGCCGCACGAGGATGTCGTCATTCTGCCCCATCCGCGCAGCCTAGCCCGGCGCGGGGTAGCAGGAAAGCCCGGCCCCGCTGCCGCGACCGCCTCGGGCCAGCCGTCGCAATCGCCGCGCTTGACCGGCGGCAAGGCGGAACGGGACGAGCGGGGCTCGTCCCGGACGCTGCCGCTGGGCCGGGGCAGCGCGCGCCCGGCGGACCGGCTCAGGCGGCGTAGCGTTTCGCCATCGCGGCCAGCGGCAGCGGGCGGATTTTCGGAGCGTTGCCGGCGGTGCCGAAGGCCTCGAAGCGGGCCTTGCAGACCTCGGACATCATCGCCATGGCGGGTTTCAGATAGCCGCGCGGGTCGAATTCGGCCGGCTCTTCGCTGAGCTTCTTGCGGATCGCGGCGGTCATCGCCAGGCGGTTGTCGGTGTCGATGTTCACCTTGCGCACGCCCGACCTGATGCCGCGCTGGATCTCCTCGACCGGCACGCCCCAGGTCGGCTTGATGTCGCCGCCATGGGCGTTGATGATCCGCTGCAGATCCTCGGGCACCGAGCTCGAGCCGTGCATGACCAGATGCGTGTTCGGCAGCCGGCGGTGGATCTCCTCGATCACATGCATGGCGAGGATCGCGCCGTCGGGCTTGCGGGTGAATTTGTAGGCGCCGTGGCTGGTGCCCATGGCGACGGCCAGCGCATCGACGCCGGTCTCCCGCACGAATTGCTCGGCCTCGGCCGGGTCGGTCAGCAACTGCTCCTCGGACAGCTTGCCCTCGGCGCCGTGGCCGTCCTCCTGGTCGCCCATGCCGGTTTCCAGGCTGCCCAGCACACCCAGCTCGCCCTCGACCGAGACGCCGCAGGCATGGGCCATCTCGACCACGCGGGCGGTGATGTCGCGGTTATAGGCGTAATCGGCGGGCGTCTTGCCATCGGCCTTCAGCGAGCCGTCCATCATCACGCTGGTGAAGCCGTTCTGGATCGCCGTGGCGCAGGTCGCAAGCCCGTTGCCATGGTCCAGGTGCATGCAGATCGGAATGTCGGGAAAGGCGCGCGACAGGCCCTGGATCAGCCCGGCCAGCACGGCGTCGTTGGCATAAGCGCGCGCGCCGCGGCTGGCTTGCAGGATCACCGGGCTGTCGGTTGCCGCGGCGGCGGTCATCACCGCCAGCCCCTGCTCCATGTTGTTGATGTTGAAGGCGGGAACGGCATAGCCGTTCTCGGCCGCATGGTCGAGAAGCTGGCGCAGCGTGATCATGGCCATGGGCTGTTATCCTTTGCTGATGGCGAGATGGGAGAGCATGGTTTCGACTTCCTCGCGGGCGCCGAAGAACAGCGGCACCATCTCGTGCAGCCCCTGCGGTTGGCGGTCGAGGATCGGCTGGCACCCGTCCGAGGCGATGCCGCCGGCCTGCTCGATCAGGAAGGCGATGGGGCAGCATTCGTAGATCAGCCGCAGCCGGCCGTTCTCATAGCCCGGGCGGCGGTCGGCGGGATAGAGGAAGGCGCCGCCCTTCAGCAGGATGCGGTGCAATTCGCCGACGGCGGCGGCGAGCCAGCGCATGTTGAAGTCGCGCCCGCGCGGGCCATCCTTGCCCTGGCGCAGTTCCTGCACCCAGGCCTGCAGGCCCGGCGACCAGTGGCGTTCGTTCGAGGCGTTATAGGCGATGGTCGAGGCGGTGGGCTTCAGCTGCACACGCTCGCGGGTCAGGCGGAACAGGCCCGCCTCGGCGTCGAAGCCGGCGACATGGGTGCCGTCGCCCAGCGACCAGCCGAAATCCAGCGAATGGCCGAAACTGGCGTAGCCGGCGCCGACCACGGCCCGGCCCTTGCGCAGGAAGCCCTCGGGCGCGGCGGGCAGGATGGAATAGAGCATGCCCAGCGGCGCGCCGATGCCGATGCTGCCCGAGCCGTCGATCGGGTCCATCGCCACGTCCCAGGCGCCGCCCGGGTTCAGGGTGGCGACCGCCTCGGCCTCCTCGGAGAGCACCCGGCCGACGCCGGCGGCGGCCAAGGCGTCCAGCATGTGGTGATGGGCGGCGACATCCAGCGCCTTCTGCCTGTCGCCGCTGTCATTGGTGCCGACCACGGCCTCGGGGTCGCCATGCAGCCGGCCGGCGGCCAGCCGCGCGGCCAGCGCCGGCTGGGCCTGGGCAATCGCCAGGGTGATGGCGGCGGGGCCGTCGCCCGCCAGCACGTCGGAAAGCGGGCGGCCTGTGGCGGGGCCGTCGTTCGGCAGTTTCAGCATGGCGGGCCTTTGCGTGCGGGCGGACTCAGCCGGCCTTGTTGTATTTCGCGTCCACTTCGTCAATGGCGCAGACGTTCCCGGCCGAGCGGCCGTTCGGGTCGAAGTTCATCGTCTCGGCCAGCCAGGCGTCGGCGATGGCCTTGGCGAGTTCGGTGCCGATCACCCGCGCGCCCATGGTGATGATCTGGGCGTTGTTCGACAGCGCGGCGCGTGTCGCCGAATAGGTGTCATGGGTCAGGGCGGCGCGGATGCCCGGCACCTTGTTCGCGGCGATGCAGACGCCGATGCCGGTGCCGCAGACCAGGATGGCGCGGTCGTAGGTGCCGGCCGCGACCTCGCTCGCCACCCGGTCCGAGAGGTTGGCGTAGAACGCATCCGCGCCCGCGTCGGTGCGCGAGATTTCCGAGACCTCGTGTTTGTCCTTCAGGTGGTCGGCCAGCAGTTTGGCCAGACCTTCACCCGCGCTGTCGCCTGCGATTGCCAGTTTCATTTCACGTCTCCGATGGTTGTCGTGCTGTGCACGCGGTCAGATGGTTGCGGCGCAGCGCGCCAGGATGTCCAGATAGCCCTCGACGTTCCAGGCCGAGCGGCCGATGAAGAGCCCGTCGATATGCGGGCAGGCGATCAGTTCCTGGCAATTGCCGGGGTTGACCGAGCCGCCGTAGAGGCAGGGGATGCGGCGCGAAAGCACGTCCTGCGCCACCGCGATGATCTCGGCCTGGCGCGCATCGGCATAGTCCGAACTCGCGGGGATGCCGTTCACGCCGATCGCCCAGACCGGCTCATAGGCCAGCAGGATCGGCGCCGATTTCTGCTCGGCCGAGAGCCTGGCCAGCGCCCCGCGCACCTGGGTCTCCAGCACCGCGCGGGCGCGGCCGGATTCGCGTTCGGCCAGGGTCTCGCCGATGCAGATCAGCGGGATCAGGCCGTGGCGCACCGCGGCCTCGGTCTTGAGGCCCACGGTCTCGTCCGTTTCGCCGAAATGCTCGCGGCGCTCGCTGTGCCCCAGTTCGACGATGTCGAGATTGCAGTCGCGCAGCATCAGGGGCGAGATCTCGCCCGTCCAGGCGCCCGCGTCGGCCCAATGCATGTTCTGCGCGCCGACCTTGACCGAGGTGTCGGCCAGCAGCGCCTTGACCTCGCGCAGGGCGGTAAAGGGCGGGATCACGAAGCGCTGGACGCGCGGGTCGCGGGCGGCATCGGCGGCGGCCAGCCCCTCGGCAAAGGCGCGGGCCTCGGCCAGGGTCTTGTTCATCTTCCAGCTGGTGCCGATCCAGAATTCGGTCATGTCGTCGTCCTAACGGTCAGAATGCTTGGCAATGGTCAGGGGGATGCCGGCGCGGTCCAGCGCGGCGCGATCCTCGGGGTCGGGCGGGGCGTCGGTAATGACCGCGTGGAACTCTGACAGGTCGGCCAGCGCATGCAGCGCCGAACGGCCGAAGCGGCGGTGATTGACCAGCAGCACGCTGCGTTCGGCCCCGGCCATCATGGCGCGCTTGGCCCGGATCACCGCGTCGTCCATGTGAAAGGCCTGCAGGCCGCTGACCGCCGGGGCCGAGATGAAGGCCAGGTCGGCGCGCAGCCGGCTTAGCGCGTTTTCCGTCACCAGCCCGAAGAAGCCGTTGAACTTGGCGCTGAAGATGCCGCCGAGCGCGATCAGCGTGATCCGCGCCATGTCCTTCAGCGGCTCGATCACCGCCGCGTTGTTGGTGATCACCGTCAGCGGCGCCTTCTCGGCCAGGCTGGCGCCCAGCAGCGCCGCCATCGAGCCGTCATTGACCATCACCGTCATGCCCGGCTCGACCAGGTCCAGCGCGGCGCGGGCCATGCGGGCCTTGGCGTCGGCATCCTGCAGCGCCCGGATGCGGAAATCGCTTTCGAACTGCGTCCCCGCCTCGATGGTCGCGCCGCCGCGCACCTTGCGCAGCAGGCCCGCCTGCTCAAGGTCGTCGAGGTCGCGGTGGATGGTCATCTTCGAGACCGCGAAACGCTCGGCCAGATCGTCCAGATCGACGGCGCGCGCCGCGACCAGCAGATCCATGATGGCTTGCCTGCGTTCCTCGCGCTTCACGATCATCCCTCCACGAGCCGGGATTCGCCGCGGCCCGATACTTTTCTAACAAGACTCCGCACAAATACAACATCAATTATGTGACTTTGTGATTTTTGATTGTTATTTTTGCCGGCGCGCAGTATCTCAAGGGCAAACGGAGGACCGAACATGCCTTTAGACACCCCCAAAGACCCCGCGATCGCGGCGAAGGCCGCGCTTGATCCGCAGAACTTCGCGCTGGCGAACTGCATCCGCGCGCTGTCCATCGACGCGGTGAACGCCGCCAATTCCGGCCATCCCGGCGCGCCGATGGGCATGGCCGATGCCGCCGCGGTGCTGTTCGGCAAGCATCTGAAATTCGACGCGAAAAACCCAGACTGGCCGGATCGCGACCGCTTCGTGCTGTCGAACGGCCATGCCTCGATGCTGCTCTACAGCCTGCTGCACCTGACCGGCTACGAGGACATGACCATCGAGCAGATCCGCAATTTCCGGCAATGGGGCGCGATCACGGCGGGTCATCCGGAATACGGCCATGCCAAGGGAATCGAGACCACCACCGGCCCGCTGGGGCAGGGGCTGGCCACCGCCGTCGGCATGGCCCTGGCCGAGCGCCGGCTGGCCGCCGAATTCGGCGACGACCTGGTCGATCATCACACCTATGTCATGCTGGGCGACGGCTGCCTGCAAGAGGGCATCGGGCAAGAGGCCGCCAGCCTTGCCGGCCACCTGGGCCTGGGCAAGCTGATCGTGCTTTACGACGACAACTCCATCACCATCGACGGGCCGACCTCGGTCTCCTTCTCGGAAAACATCCCGGCGCGGTTCGAGGCGATGGGCTGGCATGTCCAATCCTGCGACGGCCATGACGGCCGCGCGCTCGACGCCGCCATTACCGCTGCCAAGGCGGAAACCGCCAGGCCCTCGCTGATCGCCATGAAGACGGTGATCGGCTTCGGCTCGCCAAACAAGGCCGGTTCCTATGCGGTCCACGGCTCGCCCTTGGGCAAGGACGAGGCGGTGCTGACGAAAGAGGCCATCGGCTGGTCGGCCGAGCCCTTCGCGATCCCCGAGGACCTGCTGCGGCAATGGCGCGAGATCGGCGCGCGCGGCGCCAAGGCGCGTGCGGCATGGGAAGCCCGGCTTGCCGCGAAGCCGGCCGGGACCCGCGACGAGTTTCAGCGCCGGCTGTCGGGCAGGCTGCCCGAGGGCTATGAGGCGGCGGTGCAGGCGGCGCGCGCCGCGCTGTTCGCCCAGCCCAAGAAGGCCGCGACCCGCAAGGCGAGCCAGATAGCGCTGGAGGCGCTGACCCCGGCACTGCCCGAGATGATCGGGGGTTCCGCCGACCTGACCGGCTCGAACCTGACGCGGGTTCCGGCGGTGGACAGCCAGTATACGCGCGAGGCGCCGGGCCGCTACATCGGCTATGGCGTGCGCGAATTCGGCATGGCCGCGGCGATGAACGGCATCAACCTGCATGGCGGCTTCATTGCCTATGGCGGGACGTTCCTGGTGTTTTCCGACTATGCCCGCAACGCCATCCGGCTGTCGGCGCTGATGGGGGTGGGCACGATCTATGTCATGACCCATGACAGCATCGGGCTGGGCGAGGACGGCCCGACCCACCAGCCGGTCGAGCATCTGGCGTCCTTGCGCGCCATCCCGAACCTGACCGTCCTGCGCCCGGCCGATACGGTCGAGACGCTGGAGGCCTGGGACATCGCCATCCGCAACCGGCATGTGCCCTCGCTCTTGGCGCTGTCGCGGCAGGACGTGCCGCAGCTGCGGCTGGAGGCGGGCGCCGAGAACCTGACCGCCAGGGGCGCCTATGTGCTGCGCCAGTTCGGCGAGGGGCGCGACGTGACCCTGATCGCCACCGGCACCGAGGTTGCCATCGCCGTCGAGGCGGCGCAGGCGCTGCACGAGAGCGGTCTGTCGGTCGCCGTGGTCTCGATGCCCAGCTGGGAGCTGTTCGACGCCCAGCCCGAGGCCTATCGCCAGGCCACCTTGGGCGACGCGCCCCGCATCGCCGTCGAGGCGGCGGGCAAGTTCGGCTGGACCCGCTATGTCGCCAGCGAGGACGACGTGATCGGCATGACCGGCTTCGGCGCCTCGGCCCCGATCGACCGGCTCTACAAGGAGTTCGGCATCACCAAAGGGGCCATCGTCGCACGGGCGAAGGCGCTGGCGGGCAAGTGAACCGCGTGCGCCCGGGGCCTTTCCCGGGCGCATCGCTCAACGCCCGGCCGCAATGGGACCGGGCCAGTCGTTGATCCGCATGGCCGCGAACCGTTCGCGCAGCCAGCGGGCGGCCGGGCCGCTGGGACGCTGCTTGTGCCAGACCATCTCCAGCGCCACCGGCCAGTCGGCGCCGTCGAATTGCAGCGCCGGCGTGACCAGATCGTCGCGCACCGGCGATTCCTCGATGATGTGGTCGGGCACCAGCGCCCAGCCGATGCCGCGCCGCACCATCTGCAGGATGACCCAGTGGCTTTCCACCCACCAGACTTCGGCCGCAGTGCGCAGGCGCTGCTTTTCCGGCCCCTCGCTGCGCACCGCGACCATCAGCTGGCGGTGGCGCTTCAGGTCCTCCCACTCGACCACCGTATGGGCCAGCGGATGGTCCTTGCCGCAGACCAGCTTCAGGGGCACCCAGCCGAGGGTGTGGAAGGCGATCTCGGTCGGCAGCACCTCCTGCCGCCACATCACGCCGATATCGGCCTTGCCGTCCAGCACCAGCCGGCTGACATCCTCCATCATCGGGAACAGCAGTTCCAGCTCGACATGCGGGAAGCGCGCGGCGAATTCGGCGAACAGCGTCGCCAGCGGCTCCTCGGGATAAAGCTCGTCGATGGCGACGACCAGCCGGTGCTCGACATGCGCGGTCAGGCTGGCGGCGACGCCGATCAGGTGCTCGCGGCGGTCCAGCACCACGCGGGCCTCGGCCAGCAGCCGCTCGCCCGCGGGCGTCAGCACCGGGTTGCGTCCTTCGCGGCTGAACAGCGCCACGCCCAGATCATCCTCGAGATTCGAGACCTGGGTGCTGATCGCCGACTGCGCCTTGCGCAGCGCCCGGCCGGCGGCCGAGAACGAGCCGTGCTGCGCGGCGGCGACAAAGGCTTCCAGCTGGTCCAGGGTGACGGTCATCTATCTGCAAATCCGATGGTATCTAACTTTGTATTCTGGAAAATACAGATAGAAAGCGCAGCAAGCAACGATGAGGAATCACGATGACGATGCGCAGTTTTCCGGACCGGGTCCGCCACGCGGTGAGCTTCGAGCTGATCGGCCTGGCGATCGTCACCCCGCTGGCCGCCTGGATCTACGACAAGCCGGTGTTCGACATGGGCGTCGTCGGCGTCGGCGCAGCGACGCTGGCCACGGTCTGGAACTTCGTCTTCAACCTGGGCTTCGACCACGCCATGCGGCGCTGGGTCGGCCATGTCCGCAAGTCGGTGCATCACCGGCTGTTGCATACTGTGCTGTTCGAACTGGGCCTGCTGGTCATGCTGCTGCCGCCGATGGCCTGGTATCTGGGCATGACGCTGTGGCAGACGCTGCTGCTCGACCTGTTCATCGTGGCCTTCTACCTGGTCTATAATTTCGTCTTCAACATCGCCTATGACCGGATCTTCCCGCTGCCCGCCGGGCCGCAGGGTCGCGGGCGGGATCACGGGCGCGGCCAGCCGGCCTAGGTTCTGTGGACACTTATTTGATCCATAGGACGATAGCGGCGATGGTTACGACTGCGAAGTAGTTTCTGGCGGTTTTCTCGTATCTGGTTGCAACCCTTCGGAATTGCTTGAGCTTTGAAAAGCAGCATTCGATCAGGTGCCTCTGGGCGTAGAGGTGGCGGTCGGGGGGGTGCTTGCGCGCCCGGGACGGGCTGTTCGGGATGACGGCGAGGGCCTTCTTGTGCGCGATGGCCTCGCGCAGGCGGTCGCTGTCATAGGCGGTGTCGGCCATGACCGCTCCGGCGGGCAGGTCGGTGATCAGAGCTTCGGCCTCGGGCGCGTCGCCCTTCTGCCCGGCGGTCAGGGTGAAGCGGACGGGGCAGCCAAGACCCCGCACTGCCATGTGCAGCTTGGTGTTCAGGCCGCCGCGGGAGCGGCCAAGGGCCTGATCTTCAGCCCCCTTTTTGCACCGGAGGTGTGCTGGTGGGGGCGGATGATCGTGCTGTCCAAGATCAGATACTCGAAGTCGGGATCATCGGACATGGCCTCGAAGATTCGCCACCAGACCCCCTTGCGGCTCCACCGGCTGAAGCGGCGGAACATGCTGTTCCACGACCCGAACACATCCGGCAGGTCGCGCCAGGGCGACCCCGTCCGCACGATCCACAGCACCGCCTCGACAAACATCCGGTTGTCGCGCCCGCTGCTGCCGCATGTCCGCTCATTCCCGATGATATGCGCCGAAAGCCGATCCCATTGCCCGTCAGAGAGCACCAGCCGATCCAAAGTCCCCATCACAAACCTCCTGCAGCGGAAACAATGAATCACCAAAAAGCAGAAGGGAGAATCCCAAGAGTCCACAGAACCTAGCCCGGATCGCAGGCGATCTCGTCCAGCAGGAAGGCGCGGAACTTGCGGATCGCGGGACGGTTGCGGCGGCCCTTGGGATAGACCAGCCAGAAGCTGCGGCCGTTCTGCGCCACCAGCGGAAAGGGCTGGATCAGGCTGCCGGTCGCCAGCTCGAACCGGAAGAAGCGCGGCGTCAGCAGCGCCACGCCGTAACCCTCCAGCGCCGCCCGCGCCTCGTGCAAGTCGGTCGAGAGCGTCAGGCCGGGCCGGGGCGGGGTTTCCCAGAAATCCACCCCCGCCTCGCGCATCCAGACCGCCCAGTTCGGGTCCACCCGGTCCAGCAGCGGCAGCTTCAGCAGGTCCGCAGGCTCGCGCAATTCGTACTTCCGCGCCAGCGCCGGCGACAGCATGGGCGTGTATTCGATGGGCATCAGGCAATGCTCCTCGACCCCCGGCCAGCCGCCCTCGCCGGCGCGGATGGCGACGGTGATGTCCTCACGCCCGAAATCGACCAGATTGTCGCTGGTCTCCAGCCGCACGGCGAGGTTCGGATGATTCATCTGGAACTTGCCCAGCCGTGGCGACAGCCAGGCCCCGGCAAAGGTCGGCACGGTCGAGATCGACAGGGTCGAGACCGAATCCGCCGAGGGGTCGGCATAGGCCTCGCGCAGCATGTCGAAGGCGTCGACGGTTGGGCGGGCGAACAGCGCCCCGGTCTCGGTCAGCACGATCTCGCGCGGCTTGCGCAGGAACAGCGGCGTACCCAGCCGCTCCTCGAGCAGGCGGATCTGGTAGCTGACCGCGGCCTGGGTCATGCCCAGTTCCTCGGCGGCGCGGGTGAAGCTCAGATGCCGCGCCACCGCCTCGAAGGCGCGCAGGGCGGCAAGCGGGGGTATCGACATAAGCCTGCCTTATGGATGCTTGCCGAGGCTTTGTTGGTCATTGCCGCGGAAACCTAGCATGATCGGAGCGTGGATCAACCATGACCACCGAAAGGAGGGCAAAATGTCCGATAATTCCGCATGTGACCGCCAACGCCCCTTCCTGCCGGGCCTGACCCGGCTGCTTTTCGGTGTGCTGCGCCGCGATAAGCCCAGCCTATCGCCATGCCCGGACCGCATGGCGGCGCTGGACCATCCCGCGACGCGCAAGGCCTTGGCCGATCTGCCGGCGCATCTGCTGCGCGACATCGGTGTCGCCGACACGCGCAGCGACACGGCCGCCCCGCCGCAGGAAGGCGACGCGCTGCGCCGGCATCTGTGGTAAGGCGTCAGCCTGCCGCGCTTTTGCGCACGGTTTCCCCGAACTGCTTGCGATAGGCGCGCGCCAGCGTGGCGGGCGACGAGAACCCGGTGCGCGAGGCGATCTCGCCCAGCGTCAGCTTGGTCTCCAGCGCCAGCGCCCGGGCATGGGACAGCCGGATCTGCCGGTAATAACCGCCGGCCGACAGGCCCAGATGGGCATGAAACAGCCGGTCCATGCTGCGCGGCGACAGCGCCGCGCGCTCGGCGATGCGGGGCAGGGGCAAGGGCTGCTCGGCGGTCTCGCGCATGGCGACGATGGCGCGCTGCAGCGAGTGCGGCAGCGCGCTGTCGGTCATGCGGCTGGGCAATTGCCATTCCACCGGATCGGTGCTGCGCCCCATCACCCGGCCGAACATGTTCGCCACGTCGAAGCGCAGCGCCTCGCCCGCCTGCGCGCCGATCAGGTCCAGCGACCAGCTGAGCACGCTTTGCGCGCCGCCGCAGGTGACGATATTGCCATCCGCGACATAGGGATCGGGCACCACGGTGATCTCGGGGAAGGCCTCGGCCAGCGCCTCGCGCTCCATCCAGTGGATCGCGGCGCGGCGCCCGGCCAGCAGGCCCATGCGGGCCAGCAGCCACGCCCCGGTATCCAGGCCCCCCACCACCGGCAGCCCGCGCGCCTTGCGCAGCACCGCCTGCGCCGAATCGCGCTGCAGATGGTCGCGCATGCCGTAGCCCGAGACCAGGATCAGCGCATCCGTCGCCCCCACCCGTTCCAGCGGCAGATCGACCGCGATCGCCAGCCGGGACGAACTGGTCACCGCCCTGCCGTCCAGCGAAGCGACTTGCCAGGAAAACAGCCGCCGCCCCGACAGGTCGCGCGCCGCCCGCAGGGGCTCGATGGCGCTGGCCAGCACCATGTTCGAGAAGCCGTCGAACAGCAGGAAGGTCAGGTGCAGCGGCGATTTTGGCGACATGAGCAAAGATTATGGCGTAAACTGCACATCATGCCAGCCAAATAGCTGTCAGCCTGCGGTGAAATCACACATTGCCGGAGCCATGAATGAACCGTGACGTCTTCATCACCTGCGCGGTGACCGGATCGGGGCAGAGCCACAAGAAGTCCGACCTGGTGCCGATCACGCCCCGCCAGATCGCCGAGGCCTGCATCGAGGCGGCGAAGGCGGGTGCGGCCATCGCGCATGTGCATGTGCGCGATCCCCAGACCGGCGCCCCCTCGCGCGATCCGGCGCTGTATCGCGAGGTGGTGGACCGGGTGCGCTCTGCGGGCACCGACGTGGTGCTGAACCTGACCGCGGGCATGGGCGGCGACATCGTGCTGGGCTCGGCCGAGGCGCCGCTGCCGCTGTCGCCGCAATCCGACCTGATCGGCGCCAGCGAACGGCTGGTGCATGTCGAGGAACTGCTGCCCGAGATCTGCACCCTCGATTGCGGCACGATGAACTTCGCCGAGGCCGATTACGTCATGACCAACACCCCCGGCACGCTGCGCGCCATGGCGGCGCGCATCCAGGCGGCGGGGGTGCGGCCCGAGATCGAGGTCTTCGACACCGGCCACCTGTGGCTGGCCAGGACGCTGGTGGAGGAGGGGCTGATCGACGATCCGGTGATGATCCAGCTGTGCATGGGCATCCCCTATGGCGCGCCGGCCGATCCGAACAGCCTGATGGCGATGGTGAACAACATCCCGCCGGGCTGGGTCTATTCGATGTTCTCGATCGGGCGGATGCAATTGCCTTACGTCGCGCAGGCTGCGCTGGCGGGCGGCAATGTGCGCGTGGGGCTTGAGGACAACATCTGGCTGGACAAGGGCGTGCCGGCCCGCAACGGCGACCTGGTCGAGCGGGCGGCGACGATCCTGAACGCGATGGGATGCCGGATCCTCGGCCCGCAGGAGGTGCGCGACACGCTGAAGCTGACCCGGCGCTGAGCCGCAGGCCGAACCAATCCATAACATCAAGACAGGGGGTCCATCATGAGCATCAATCTGACGAGGCGGGGGCTGACGAGGCGGGGCTTGCTGGCCGGCGCGGCGGGCGCGGCGGCGGCGGGGCTGATCCTGCCGCGCGGCGCGCGGGCGCAGGAGGCGAAGC
>NZ_JAEHFP010000084.1 GCF_016446475.1 Paracoccus binzhouensis | reverse complement strand
CTGTCCGGCGATGGCCGCCGCGCCCAGCCCGGCGCCGGCGCCCAGCAGCGCGCGGGGTGCGATGCTGCCCGCGCCGGCGGCCACGGCCATGCCGCTGGCCAGAAGCTGGCGTCGGTTGGGCCGGAAATCACTGTCTTTGGTCATGTCATGCTCCTTTGAGATCGGGGGGATTGTCGGTGGCGGCGGCACGCTGCGCACGGAAGGCGGGCGGCTGTTCCCGGCCGGGTTTGCCGGTGGCGGTGCCGGCGGGTTTCGGCGGCGTGCTGCGGGCGATCTTCTCGCGCCGGGCCTTCTGGGTGATCATGTGCGGGCAGCGCGTGTCGTCGTGGTAGAGCACCTGGCAATTCATGCAGTAGATGCATTCGTTGACGTTGATCTGGCCCTCGGGGTGGATGGCCTTGACCGGGCAGTCGTTGGCGCAGCGCTGGCAGGGGCTGCCGCATTCCGGCCAGCGCTTCAGCCATTCGAACATGCGCATCCGCCCGGGGATGGCCAGCGCCGCGCCCAGCGGGCAGAGATAGCGGCAATAGAAGCGCTCGATGAACAGGCCCGGCAGCAGGCAGGCGAAGGCGAACAGCACGAAGCCCCATTCGCGCATGAAGTTCAGGATGATCGCGGTCTTGAACGGCTCGACCTCGGCATAGATCTCGGCATCCGACAGCGAATAGAGCGACAGTCCGAACAGGCCCAGGAAGATCATGTACTTGATCGGCCACAGCCTTTCATGCAGGCCCCAGGGCAGGTCGATCTGCGGCACGCGCAGCTTGCGGGCGATGGTGTTCGACAGCTCCTGCAGCGCGCCGAAGGGGCAGAGCCAGCCGCAGAACGGCCCGCGGCCCCAGAACAGCAGGCCGGCCGCAACCGCGCTCCACAGGATGAAGACCAGCGGCGCCGACAGGAAATATTCCCAGGAGAAGCCCGCAAGCAGCGCGTTCACGAAGGTCAGCACGTTCACCACCGACAGCTGCGCATGGACCAGCCAGCCCAGCCAGACCAGGGTGAAGGCCAGATAGGTGCGCCGGACCCACAGGAAAGTGCGGGGGTATTTGGTCAGCACGTCCTGGAAGAAGAAGATCGCGGTCAGCAGCGCCAGCGCGGTGCCGAGGATGGCGATGCTGGCGCGGTTCATCTGCCACATGGTCTTCCACAGCGCCGGGCCGTCATCCTCGGCGGTGGGCTTGCCGACCTGCGCCGGCGCTTCGGTGGCCCGAGCCGCCGGGCTGGGGGGCGGCGCCGCGGGCAGCAGGTAGCGCTCGGGGATCTGATAGGCCAGGTCGAAGGGCAGGGTGGCCTTGTCGCGCCCCTGGGTGGCGCGCTGGACCAGCAGCTGCAGCTCGAAGGGCCGCGTCACCTGGAACGAGAAATCCTGCGGCACGACGAACAGCGCGATCTCGCGAAGCCGCGGCGCGTCCCGGGCGGCCAGGGCGGCGATGCGGGTATGGTCGCGGTCCTTGAAGCGCAGGCCCTGGCCGTCCTGCATCAGCTCGATCCGGTCGAAGATGCCGCCGCGCACATAGCCCGAGCCCTTGAAGGAATAGGCGCCGTCGCCCGCGACCAGCACCGCCGCCTGGCCCGGTTGCAGCTTCGCCGCCAGCCGGTCATAGGCGGCGTCGCCCAGCAGGCTGCGGCCGATGGCGGGGACCGAGACCGGCGCCAGGTAAAGGGTGATGAACGCGTCCTCGGGATTGCCGGTCTCGGCATGCTGGGCGGCCAGCGGCTGACCGGCATCGGCAAAGGCCTGGCTGACCTCTCCGACGCTCATCACCAGCGAGCGCACCGAGCCGTCGCCCAGAAGCGTCTGCCAGTCCTCGGTTCCGGTGACGGCGGGATCGAGTTCGCGCCGTGTCTCGGCCGGGGCAGGGCCGGCGGCGATGCCGTCCAGCCGCCCCGAGCGGATCAGCCTCACCGCCGAGCGCACGATGCTGTCGCCCATGACCAGCACCGTCACCGTGGCGCTCGAGACGATCTCGGCCTGCGGCGGCTTGGCCTCGCCCGCCGCAACGCGGCCCAGATCGGTCCCGATCAGCCCGTTCAGCGCGGTCAGCACCTTGGCCTCGGGGATGCCGATCAGCACGATGGGCTCGTGATGCTCGACCATGTGGATGCCGCGGATCACGCCCTTGCGGTCGATGCCGACGACGATGCGGATCGGCTTGCCGGAATAGCCGGTCGAGGGGGTGAAGTCGCTGTTGAGATAGGCGTAGCCCAGCGTCTCGCCGCCCTTCAGCACCGGGACGATGGCCGGGCTGCCCTGGGGGGCGCCGTAGCGCTCGGCGCCCTCGAAGAGCTGCGCGGGTGGGGTTTTTGCCAGCGCTTCGTCCAGGGTCAGTGCCTGGGCCGCGGAAACCATGCCGCACAGCGCAAGGAAAACCGCAAGCCAGCAGGACGCGAGGAGACGGAAAGGCATGGGCATGGCAGGCTCGGGCAATTGCGGCATTGCATGGAACATGCCGCCCCGCGCCGGCCCCGACGTTGCGCCAGCGCAAGCTTCGCCGCTTTCCCGGCCGGCCGATCCGCTGCCTTCCTCTCGGCGCAAGGCGGCATTCGGGCGGCGGCGGGCTTGCCTTTCGCCGCCGGGCTGGCTCAGTATCGCGGTTGCGCGGCCCGAATCCGCTTCGGGTCCCGGTTGTGCAGCTTGCCGGGCATCGCCTGCCCGGCCCGTTTTCGGATGTGGTTGATGGGTGATCTGCTGGTCGGAATTTGCCGCTTCTCATTCCTGGGTCGGGGCGACTGGGCGGTCTATGCCGGCACCGAGCGGGGATCGGAGGCCGAGACGCAGGCCCGCGCCCGCAGCGCCGCCACGCTTTACGCCTCCGCGCGCATGGAAGCGCGGTTCCGCAGCTTCGAGCGGCTGACGCTGCCCTCGATCCTGGCGCAGAGCCAGGGGGATTTCCGTTTCCTGGTGCTGACTTCTGCCGCCATGCCGGCCGAATATCGCGCCCGGCTGGCGCGGCTTTGCGCGACGGATGCGCGGATCTGCCTGCTGGTCTCGGATGCGGGGGACGTGGGCGCGGCGCTGGCCCCGGCCCTGACCGAGCTTTCCGAAGGCGGCCGGCACCGGCTGGTGCAGTTCCGGCTGGACGACGACGATTGCCTGGGCATCGGCTATGTCGAAGCCCTGCACCGCGCCGCCCGCGCCGCCCGGGATTACGAGGCCTTCGCCTTCAGCATGCCGCGCGGCCTGCTGATCAGCCATTACCGCGACGCCGGCCCGGCCTATTACGAGATCATGCGCCCCTTTCACGGGGCCGGTGCTGCGCTGCGGCCGCGCGGGCCGGCGCATAACGTCTAGTCCTTCGGCCATTACGCGCTGGTGCGGCGCTTTCCCGCCCTGTCCGACCCGCGCCTGCACGGCTCGCTGCAACTCAAGCTCGAGGGCCATGATTCCCGCCCGGTCCGGGCGGGGGGCGGTCTCTCGCGCATCGAGCGCGACGCCTTCGCCCGCCATGTCGAGCGTGACTTCCCCTTCCTCGACATGGAGGTGATCGCAAGCCTGCTGGAGTTCCAAGGGCCAGCGTCTGCCGGCGGTCGCCTCCCCGCGCCCCGCCTGGAAAATTGCCGGAACCCTGGCGGCGTGCCGGGGGTTGGTCCCGCATGACACGGACAGTCCACATTCTGGAAAGGAGTGCGCGATGAACTGGGATATCATCGAAGGCAAGTGGAACCAGCTCAAGGGCAGCGTGAAGCAGCAATGGGGCGACCTGACCGATGACGAGCTGACCGAGGTGGCGGGCCGGAAGGACAGGCTGGCCGGCAAGCTGCAGGAAAAATACGGCTGGACCCGGGAAAAGGCCGAGGAGCAGATCGACGGCTTCTTCCGCGACCGGGGCTGATCCGGCGGAACCACGGCAAGCAAGGCCCCCGGCAAGCGCCGGGGGCCTTCGTCTTGCGGGACTTGCCACCCGTCGGGAAGAACGAAATGCGAACCAATCTGCCATTGAACCCGGCGGCGCGGCTTCCTATCTTGTCAGCCAGCAGGGGGCGCAGACTGCCTGCCTTAGGGGTTGCGCCTCTTGGCGAGAAAGGACTGATTCCATGAACGATTTCGCCCAAACCACCCATCCGGTCCTGCCCTTGCGGGATATCGTGGTGTTTCCGCACATGATCGTGCCGCTGTTCGTCGGGCGCGAGAAATCGGTGCGGGCGCTCGAGGCCGTGATGGAACAGGACCGCCCGATCCTTCTCGCAGCCCAGAAGGATGCCGCGGTCGACGAGCCGGCTGCCGAGGGGATCTTCCGCACCGGCGTGCTGGCGAATGTGCTGCAACTGCTGAAACTGCCCGACGGGACCGTGAAGGTGCTCGTCGAAGGGCGCGAACGGGTGCGCATCACCGATTTCGTGCCGAATGACGATTATTTCGAAGCCCGCTGCGAAGCCCTGGCCGAGGAGCCGGGCGATGCCGACACGCTGACCGCCCTGACCCGCGCCGTCGCCGAAGAGTTCGAGCGCTACGTCAAGGTGCGCAAGAACATCCCCGAGGAAGTGGTGGCCGCGGTGGCCGAGGCCCGCGACGCGGCGCGGCTGGCCGATCTGGTCAGCGGCCATCTGGGCATCGCGCTGGACAAGAAGCAGGAGCTGCTTGAAACCCTGGTGACCGCCGAGCGGTTGGAAAAGGTCTATGGCCTGATGCAGGGCGAGATGTCGGTGCTGCAGGTCGAGAAGAAGATCAAGTCCCGCGTCAAGACGCAGATGGAGAAGACCCAGCGCGAATATTACCTGAATGAGCAGATGAAGGCCATTCAGAAGGAGCTGGGCGACGGCGAGGACGGCTCGAACGAGATCACCGAGCTGGAAGAGAAGATCGCCGCGACCAAGTTCAGCAAGGAGGCCCGCGAAAAGGCCGAGGCCGAGCTGAAGAAGCTGAAGTCGATGTCGCCGATGTCGGCCGAGGCCACGGTCAGCCGCAACTACCTGGACTGGCTGCTGTCGCTGCCCTGGGGCGTGAAGTCGCGCATCCGCAAGGATCTCGGCAAGGCCGAGGAGGTGCTGGACGCCGACCATTACGGCCTGGAAAAGGTCAAGGAGCGGATCGTCGAATACCTGGCGGTGCAGAACCGCTCGACCAAGCTGAAGGGGCCGATCCTGTGCCTCGTCGGCCCTCCGGGCGTCGGCAAGACCTCGCTGGGCCGTTCGGTGGCGCGGGCCACGGGGCGCGAATTCATCCGCATCAGCCTTGGCGGGGTGCGCGATGAAAGTGAAATCCGCGGCCACCGCCGGACCTATATCGGCTCGATGCCCGGCAAGATCATCCAGGCGCTGAAGAAGGCCAAGAGCACCAACCCGCTGATCCTGCTCGACGAGATCGACAAGATGGGCCAGGATTTCCGCGGCGACCCGGCCTCGGCCATGCTCGAGGTGCTGGATCCCGAACAGAACGCGAGTTTCGTGGACCACTATCTGGAGGTGGAATACGATCTGTCCAACGTGATGTTCGTGACCACGGCCAACAGCTACAACATGCCGGGGCCGCTGCTCGACCGGATGGAGATCATCCCGCTGGCCGGCTATACCGAGGACGAGAAGCGCGAGATCGCCCGCCAGCACCTGCTGCCCAAGCAGATCAAGGCGAACGGGCTGCGCAAGGGCGAGTTTTCGGTGACCGACGAGGCGCTGACCCATGTGATCCGCTACTATACCCGCGAGGCGGGGGTGCGGTCGCTGGAGCGCGAGATCGCCAAGCTGGCCCGCAAGGCGGTGACCGAGATCCTCAAGGGCAAGGTGAAGTCGGTCGAGGTGACCCCGGCCAAGGCCGAGGAATACCTGGGCGTGCGCCGCTTCCGCTACGGCCTGGCCGAAAAGGACGACCAGGTCGGCGTGGTGACGGGCCTGGCCTGGACCCAGGTCGGCGGCGACCTCTTGCAGATCGAGGCGCTGAAGCTGCCCGGCAAGGGCCGCATGAAGACCACCGGGAAACTGGGCGAGGTGATGAAGGAATCGATCGACGCCGCCTCGTCCTTCGTGCGCTCGATCAGCCCGGAAATCGGGGTGAAGCCACCGAAATTCGAGACCGTGGACATCCATGTCCACGTCCCCGAGGGTGCGACGCCCAAGGACGGTCCCTCGGCGGGCATCGCCATGGTGACCTCGATCGTCTCGGTGCTGACGCAGATCCCGGTGCGCAAGGACGTCGCCATGACCGGCGAGGTCACGCTGCGCGGCAATGTGCTGGCCATCGGCGGCCTCAAGGAGAAGCTGCTGGCGGCGCTGCGCGGCGGCATCAAGACGGTGCTGATCCCCGCCGATAACGAGAAGGACCTGGCCGAGATCCCGGCCAATGTGAAGGAGGGGCTGAAGATCATCCCGGTCAGCCATGTGCGGGAAGTGCTGCAGCATGCGCTGGTGCGGATGCCCGAGCCCGTCGAATGGGACGAGGCGGCCGAGGAGGCGGCCGAGGCCAGCCGGCTGGCCGCGACCCGCGAACAGGGCAGCGGCGGCGCGGCGGTCGCCCACTGACACCGGGGCCGCGCGGTATTCGCGCGGCCTTTTTCTTGACCGAGTCTCCAGGGGAAAGGAGTGTTTCCATGGCACGGTCAGAGGCAAGATCGGAACCCGAGCCTTTCGCCGACCCGGAAACGGCGAAGGTCCTGCAGAAGCGGCAACTCCTGTCCCAGGTGGCGCGGCGCACCGGCCTGCGCAACAGCGAGGTCAAGACCGTGGTCGAGGCGACGCTGGCCGAACTGGGCGATGCGATCGCCTCGGGCATGACGCTGGCACTGCCGCCGCTGGGGCGTGCGCGCATCAGCCGCCGCCATGACGGGTCGGGCGGCGAGATCATCACCCTGCGCCTGCGCCGTCGCGGATCCTGACGGCTGCGGCCACGGTTTTTTCCGCGCGAAGCCTCTTGCGGTGCGCTTCGTCTGCGGCTATCTAGCGCGCATCGGGCGATTAGCTCAGCGGTAGAGCGCTTCGTTCACATCGAAGATGTCAGCGGTTCAAATCCGTTATCGCCCACCATTATTCTGAAGGCGCTAAGGCAGGTTTAACAACCCCTTAGCGCCTTTTTCATCCCCGTCCCGACATCTTGTCACCATTTCCGAAGATGTCCGCGGTCACCACGCGGTCACCGGAATTCGGACGGCGGTGTCACCGGTGGCCTGCAGCGGCAAGGCCAGAGGCTCGCCGTGTAGCCGCCGTTCGTGATTGCGGATGCACCGCGGTCCTTTCTTCACGGGGAAACGAGCCGTTTCGGCAGCTTCTCCTGGCGGTCGTGATATGCTCCGGACGGGCGTCGGACGAGTGCCGCTGCGGGCGAAGAACACAGGGAAACGGGATCTCGCTGTCTGGGCGGAGAGGTACTTTGGCTCTTAGCTGACGATCGGACAGGCAGCAGCCCGTTGAGACCCTATCGCGCTGCGTCTTCAGTTGGCGGGAGGGTGATGCGGTAGTCGCCGCCGTGATCCTCAACTTCGATCCTGCCGATCCAGTCGACGATGGCCTCTAGTGGCTGGGCGATCAAAGCGTCCACCGTTCGGTAAAATACGGCGAAAGCGAGCGCGAATGCGCATAGCGTAAACGCGGCCGAGAATACGAGAGCCCTTGCCCATGACCCGCCTCGCTCGTTCTTGATCTGCGTTTCTCTCATCGCACTTCCGTGAAAGGGTTTTTGCCTGGCCAGTGACATCGGTAACAGAGTTGACCTTACACGGCGAGCGGCAGCTTCGTCCCGCATAGCAGCCCCCGAACACGGTAATGCGGTCGGGTGCTGTCGTCCACAGTCACAGGGACACGAGCAGGTTCAACCGCAACACCGCTTCGCGTCCTTCGCCGGCCGATGCCAGGGCGGTCACGAACTCCCGCAGGCTGCGGCCTTCGAGCTTTTCCGCTCCGCCTTCGATTTGCCATTCGACCAGCTGCGGCATCGCCAGCGTCACCGTGCCCCAGAGGGCGTTGTCCTTGGATTGTGCCATTGCTTCCAACTCCTTGTTGCTCATGAGGAATTGGTAACAGGCGGGCGGGGCATCGCACAAAATGGGTGGGAAAGCTTTCCGGGCAAGATGTTGTCAGGGAAACACAATCAGGCTGGTGGCAGGGAAGTGGTTATGCGGGGTATTGCCGCCGGCCGTGATATGAAGCCTGATGTTGCAAGGAAAGCAATGCCGTTCGCCGAAGTTTTACGCGAACGGATACATGGAACGAATATGAAGCGCTCAATCTTCTTCCTTGTCGTGGCGGGCTTAGGTCTGGCCACCACGGGAACCTCGGTCCAAGCGGACGAGCAAGCCCGTTCCTGGGACGAGATTCGCACGGGCCGAGTCGAGGTGCCACCTGTCGGCGCTGTTGATTATGAAATCGCTTACTCCAGCGTGGGGTATGACCACTTTGAGGCTAGCGTTTCTGTCTTTTGGAAGGATGAAGGGCAGCGGTCTCAAATCCTGTTCGAAGGCATTCACGACAAGGCACCTGCAAAGATCAGCGCAGCGGGGCGACAGCTTTGTGTCTCGGTCGAATATTGCCAGCGATATCAAGATCAATGCCAGATCTGGGTGGCACTCTATTCATACGATCAGGAGGACAAGTTATTCGTATGGCGTGAGGAGGGGCAGCAAATGTGCCCCGATGCTTCGGCGGTGCTGCCAGACGTGCGGTGATACGATCTTCTTGCGCGAAGGCTACACGGAGGGTGGGCAATGATCGGCTCGACCCTGAGCGTCAGCGATGCGGATGGAGCTGCCGGTCACCCTGAAATTGCTATAAGAATTCCTCGTTGCAGATCGAACAACGCAATATTTCCATTGTGATCAAAGGAGGTCATTGTCTGTCCAACTTTGTCATAGTGCCAGGCGTCAGGAGAACCGCTTGCTTTGCGGATTTCCGCGTCCCAGCATTCATCGGCCTTACCCAGCACCCGCAGTTCAATTGCCGTATCGCTTACCCGCTCAGTCAACGAAGTCGCGACCCACGGCTCAAAACGGCTGTTCAATTCAGGAGGTTCTGTGCCGGGCGATGCCTGATAGATAGCGACCACGCACACAAAAGGCCGCGCCGCACTGGCCGTGAGGAAGAGGTTTGTCGCGTTTCCGTCACCTACAAACCGGGGAGCGATGTCCTCGTCTACACACCCAGACACCATGGCAAGCGCGACAAGCGGCAAAAACTTCAAAGGTACCCCCAAGGCGCATCTCCTGTTGGCAGGATATGCGTATCGTGACTGACCGCAACGGGCTCAAGGTCCCTCTCCGCCATGCCCCTCACGCCTCGGCCATCGCGCGCAGCTGCCCGATGGCAATCTTTGCGCGTTCGTCGCTGAGGCTGCGCAGGATGGCGGCACCCTCGGCGTCGAGCTTCAGGCGGTTCGGGCTCTTGTCCTCGGTCACCCCGGGATCGGGGAAGAACTCGCGGATCGGCACCTCCAGGGCGCCGGCGATGGCGATCAGCGTGTCGAGGGCCGGCAGCGACTTCGCGCGTTCGATGTTGGAGATGGCCTCGGGGGTGCGTCCGATGGCCTCGGCCAGCCCCGCCTGCCGCAAGCGGCGCTGCTTGCGGAAGACCCGCACCTGTCCGGCGATGAAATGTTTGAGCGTCTCGGTCATGCAGCCGGAGTAGGCTTCATGGATTGACAGAATAAATCGTCCGTGGTTTGAATTTTTGCGGAATACGAAGCATGATTTAAGTTTGTGGAAAGATTAGAGATGAAGATGGTATCGAGGCCCGATCCTGCGGCCAGCCGGCACCCAATCGGCGCGCGCTTCACCGCGATGTCAGGCGCATTCGTCTTCGTGGCCCTGTCATCCTGTGCCCCGGTCGAACTGCCCGGCGACCCGGTGCAGGCCTGTCGATCCGGCATCCGGGAAGCCTGCGCCTTTCTCGCGCTGCAACAGCGCAGCATGCAGCAGCTGGTGCGTCCGATTCCGGTGCATCCGGTGCAGGTCTATCGGTCGAGGGGAAGCCGGACGAACTGCCAGCGCCTCGGCAATACGATGCAATGCCAGACGAGCTATCAGTGACGATTATGGCCGCATCAATTCCAATACCGGCGATCCCGGCGGTGTCGAAGGCTGTGGAACGGCTGATCGGTCCGACGCTGGAAGGCTGGTGGACGGCGTTCCGATCCGACGTCGAGGGCTGGCTGACCTGGAAGGACCTGGGCACGGTGCTGCTGGGCAGCCTGTGGTGTGGATTCATGGTCTATCTGCTGGTCGGCGACGCCGCAGCTGCAATAAGCAGACGGTTCAGCGGGGGCGCCATGACGACCGGCGCAACGCGCACCCTCCAGGTAATCGCGACGATCATTGCCTTTCCACTGGCGCTTTGGTCAGGGCTGGCACTGAGCCATGGCGAGAAAACCTGGGCATGGAACGAGCCAGTGTTTAGCGTAATTTCCACCAGCCAGCCCCCCTTGGACAACAGGCCGACCACACCGAAACTTGGTGACGCTGAGGCCATTCCGCCGACTCCCGAGGGCATTGAACCCGAGGAGTGGTCCAAGCTCTGGGGATATATGACTGACAAGGAACGCGCGCTGTGGCGATGACCGGCGAGCTGAAAAAGGAGGCTGGCCGACCGCGCCTGCCATCGGCGGTGACGGGCGAGGTCTTTCAGCGGGCTGCAGGCCGCGCCGCCCAGCATCCTGCCACCCCGGCCGGTTTGAAATGAGCGCCGAGCGGTTCCGGCTGGTGATCGCGATTTGCCTGATCGGGATCACGGTTGCGGTGATGGGCGCGGTCAATCCGCTGGTGTTGGTGCTGGCCCTGTTCGCATGCTGTGTCTGGTTGCTCTGGCGCCTGGGCCGCTGGGCATGGCGCCGCTATTGGGGCTGACACGCTGCCCTCCATCACGGCGCCCCCCATTGCAATCGACCGGGTGCCGCTCGGGGGGAGGATCCATCATGCGGGGCGGCGGGGGCACCGAGGACGAGATTGACGGAGTGAGCAGATGACAGGGAAACCGGAGGACGAAGGCGCACAGTGGCTGAGAGCGGCATTCGCGGCGGATCGCATGGCCTGGCAGCAGGAGCTTCGCGCATCGCTGGTCAGCGCGCTGGTGGATCTGTCCGAGCGTAACCACCCGCCCAAGGAGGAGGAGATCCTCGCCCACCTTCTGAACGTATTCTCGGGTCTCACGTCCAATGCGGACTTGCGCGACCTCGTGGCCGACTTCGTCGAGCGCCTGCCGTATGAGATGAACCGGCGTCGGCGCCACAACATGAAGGTGTGGGAGCAACTTCAGCGCCAGCAGGAAGAACGTCGCCGGGCCGCGGGGAAACCGCCGCCCGAGGAATGAAGGGCTAGCCGCAGACCTGATAGTTGGTGCCCGGCTCCGGCGGGCGGCAGACGCTGTAAGCCGGGCCGGCCGGGTCGCTGCTGTCGGGCATGTCGCAAGCCGCAAGCAACAGGATCGCGGCGAAGGCCAGGAATGCGGCCAAGAGATGCCGAACGGTTTGCATGCGGGAAATCTCCTGGAGAAAGGGGCGGTCGGATACGACCATGATCAGCCAGGGGGAAGGATTGGCCCCCGCGCGATCTCTTCCGCCACCAGCCGCTGCAAGGTCCAGATATAATCGTCGTGGATGCCGGCTTCCGCGAGGCCATGCACGGTGCGCAGCAGATACTCCGCCCCCGACCCGGCAGGCCCTGCCGCATGGGCAAGGCGCTCGGCCTGCTCCTGCACCGTCAGCGCGACGAGCTGCGCGCCAATCGGATCGGCATAGAAGGTCAGCGCCTGTTCGCGCCCCCGCGCGGTCTCGACCTCGATCCAGCAGGCGTTGCTGGCCAGTTCATGCGCCACGAGTTCGCGCCGCAACAGCGCCCGCAAGGAGTCCGTCTCGGTCCCCTCTGCGATCTCCAGGACGATTCCGTCGCATTCGCCGCCGGAGGCCAGCGCCAGCATCAGCCCCGGCCGCTCGGGCGTGCCGCGAAAATGGTCGAGATGGATCGAGAAGGCGCGATGCCAGCCGATGGCCGTCGCGCGGCGCCGCGCCTGAACGGCAAAGCCGGGATTCCAGATCAGCGAGCCATAGGCGAAGATCGGCAGCGGTCTCGGCCGGTCCTGGGTCAGGCGCTCGGCGAGCCGGTCGAGGTCGCCATCGTCGAGCATCCGCCAGCACGGATCGTGCAGCAAGCCCTCGGCCCGGGCGACCCGCGCCACGTGGGCTTCGGTCAGGGCGATAGGGTGGCAGCGGGGCATGGCGTTCTCGGGCTGGCGGGATCCGCGCCAAGCTTTCCTGTGCTGCGCGGCAGGTCAACCCATCAGTCGAATCGTCTGATCCAGTCGAATGTCGCCTCAAGCGGGTCCAGTGGCTCGGGCGCGTCGAGCACGGGGACGACGTAATCCTCGAACCGCAACGGCCTCAGTGCCGTATTCACCGCCCGGTAATCGTCGAGGATCAGTCCCTGGTTCACATCGCCCAGTTGCGGACGGGCGCCGGCCTGAACAATGATCCCGCCGTCAAAGCGCGAAATCGGCCGATCTGCACCCAGAGTCTCCCGCAACTCGTCAGCAGGCGCGAGTGTGGCCAGCAGTTCATCGCCCAGAAACGTCAGCCAGTTGATCGAGAAATAGCCGTCGGCCCGTTTCCGGCGGACGGATTGTTCCGACATGAAGCGATCATCAAGGCCGCAATGCAGCCCGGGGAAGCGGGCGATATAGGGATAGCTGCCGGCGGTCGAGCAATAGATCCGGTCATATTGCAGACTAAAACCGGCCATGCCGAAAATCGCCCCCAGCGTCGAGGCCGCTTTGCGGGCGCGTTCGGTCTGGCGGCGGAAATCGGTTTCGGCATCCCAGATCAGGCTGGTCGAGAATTCGAGCAGCGATATGTCGGCCGTTCCCTCCAGCCCGCCGCCGGCTAGGACGCTGCCGCCAAAGGCCGTCACGCCCATGTTGTCGGGTGTCCTGAATTCCTGTCCGAACAGGCCGAGGTCGATGCCCTGATCGTAACGCCCGCCCGCATGAAGCTGCCGGATCGCCAGTTCCGAGCGTTGGCGAAAGCGGGCCGCGTCGAATGGCTCTGGTCGGGCGGTTTCGCCGGCGCATTGCATATAGGCCAGATGCGGCGCCACGTCATCGGCCAGATCCGCCAGAGCCGTCAGCGCCCGGATCTGTCCGTCCAGCGTGTTCCCCCCCTCGAAGAAAAGCGCCAGCTTGAAGACGATCCGCGCGGTCTCGTCCCCCTGCGGCGAGACGATGCGGACGGCGTCGAGGTCGCGGATCGTTTGCAGCATGTCGGGCGTCATGTGGTTTTCCTTCACGATCCGGCAGCGGCCGCAAGGCCCGCGCCCCCCACGGCAAGGCCGCACACCCCGGCCGAGGCAAGCACACAGGCGCCAACCGCGACGACACCCGCAGCACCAAGCAGCCACCAGCCCAGGTTCGAATCCGTCTGCGGCGCCGGCGCGGGCGCCGGTTGCTGGACAGGGCGGGTGCCCTGGCAATTGTTGCAGTCCTGGGGAATGTTCATCAACTGCAGCTGTTTTCCGTTCATCCGCGCGATCTGCGAATATCGCTGTTGCTGCGTACCCCGCAAGCGGTCGCCGGGGAACTTCATCTCGATGAACTCGACCGGCTGGCCGGCGGCGACCGTCGTCACGTCAAGGCGCGAGCCGGGGACGCCATAGCGCGTCTGTGGCGATTGATCGGGATTGCGATACATCACCCCCGTCGGCGAGAACGTCACCTCGGCGTAATAGCCATCGGTGGCGGTGCGCGGCAAAGCGGCAATGGCGGCGGCGACGCAGGTCTGGTGCTGGCCGGCCGCAAGGCAGCGGCAGGCGATCTCGCAGAACAGGTCCAGCGTCGCCTTGTTGGCGCCGGTGATCGCCCCCGTGAAATAGCCTGCGGCCGAGATCGTGTTGCCCTTGTTCATCAGCATCCGGTCCGTCAGCCGGGTTGCGGGCCTGCCCTCCATGAACACATCGGGCGACCAGCTGAGGAATGTCGCACGATGCAGGTTCACGCCGGATTTCACGCCGCCGCCCACGCCCGGCTCGTCGCCGTAAGAGACCGAGAACTCAGACCCCTTGATCCCGCACATCGCGCCGTTGTGGGATTTCACCGTCTGGGTGCCCTTTGCCAGATCGCGCGCAAAGGCGATATTCACGAAAGGCACGGGTGCCGAGGGCGCCTTGCAGACATCGGGCAGGGTCGAACGCACAAAGCCGGTGGCGTGTTTGTGGCAAAGCGTCAGGCCGTTGATCCGAACGGTTTCCGTGGTCATGAAGCCTCCATTCCCGTGCCGACCACCCTTGCCGCGATCCGCGTTCCGTCGAACTGGCTGACCAGCAGCAGGCTGTCTTGCCGGTCGTGGTCCTGCGACTCGGCTGCTGGCGCTCCGCGACAGGCGAGTGCCAGCAGGATGCCCGCCATCGCGGCGCCGGAATAGCCCAGCTGGCTGGCCGGAGCCTCGATGTCGGCAAGGGCTCCGGCCGGCAAGCGGTCGGCGCAGCGGCTGCAGACGACGGCGATCTCCTCGGAGCGCCAGCGTTCGCCGTTCAGGTCGCTGAGCAGGCGCTGCGGCATTCTGGGTGCTTCCAGCGCCTGATCGGCCAGCTGCGCTAGGGGCTGGCCTAGCAGGCTTTCTGGCCGGTGCAGATCGACCGGATCCCGGGCGCGTTGCAACGCGGTGATGGCATGGCCGTGCCCGTCGCCATCGGGATCGGGGCCCATGAACAGCGCGACGCCTGCCTCGGAGGGGACGAGGCCATGCGGCTGATAACGCGACAATATCCTGTCGCTGGCCGTCAGGCTGTCCAGCAGCTCGGCGACGAGATAGGTCTCGGCCACGATCAGGATTTGCGCCGACCCCTGTTTCTGGGCGGCAAAGGCCAGGTCCAGCAGGCTGGTCCGGTCGGCGAATGAAACGGTGATGTGGGCCGGGGACACCGACCAGCGCTCTGCCAGTCTGGACTGCAGCGGATCGGCGTGGCCGCCCTGTTCCACCCATGCGGGAAGACACAGGGAAAAGCGGGTTGCCTGCGCCACATCGAAGCCCTGACCGGCAAGATCCTTGACAGCAAGCGTCGCCAGCCGGGCCAGCCGTTCCAGCGGATTGTGAAGGTCGTGCAGCGGCCAGACCGGCGCCAGAGTCATGGGCAGGCCGTCGATGCCGATGGCCTTGCGTTCGCGGCTCAGCCCCATCTCGCGGTCGTCGAGGGCCGTGAGCGTCTGCTGCAAGCTGCTGCCCAGCGAGGTGACGGCGCCAATGCCAAGGATGCGGGCTGTCATGTCATCACCAGCCCTGCCGCCTGCGACATCAACACCGTGGATTCCGACAGCTTGCCGTCCTGGCCCGGGCAGGGAACCGAACTGTTCCAGACCAATGTCGCCCGGCGGTCCTGGGCGTCGATGGCGAGCGTGATCAGGCGCATGCGGCTGGTCAGGGTGGCGTTGGCGATGCGTGTCCGCACCTCGGAAATGATCTGAGGCACGCGAAACTCCAGCGATGGGCCGGCTCCGGCATTGCGCACTTGCACGCTTTCGCCGCCGCGCAGGTCGGCCCTTTGCCCGACGGGTGCGGATTGGTGGAAAGCGGGGTCGAAATCCGCCGGCGGCAGAGGCTGACGCGTCCTGGCCCAATGGTCGTCATACGTGCCTGCCAGCGTCCGACGGCAGCGCCACGAGGCTGCGATTGCGCCGAACCCTGCGGGTGGTTGCAGGCGCGCGTGTCGCGCATCCAGATGTGACGCATCATCAAGCGGAGCAAGCATGATCTCGTCGCCGCGCGCCATTCCTGAGGGATCCGCAGACCAGCCCATGCCGATCGGATTGTCGGGATGGGTCGCGTCCTCTTTGCTGGTATCCGCAGCGACATCGCGCCCACCCGTCGCCTGGCGCCAGGACAAGGGGGTTTCAACGGCATGGCCCAAAGCCTCGATCCGGTGACCAAAGCGTGTGCGCACAAGCCTTCGCGGGCCATGGCAATGGATGGTCCGTTGCAGCCGGCCAACCGACAGCGACACCGGAAAGCTGAGCACAGGCTTGTCGCTTGCTGGCGTGGCCGTGCCGCGCAGCAGGATGTCGCAATGCGGCCGGAACG
Organism: Paracoccus binzhouensis; assembly: GCF_016446475.1. Taxonomy (GTDB): domain Bacteria; phylum Pseudomonadota; class Alphaproteobacteria; order Rhodobacterales; family Rhodobacteraceae; genus Paracoccus; species Paracoccus binzhouensis. Next base: position 7,913 of record NZ_JAEHFP010000084.1, on the reverse strand, counting down.
GCGCGAGGTCGCTGTCCTCGAGCAATTCGCCCGAAGCGTCAAGAACCGGTAAAAAATTGACGGCTTGCTGCTGCTCGGCCAGCACGGGCAGACCCGTCACCGGCAGATCCAGCGTCAGGCGCATCGCGACCACCCAATGCTCGATTCCTTGCGCATCGCGCAGGAAATATCCAGCGGTTTCGAAAGGGGTGTGGTTCGTGATGTGCCACATGCGCCGAACTCAGTTCAGGTCGATCCAGGCAGCGGACAGGGCGATGTCGCGGTTCGCCTGCTGCACGATCCGCTTGCCCTCCAGCCGGATCGTGCCATCCGCCAGCAGGTGGATGACCGCATCGCCGTTGCGGATGGACAGGCGCTGGCGGCGTTCGTCCCAGTTGATCCGGTCCAGCAGGGCAACCAGCTTTTGCAGCATGTCCATCTGATCACCCGTGACGGATTTCAGGATCGCGTTGCCGTCGAATTGTTGCGTCATGGTGCCTCCCGACCTGCCATTCGGTCTGATGTTCGTTCACTCGGCGGATTGCCCGACCTGTTCGCGCAGCGCATCCAGCACAAGCCGGTCGACAAAGCCCGAGTGCATCGCCAAGCCCATGGCCTCGGCGCTTTCGGGATAGGCGCTCAGCGAGGAATACCCCACCACATCGGCGGGGCCGAGCACGAAGAACCCCCGCGCACCCATTTTGCGCCCCTCGTCCCAGTCCAGCCGGTCAAGGAAAAGCCCCTGCACCGCATCGGGAGCAAAGCCCTTCAGCCGGTTCTCGTTCATCGGCTTGCGCGAGAACTGCACCTGCGGCGCAAGGTTCTGCATCAGCAGATCCGACATCGCGGTGGCGATCTCGCGCAGCGGCGCGTCCTCGGCCTTGGCGCCCGCGGGCACCGCGATGCCGAAGACGCCGATGGCGCTGTTGCCGCCCTCATCCGCCCTGTCCAGCCAGACGGCGGCGGAAACCGGGGCGGCCGAAGCCGTGTCGCTGCCGAAGGCCTGCCAATGGACCGGCAGCCGATAGCGCAGGCTTGCGCCCGAGGGCAGCCGCAATTCGTGCTGCCGCAACCCGTCGATGATCGGGTCAGCGCTTTCGGTCCGGAACTCCAGCGACCCGACCATGGCGGCGATCCGCGGCGCCTGCGCGTCGAAATCCTCAAGCGTGGTATCGGCGCGCAGGATCAGCAGGTCGGTGCCGCGCCGCCAGACGCTGATCCGCGTCCTGCGGCCGAAGCCGCTGTCGTCCTCGCCGGTCATGACCTCGCCGAAATCGCGCGCATCGCCATCGACGCCGTAATTCTTGGGACCCCATGACCGCGCCAGCAGGCGGCCGTAATCCGCGGCAATGGCCACGCGCTCGGGCACGATGCTGGCGCAATAGACCGAGATTTCAAGCTGGTCGCGGTCCTCGGGCGTATAGCCCAACCAGAGGCGGTCGAACCGCGTGAACATGCCCGCCGCGTCGAAATCCTTGACCGGCTGGGGACTTTCGAACCATTCCAGCCCCTCGGGCAGGGCGGTGCGGAATTCCAGACCGGGGAAGTCAGGCAGCGCCAGCGCCCGATCCGAGAGCGCGGCCTTGCTCCGCGTCAGCACGCCCGTGCCCGAATTGTCCTGTGCCATTGTCATTCTTCCGTTCAATATCAGCAATCCAGCAACGCAGCCGGCCGAAGCCAGCAAGTTGCGGCGTTTCATCCCTACTTGCCCCATAGCGCGTTCCAGCCGTCCTGGATCCTGGCCCAGGCCTTGTCGAGGCCGGTCAGCCCGCCGCCGACCTTGGCGCCCAAGCCCGCGCCAAGACCCAGCTTGGCGCCCGCCTCGGCTCGCAGCTTGCCCTTCTTGTATCCCGCCTCGGCCTCGGCCTCGGCCTGCGCGCCGATTGCGCCGCTGACCTCGCCGTTCAGGACGATGCCGAAATCCCAGTCATCGCTGAGCGCGGTCGCGTCGTCGTTGAACAGCCAGTTGTGAATCGACACGGCCGCGCGGCTGATGCGGGTCGGGGTGATGGCGAATTCGCCGCCGATCTTGCCCTCGACAAGATTCGCCGAGGCGCCAAGCTTGCCGCCCAGCGTTGCCTGCTCGGCCGTCAGCATCATTTCGCCCTTGGCCTCGGCCTCGGCCTTCAGCACCGCGCCCTCGGCTTCGCCGCTCAGCACGCCGTCATCGGCAGATTCGATCTTGCCCTGCGCGCCATAGGCCGAAGCCTTGGCATCGGCCGAGGCTTCGAGCCCCTTTGAGGTTATCGAGCCCTTGTAGCCGGCGTCGGCCTCGGCCCCCAGAACTTGGCCGTCGCCCGAGAACAGCGAATCCGCATCGCCGAAACTGCCGTCCGTGACCGAGATTTCCGCCTTGTCGGTGCGGTCGGACACTTCGGCGATTGTGAACTCGGCGTCCTTCCATTTGCCGCGCCAGTCGTTGTCGATCTCGTGGGTGCCATCGGGGTTGCGCCGCGTATAGCCCGAACGGATATATTCCCGAATGCCCCGGCGCCATTCCTCCTTGGTGCCACCGTCCTCGGTCTCGCGCTCGGCCTGGCCGAACTCCCACTTCGGGCCTTCTTCTTCTTCTTTCTTGTCTTCCTGCGCGGCGGGTGGGACCAGATGGTTGGAACTGATGCCCTGCAGATAGTTCTGCAGATCGAAGACCGCATTCGGGTCGGCCGCATCAGGCCCTGCTGCGCCCCCGACCGGCGCCCAGGGCGCATTGGCAACAGGCTGCTCGGGCAGGCGCCAGGGCGGTCCCTTCCAGGGCTCGGCCGGCGGCTGGCCCCATTTGGTGAACAGGCTGGTGTCGCTTTTCAGCATGTTCTGCGTCGGCGGCCGGCCCTCGGGGAAAGAGGCCGTCGCGCCGGTAAAAGGCCAGAGCGTCTGGCCGTCCGCGCGGCATTGCGCAAAGGGCAGGGCGGCATCGCCGATCAGGATCGACGGCTTCGACAGGTTGTTTCCTCCGGGACCACCCATGACGCGGCCTCAGTTCTGCGAAATCTTGTCGGCCTTGAGCCGGATGTGCTTGCCCTGAATGACCACGTCGCCCTCTTTCGACATGGTCAGCATCGAGTTTTCCCCGACCTTGATCGTCAGTTGATCGCCCACGCGGATATTGTGGATCTTGCCGATATCGGTATCGGCCCGGCCGCGCACGATCAGGCTGTGCGATTTGCCGACGCTGGTCTGGAAGGTGTGCCCGACCATCACCGACTTGGCGGCACCGACGATCTCGGACGAGCCGACGCCGACGATCTCGGAGCGGTTCTTTTCCACGAAAAGCTGGTAGTTGCCCTTGGCGAAATTGAACGGGTCGGGGATCTTCAGCTTGCCTAGCGCCGAGCCGACCTTGTCGAAGATCAGCTTCGACTTGCTGCGCAACAGGTCCGAAAGCGGGTTCTGACCCACAGCGATGGACATATTGCCCGCGACCAGTTCGTCGTGATCGCCGCCGACCTCGATCGACTTGTCATTGCCCACGACCTCGACCTGATCGTGGCCGACCTCCTTGGCGCGGTCGTTGAGGACTTCGATATTCATGTCCTTCTGCGCATGGACAAAGATTTCCTCCTCGCCCTGCTTGTCCTCGAAGCGCAACTCGTTGAAGCCGCGCCCGGTGCCCTTGCCGTCATGCGTATTGGTTCGAAACGTGGATCGCGTCTTGTGCTCGGGCAGCGCGTAAGGCACGCCGTTCTTCCCATTGAACACATTCCCCGTCACCAGCGGCTTATCCGGATCGCCTTCGAGGAACTCGACCACGACCTCCATGCCGATCCTGGGGATGACCATGCCGCCCCAGCCGGCGCCGGCCCAGTTCTGCGACACCCGGCAGCGCATCGAGAACGCCCCGCTCAGGTCCCAGTGGAACCGCACCAGGATGCGGCCGTATTCGTCGCAGTCGATCTCGCCCTCGCCCACCACCATCGCCGTCTGCGGGCCGTGCACCACGGGGACCTGCGTGCGCCGCGGCGGCACCATCGGCGCCGTGTCCGGCATCAGGGCATAGCTGCCGGTGAAGGCATAGCCGTTGCTGCCCTGCCCCCCGGACCCATAGGCCTCCGACACGAAATGATTACAGATAGGTCTCGCCCGTCCCCGGCACCGGGTCGCCCGACAAGGTCACCCGCTTGCCCGCCCGCAGCGAGGCGCAATCGCCCACCGCACGGTTGCGGCGATCCGCGCCGCGCTCCTGCGACGTGCGCAGCCCGGCGACGATCTTGCCGACATCCTGCGCCAGATAGTCGCCCGGATAGTCGAAGCTTTCGATCTGCCCCTGCGCATGGGCGGCATCGCCCAGCCGGTCGACCTCCATCGCCTGGTCGGGCTTCTTGAAGTTGTAGTCGGTCAGCCGGATCGCCCCGGTGGTCAGGTTGCGCTCGGGCGCCCAGTCCCAGAAATGCTCGCCCTCGGCCTGGTGATGGCCGTCATAGCTCTTGTAGGGCCGGGCGCCGATCGTCTCATGCGCCAGCACGTCGTCGGTCAGCACCAGCGTGTGGCTGCCCATGGCGTGGCGGAAATGGAAGCTGATGCCGTGCCGCTCCATCTGCCGGCGGGCGAAATCCAGGTCGCTCTCGCGATATTGCACGGTATATTCGAGGGTCGGGTAGTCCTGCGACAGCTGCATCTCCAGCGCCGGATCGCCGAGCTGGGCGTAGTCGGCAAGCAGCTCGGTCAGGATCTGCACCACGGTCCTGTTGTGAAAGATCCGCTGGTTGCGGCGGCGGCTCGCGAGCCAGAACCAGGGCCGCAGGGTAAGGTCGTAGCGATGGCCGTTCTCGCCCACCCCGGCCCAGCGGGCCTGCGTGACGATGCCGTCGAAGGGTTGGGTGCCGTCGCGGGTCTCGATCTCGACCGTGGCATGGGTGCCGATCAGCGCGTCGAAGTCGAGATCGTTGCGGGTGGCCAGCGCCTCGACGCGATATTCGAACAGGTCGTTCAGATGATCGGAGCCGTCGAAGCGCAGGAGCGCCAGGGTGTCGGGGCCGAGCGCGGTGGTCAGCCGCCCGAGACGCTCGGACTGGCGCAGGGGGGCGTTCATGAAAAGGCCTCCGCAGAAATGGGTCAAGAAAATCTGCGGAGAGTATGCCCAAGCGACGAGGCATTGCCAAGGCGGCAAGATTACCAAGCCCGCGAGATGGTGCGCGCGCGGTCACCATCCGGTCACCAGCACCGGATTCGACCAGATTGAGCGATCCGCGACCTTTCTGCACATGCGCGCTGCGCGGAGCCGCAGTGCTGATCCCGAAGAGAAGCGAGAGCCCGCGAACGACCGAGAAACCACAGAGGTGTATTGCTCGATGGCGCTTGATCTAAGGCCGCCGAATGGAGAAGAGAAGGACCCATTGATAAGGCGCTAGAGATCTGATTCGCGGCCCGAAAATCGGGCGGTGACATGAGCAATCTCTTCTGGCTGTCGGATGCGCAGATGGCGCGTCTTGAACCCTTTTCCCGAAGCCCCACGGCAAGTCCCGCGTCGATGACCGGCGCGTTCTGTCAGGCATAACCTTCATCAACCGCAATGGCTTGCGCTGGTGCTGGGTCTCGACATAGAGGTCGAACATCTCGCGGTTCATCGCGCCGTCGATAACCCAGGGTGCATCCAGCCGGTCATGGCGCAGCGCGGCGATGAAGGTCTGGGTATTCCAGTGGCTGAAGGGCGCATGGTCGATCAGACGCGCCCCTCTGGGGGCCATCCGGTGGTCTTGGCCATGTTGGTCTTCAGTGAAGTCTCATCGATGAATCCGATGCGTGGCAACAGGTTCGCCATGAATGGTTGGCGCCGTGTGATCCAGACATGACGGGCCTGCCAGACCTCAGGCCGCTTTTGCTCGACGGCTTGCAGGTCTTTTTTTATGTGTCAGCCCGAGGCCACGCAGGAACCGCCAGACCGAAACGCGGTGGATGGCGATGCCGTGGTAATCCGCCAGTTCACCCACCAGATCGTTCAGCGTCAGATCGGGTTTCCTGCGCATCTGCGCCTCGATCCAGCCCTGCACGGCGACCAGTTTCCCATGTCCCCCGCGATGGCCCTGGGCGCGCGGTTCTAGTCCGCCCGTCCACGCTTGAGGATCACCATGTCGTTGACGAACTTCACTGAAACCGGGAACCGGGCAGCGGCGGCACGGTGCGAATGCCCTTCCTCGACAAAAGCGACGACGCATTCCCGTAGCGCCAGTGGATGTGGCCTGCCCATCGCGAACCCCCATATCTGCGCGGATACAGGGAATCACAGATCAAGGCTCAGAGGAATCTGAATCAGAAAGACTGCGACGCGCCCCCTAGACTACGGTCCGCACCAGACGCTCTACAACCGCTGGAGGCGTTGGAGGGAAAATGGTGTGTTCGGCCGGATCCTGGTGGGGTTGGCTTCCGAGGAACCCGAGGAGAAGACCGTGATGATCGACGCGACCTACCTGAAGGCCCACCGCACGGCCTCCAGCCTGCGGGTCAAAACGTATGGCCCGCCCCGGTTGCAAGCACTGATTGGGTGACGGTGTGATCAGTCTGCGCAAACGTATCCGGCATGTCGGCGCGGTGGCCGCTGCCAAGATGGAGACCCGCGCGTTCCGATCCTCATAAAGGGGCCGGCCTTGAGGGGCCATTTTGCGCCGGCGGCTTGCGGAACACCGATCGACTGTCAGGCCATCTTCCTTTCACCACTCGCAGTTCGGCGCGTCCGGCAAGGCGTTCGCCGGCCGCATATTCCTCACGCCGGCATCGGCACGGCCCGATAGATCCGTTCGTGACGAAGCAGCGCCCAGACGGTGCGGGCCATCTTCGCGGCCAATGCGACGACGGCGACGTCGGGATGGGCGCGGCGAAGAAGCGCACGCAGCCACGCTCCGACCGTCGTATCTGCCCCGGCCAACCTCGGCATGGCAGATCGCGCGCCCTGGATCAGCATCTTGCGAAGATACCGGCTGCCACGCTTCGTGATACCCAAAAGCTTCGACCGTCCCCCGGTGGTGACCTGGCGGGGGACGAGACCGAGCCACGCGGCAAGGTCGCGCCCCTTGTCGAAGGTGGCCGCGGCACCGACCGCTGCCACCAGCGCAGTGGCGTTCAGCGCGCCGATGCCAGGAATGCTGGTCAGCCGACGCGCCCGGTCGTCAGTGCGGGCCATGGCCGCGAACTCGGCATCAAAGGCTGCGATGCGGCGATCCAGCTCTTCCCAGCAAGCCCGCATGTCCCCGAGCAGGAACCTCATGCGCAGGCTCAGGCCGCCCGCGTCGGGCGCCAACAAGTCACCGAGCACCCGGCGCAAGCGGGCGTGACCCTGCGCCACGACATGCCCGCGTTCCAGCAGAAGGCTCCTGATCTGATTGGTCAGGGAGGTGCGTTCTTCGCATATCCCTGCAGATATTCGTGTCACACAACATCCCACGCGATCAGAGCCTCGTGATCGCCGCTGCGGGTCAGCAGGTTGACCGGCATGCCGCTGAACCGCCTGGAGAGCGTGACGGCGAGGCTCTTTTCCAGCCCGGCCCGCGCTGGCTTTCCGTCGATGCCGATATGGTTTCGGCCGCGCTTGCCGTGATGGATCGCTGTCGCTTCAGCCGGTGGGTCGAAGGGGATGACCTTGCCCCGCATGATGGTGTTCGGGATCAGCGGCTTCAGACAGGGCTATCAGAACGGTATGGGGCGCCGGCACGGTCTTGCCCCCCTGAATCCCCGCGGTTGGGTGCGGGCAGACAATACGGCAGCACCGGCGGATGCCAGCATTGCGGACCATGCGCCGGCCCCGGACATGACAAACCCCGCCCTGGCAGAGGCGGGGTTTGCATGGCAACGGGGAGAGTCCTAGGGAGGCAAGTCCGCTGCCCTGGGTGACCGAGAATGCTTCGATCCTTGCAAGGCAGATCTAGGTTGTGTTGACAAAAAGGATTCCCCTGCGCGTCTGGCTGTGATTCAAGATCATCTCTACGTGGGAGGTGACCTTGGCACGC
>NZ_JAEHFP010000083.1 GCF_016446475.1 Paracoccus binzhouensis | reverse complement strand
CGCGCGCGCCGCCGCCCAGCCACAGCATCGGCCGGCGTGCGGCGCGCACGCGCTCGGCCAGCTCGGCGATGGCGTCGTCGCAGGCGCGGGGCAGCTGCACCAGCGGCGCATAGGCCCGCGCGGACCCCTCGACCGGGCTGCGCTGCACATCCACCGGGATCTCCAGGCTGACCGGGCCCGAGGGGGCCGACAGGGCCGCCGAGCAGGCCGCTGTCAGCGTGCCTACGGCGCCCTGCGCATCCCACATGCGGAACACCGATTTCGACACCCCCTCCAGCATCCTGGGCTGGCGCGGCACGTCATGGATCGCGGCGCGGTCGCGGTCGGCGAATTCGCGGTCCACCTGCGTCGTGATATGCAGCAGGTGCGTCCCCGCCGTCAGCGCCTCGGCCTGGGCGCCGGCGGCGTTGCCGGCCGCGGTGCCGGTCGAGGTCAGGCAGACCCCCAGCCGGCCCGAGACCCGGGCATGGGCATCGGCCATGTTCATCGCTCCGGCCTCGCCCCGGGCGGGGACGAAGCGGATGCGGCCCTGGCGCGCCACGGCGTCCAGGATCGGCATGTTGTGGATCGAGATGACCCCGAAGATCGTGGTGACGCCGATATCGGCCAGGTAGCGGGCGATCAGGTCGCCGACGGTTTCCACCTCGAGGCGGATGTCCATTTTCATGGTGATTGTTCCTTCAGATAGAACGGGACAGGCCGCCCGAGACGTCGATCTGCGCGCCGGTGATGTAGCTGGCGCCCCGCGAGCCCAGGAAGGCGATGGCATGGGCCGCTTCCTCGGGATCGCCCAGCCGGCCGAGGGGGATGCCCTTGCGCTCGGCCAGCGAGCCATACCATTCCTCGCGGCTGACGGATTTGTCCGCGCGCTCGGCAAAGCGGCGCGTCCATTGGCCCGAGCTGATCAGCCCCATCAGCACGGAATTCACCCGCACCTCGGGCGCCAGCTCGACCGACAGGCTTTTCAGCAGGTTCTGCACCCCGGCCCGCGCCGAAGAAGTGCAGACCATATGCGGCTCGGGCTGATAGGCCAGCAGCGAATTGACCGCGACGATGGCGCCCCGCGCCTCGCGCAGCATCGGCAGGAAGGCCCGGGTCGGCAGAACCTGGCTGAAGATCTTCAGCTCGTATTCGGCGCGCCACTCCTCGTCCGAGGTATCGGCAAAGGTCGATTGGCGGCCCTGCCCGGCATTGTTGACCAGCAGGTCGCAGCGGCCGAAACGGTCGCGCAGCTCGGCCGCGAAACCGGTCACGGCCTCGGCATCCAGCACCGACAGGGCGCGGGCCAGCACCCGGTCCTCGCCATGGTCGCGGCGCAGCACCGCGGCGACATCTTCCAGCCGCCCCTCGTTGCGGGCGCAAAGCGCCACGCGCGCGCCGCAATCCAGCAGCAGCCGCACCGTGGCCAGCCCGATTCCCGACGAGCCGCCGGTCACGACCGCGACCTGTCCCTCGTAATCATAGCGGTTCATTCGGCGGCCTCCCTGTCCTTGCGGTTGCGGCCCGGCACCAGTTCGGGAAAGCCGGGATCGGGGCGGCCCTGCATCACGGCGCGCTGCGCCGGGGTGGGGGGGCCGGCGGTCATCCACTGGTCCATCTTCTCGGGGTCGTCGCGGGGCCAGACCTGCGCCTCATGCGTGGCCTCGTCGATCTGCTGCAGTTCCGAGGTGAACTCGATCACGAATCCCGAGGGCGATACGAAATAGGCAAACGGGTTGTTGCCCGGCCCGTGCCGGCCCGGCCCCCAGGTCGGCACATGGCCCTTTTGCTTCATCCGGCCGATGGCGCGCATGAACTCGTTCAGCGTCGGCACCTCGAAGGCGACATGGTTGACCGAGGCGTAATGCCCGCGCACCAGCGCGATCGAGTGATGGTCGGACGAGCAGCGCAGGAACACCATCTGGTCGGCCGAGTAATCCGAGACGCGGAAGCCCAGAACCCGTTCATACCATTCCTGCACCCCCTCCATGTCGGGGGTGTTCAGCACCACATGCGAGACCTTGCGCGGCATGGCCCATTGCGGCTCTTCGTCATGGCACAGGCCCCCGGCCCGGAAGCGCAGCCGGCGCAGGTCGGGGTCGAGGATCTCGAAGCCGTAGCCGCCGATCCAGTCGTCGAAGGTCGCCGGATCGCCCAGCACCACGGCGCCTTCGGCCGTGACCTGGGCGTGCAGCGCGTCGATGGCGGCCGCGTCGGGCATGTTGAAATGGATGTGGTCGATGCCGAAGACCGGGCCGTCCTTCAGCCCGTAGAGATAGGCTTCGGGCCCGGTGCCCTTCAGCCAGGCGGCGCCGTCCTCCTGCCGGGCCAGGGTCAGGCCCCACATGTCCTGATAAAAGGGCAATGTCGCCGGCAGGCCGGGACCGCGCATCACGATGCCGCGCAGGCTTTCGACGCGCATGGGTTCGCTCATCCTGTCATTCCTTGGCTTGCGGCCTGCGCCGGGGCGGCGGCAGGCGGGGTTTGGTCGAGACAGGTCGCCAGGGCGCGCGCGAAGGCGGCCGGGTCCTGCTGATGGATGGCATGGCCCGCCCCCGGCAGTTCGATCAGCGGGCCGCGGATGCGGGCGGGGATCGCCTGATGGGCGCGGCGGTTCGCCGCCGGCGGCGTCACCAGGTCGCCGACGCCGACGATGACCGAGGCCGGCACGGCCAGCGCAGCCAGGTCCTCGAGCAACCGGCCCGAGGCCAGCATCCGCGCCGCCTGCCCATAGCCGGGCATGCGGACCTGCGCCATGTTGCCGGCGACCTGGGCGACCAGTTCGGGATGGGCGTCGGCATCGTGGACCAGGCGCGGCGCGCGCTTCGCTGCGAAGGCTGCGGGGCCAAGGGCCTGCAATTCGTCGATGCGGGCCTTGGCGCCCTCGGACAGCGCCGCGCCGGGGCTGACGCCATGGCCAAGCGCGCAGGAGGCCAGCACCAGCGCCGCGACCCGTTCGGGATGGCGGCGGGCGAAGGCGGCGGCCATCAGCGTGCCCAGCGAATGGCCCAGCAGGACCGCCCGGCCGACGCCCAGCCGGTCCAGCAGCCCGGCCAGCGCCGCGGCATAGTCCGCCGCGACCGGCCACTCGGCGGCCAGCGGCTGCGAGGCACCATAGCCGGGCGCGTCCCAGGCGATCACCCGCCACGCTTCCGGCAGATGCGGCAGCAGCCCGGCGAAGCCCGTCGCGTTCGAGCCGATGCCGTGCAGCGCCACCAGCGGCATCCCGGCGCCGGGGCGCTCCAGATAGGCGACGGGGCCGGATGTTTTCGCCTGGAACGCCATCAGTTGAACCAGAAGCCGTTATTGACCGGCAGGGTCTGCCCGGTCAGGGTCAGCGCATCCTCGCCCAGCAGGAAGGCGATGGTGCCGGTGATCTCCTCGGGGGATTGCGGGCCGGGCACGGCGCGGCCCTCGGCGTAAAGGCGATGCCGCGCCTCGGGGACGTAATCGGTGCTTTCGGTGGTCAGGATGCCCGGCGCCACGGCGGTGACGCCGATCCGGTCGGGGCCAAGCTCGCGGGCATAGGAGCGGGTCATCGCCATCACCGCGCCCTTCGAGGCGGTATAGGCCATCAGCCGCGGCGCCCCCCACAGCGCGGTGTCCGAGGCGACGTTGACCACCCGGCCCGAGCCCGACGCCTTCAGGAGCGGCGCCAGCGCCCGGGTGACCAGCCAGGTGCCGCGGATGTTGACCGCCATCACCCGGTCCCAGGTCTCGATCTCGATCTCGTCATGGGTGATGCCGCCGATGCCGGTGGCGATGGCCCCGTTGTTGACCAGGCCGTGCAGCAACCCGCCAGCCTGCGCCGCCACCGCCTCGGCCATGGCCGCGATGGCGGTCGGATCGGCCAGATCGACCGGCAGGAACGCCGCGCCCAGCCGATCCGCGACCGCCCGGCCCTCGTCGGCCAGCAGGTCGACCAGGATCAGCCGCGCGCCCTCGGCGGCGAGGCGCTCGGCGATCTTCTCGCCCAGGCCCCGCGCCGCGCCGGTGACCAGGATATGGCGCCCCTGCAGCATCATTCCGCCGCGACCCTGGTTTCGGCCTCGATCTGGCTTTTCGCCGTGCGGGTCAGGATCTGGCGGATCCGGCTGACGCCCAGGTCGTGCTGATAGAGCATCTCGCGCTTGCGGGCGTCGTCGGGCATGCCCTCCAGCATCACCCGGTCCTGTTCCAGCACATGCCAGTGGTTCTGTTCCAGCTGCGCCCGGTAAAGGAAGCGCCAGCTTTCCCGCGCCAGGCCCGAAACCTGGCGCAGCCGCCAGAAGAACACCTTGCAGCGGCGCTCGGAGACCGGCAGCACGAAGCCGACGATGCGCATGTTGCCGCCCGGTCCCGCCGCCGGCGGATAGGGAATGTCGAGATAGCAGAACATGTTGCCGGGATGGACCTCGAACTCGGTCCAGTCGAAGTTTGCGCCGACCTGCCCGACGCGCGAGATGCGGAAGCCGTCCTCGGTCCTGTTCAGCTCCATCAGGTCCTGCTTGGAGCCGAAGGCCAGGGTGAAGCTTTCCGAATGCAGGTAGCAGCCGTGCATCGGGTCGGCCAGGTTGTCGAGCGCATAGCGATAGTTGCAATCCCAGACCGAGGTGCACAGGAAGCCGGTCCAGTCCTCGGATTGCAGCTCCTTCGGCATGACCAGTTCGGGCGGTTCGGGCTGCTCGGCCGAGGGCATGTAGACGAAGACGCAGTCGCTGTGCTCGGTGGCGTGGAAGCTTTCCAGTGCCTTGCGGCCTTCCAGCGCGCATTCCGGCATGGCGGGCACGCGCTGCACCACGCCCTCGCCATCCACGATCACGCCATGATAGCGGCAGCCGATATTGCCCTCGTGGATCTCGCCATAGGACAGGGGTGCGCCGCGATGGGGACAGAAGTCCTCGATGCAGCGGATCCGCCCGGCGCCGTCGCGCCAGAGCACCAGCTTGCGGCCCAGCACGATTGCGCCATAGGGCACGGTGGTCTTGATCTCGACGGATTTGGCGACCGGGTACCACTGGCCCAGCAGGCCGGAGTTCACCCGTTCCTCGATCAGGGTCTTCTTGTCGATCATGGCTGAATATCCTTGGGAGATGAGATGGAGGGAGGCGGCGACCGCCTCAGCCCTGAGCCCTGGGAATGTAGTGCAGTACCCGCGCCTCGATCCGTTCCAGGACCAGGTAGAGCGCGAATCCGATCACGGTCAGCAGGATGATGGCGTTGAAGACCATCGCCGCATTGGCCTGTCCGCCGCCATAGGCGATCAGGTAGCCAAGCCCGCTGTTGCCGCCGACCAGCTCGCCCACGGTGATGCCGATCACCGCCAGGGTCGAGGCGATGCGCAGCCCCGCCATCAGGTTGGGCAGGGTGGAGGGCATCTCGATCTTGCGGAAGATCTGCCAGCGGTTCAGCGAATAGGCCCGGGCCAGGTTGACCAGGTCGCGGTCCACCGTGCGCATCGCCTGCAGCACGTTGACCAGCACCGGGAAGAACACGATCAGCACCGCCACCAGCAGCTTGGGCATGGCATTGTAGCCGAACCACATGATGAAGAGCGGCGCGAAGGCGACCTTGGGCGCGATCTGCAGCGCCAGGATATAGGGCGAGAGCACCTTTTCCCAAAAGCGCGACATGCCCAGCAGGTAGCCCATCGCCGCACCCAGCGCCGAGCCGATGGCAAAGCCCAGCAGCGTGTAGATCGCGGTCGAGATCGTGTGCCCGACCAGCCCCTCGGCCTGATACATCCGCTGCAGCTCGGCCAGGCATTGCGAGAAGGTGGGGATGATATAGCGCGGCACGCCGAGCAGCGGCGGCAGGAACTGCCAGGCCAGCAGGACCAGCCCTAGGATGGCCAGCGACACGGCGGTCTGGACGCGCCTTTCGATCACGGCATAGGCCGCTTGCGGGATGCGGCCGGCCGGGCGCGCCGCCGGGCGGGTGTCATGCGTCGCATCGGTCATTTGACGAACTCGTTGGTATAAAGGTCCTCGACGGGCACGGCGGTCTGGACGATGCCGTGATCGACATAGAACTTCTGCACGGCGGTCAGGCGTTCGGGGTCGAAGCCGCCCAGCGGCAGGCCCTCCTGCGCCGGATAGACCTTGGTGGCGTATTCGCGCAGGATCGCCTCGATCTGGGCTTCCTTGCCGGCATGCTGCGGCACGAAGCCGACATAGTCGCGGGCCGCCTGGGCGGGATCGGCCTCGATGTCGCGGACGGCGCGCAGGACGGCGTCGACGAACCCGCCGACCATCTCGGGCTTTTCGGCGATGGTGCTGTCCGAGGCGATGATCGCCTGCGCCATGGCCGGGAAGATCGTCTCGACCGGGACCTGCTCCATCTCGACACCGGCGGCCTCGACGGCGGCGATCCATTCGGGCACGCCGGACATGCCGTCCAGCTCGCCGGCGACGGTCAGCTGGATCACCCCGCCCGGTCCCACCGACTGGATCTGCACGTCGTCCTTGGTCAGCCCGACCGAGGCCAGCGCGCCCAGCAGGTTGTAATAGGTGGTATCCTGATAGGACAGCACGCCGATGCGCTTGCCCTTGAACTGCGCGGGCCCGCCGATGCCGCTGTCCTTGCGCCAGGCGAGCTGCGTCAGCCCGTGCCCGCCCAGCAGCGCCACGCCCTTCACGTCCAGCCCGTTGGGGCGCACCACGATCGGCGTGTCGCCGATGCCGCCGCCCAGGTCGGCATTGCCGACGGCGACCTGCGTGGCCACGTCGGCGCCGCCCTTGCCGACGCGGAAGGTCACGTCCAGCCCGGCCTGCTTGAAATAGCCCTTGCCCTTGGCAAGCTGGAAGGGCGCGAAGGCCGGCAGGAAATCCGGGCCGGGGAAAAGATAGGTCACGGCCTGCTGCGCCTGAAGCGCGGCGGCGGAAACCAGGGTCGAGACAGCGAAAGCTGCCGAAAACAAGGCTGATCTCATGGCATTCCCCTTCATCAGGCGACGGCTTTCTCTTCCAGTTTCAGAAGCGTGAAGATCTGCGCGGCATAGTCGCCGACCTCTTTCAGCGTCCGGCGCCTCAGCGGCTCGTCGCGATGCGGCAGGTCGACCGCGATCTCTGCGATGACGCTGCCGGGGCGCTCGGACAGGACCAGGATGCGGTCCGACATCAGCACTGCCTCGGCCAGGTCATGGGTGATGAGCAGCGTGGTCTTGCGCTGTTCGGCGATGACCTTGGCGAAGCTGTTCTGGATCAGCAGCTTGGTCTGCGCATCCAGGGCCGAGAACGGCTCGTCCAGCAGGATGATCTCGGGGTCGATGGCCAGCGTGCGCGCCAGCGCCGCGCGCTGCCGCATGCCGCCCGACAGCTGGTAGGGATATTGATGCTCGAAGCCCTCCAGGTGGCAATGCACCAGCTCCTGCATGGCGCGGGCGCGGCGGGCCTGCCGGTCGACGCCGCGCGATTCCAGCCCGAACTCGACATTCGAGACGATGTCGCGCCAGGGCAGCAGCAGGTCCTTTTGCAGCATGAAGCCGACATGGGGGTTGGGCCCGTTCACCCGCTCGCCCGAGACCAGGACCTCGCCCTCGGTCGGGCCGTAAAGCCCGGCGGTCATGCTGAGGATGGTGGACTTGCCGCAGCCCGAGGGGCCGACCACCGACACGAACTCGCCCTGATTGACGGTGAAGGTCACGTCCTGGACGGCGGTCACCTCCTTGCCCGTCCTGGTCGGGAAGCGCTTGGTCACATGGCGGAACTCAAGCGCCATAGCCGCGATCCCGATAGGCGGCGTCGAGATCGGCATTGATCGCGGACAGCTCCTCCAGCAGCAGCGCCTCGGTCCAGTCCGAGCGGCCCGAGACGGGCGCCGCGACCCGGCGCGAGGCCAGCTCGGCAGCGACCTGGGCGAAGTCATGCGTCCCGGTGGCGAACACCTCCATCAGCGCGTCCTTCAGCGCGATCTCGGCGGGGCTCAGCGGTCGGCCCTGGCATTGATGGGCCAGGGCGGGGCGGCTGGTATCCAGCGCGCGCTGCGAAAGGCGATCCTTGAAGACGTCCATCTGTAACCTCCTGTTTTCCGCCGGCGCAGGCCGCACGGCGGCAAGTTCGGTCGTTATCGTTCATTTTTGAACATTGTGTTCATAATAGTAACGGCAGCGCCGGGCTGTCAACAAAACTCGTCACCGGGCGGCGATCCGCCTGCATTGATGGCGCCCGTCCGCGGGGGCGGGCGGCGCCGGCCGCGGCGGGCTCAAGGGTATCGGCTTGATCGGGCTTGATTTTCCCTGCATCCGTTGGCCGGGCTGGGGATCGGCAGAACATGGCTTGGCGGCCGGGCGGCAATTGTTCATTATAGAAAACATCGTTCACGAATTTCCCGGGAGGCTTCCATTCCACGCTCGACCGCCAGATCGGTGACCGAATCGGTCATGGATCCGAATCCCAGCTACGAGGTGCCGCCCGTCAGCCGCGCCTTCAGCCTGCTGCGTTATATCAGTGCCGGCAATCGCTGCCGGAACATGTCCAGGGCCGCGGCGGCCCTGGGGATGAACCGCACCACGCTGCTGCGCCTGCTGCACACGCTGGAGCGCGAAGGCATGATCGAGCGCGACGAGGACGGCGGCGGCTACATCCTGTCCTATGGGCTGCTGGAACTGACGGCCAGCATGCTGTCCTCGCGCGATGTGGTCCGCCTGGCCCGGCCGCTGCTGGCGCGGCTGGCGGCCGAGACCGGGCTTTCGGCGCATCTGGGGGTGCTGTCGCGGACCGATGTCATCGTGCTGGTGCGCGAGACGCCCGACGTGCAGTTGGTCAGCAATATCCGCGAGGGCAGCCGCCTGCCCGCCCATGCCACGGTCATGGGCCGGATCATCCTGGCCCATATGCCGCGCGCCGAGGTCCGCGACCTTCTGGCCGATGGCGAGCTGGCGGCGATCACCGCGCGGACGGCGGCGACTTTCGAGCAGCTGGAAAGACAGCTCGACGCCGACAAGGCCGAAGGGCTGGCCTGGTCGGTCGCCAATTACGAAGAGGGGATCGGCTCTTGCGCGGGGGTGGTGCTGGACCATTCCAACCGGCCGGTGGCGGCGATCAGCCTGTCGGGCCGGCAAAGCGCCTTCGAGCCGAACAGCGACCGCCGCCAGGCGATCGCCGAGGGTGTGCGCGGCACCGCGCAGCGCCTGTCCGCGCTGCTCGGCGCGCAGCCATAGCGCGCCGGGCCGCCCGCAGGCTCAGCCGATCACCGAGACGTGCCAGGGAGTCAGCCAGCGCCGCAACTGCGAGATCACCGCGTAAAGCGCCAGTCCGACCAGCGTCAGCACCACGATCACGGCAAAGAGCTGCGGCACCGCAAGGTTCTGCAGGTGCATGACCGCCAGGTAGCCCAGCCCCTCGCTGCCGCCGATGAACTCGCCCACGATGGCACCGATCATTGCCATCACCACGGCGACCTCGGTGCCGGTCAGGACCACCGGCAGGGCCGTGGGCAGGTCGAGCATGACGAAGCGCTGCCAGGGATTGGCCTGCAGCATGGTCATCACGTCGCGGTCTCCTGGATCGACCGACTTGAACGCCTGCAGCGCGTTCGAGAACACCGGGAAAAAGGCGAGCGCGGCCGCGATCACGATCTTGGATTCCAGCCCGAACCCGAACCACAGCACGAACAGCGGCGCCAGCGCGATCTTCGGGATCAGCTGCAGCAGCACGATGAAGGGCTTGGCCGCCCATTCCACCGGCGGCACCCGGGCCATCACGAAGCCCAGGGTAATGCCAAGCCCCACGGCGATGGCGAAGCCGGACACCGCCTCGGTCATGGTGATGCGGGTGTGATACCACAGCTCCGGATCGGCGATCATGCCGGACAATGCCAGCAGGATCTGTTCGGGCGCCGGCAGGACGAAGGCCGAGACCTCGGATGTCCTGACATAGACCGACCAGCCGATCAGGAACAGCAGCACCGCGATCACGGGCAGCAGGATACGCAGGGTTTTCTCTTTCATGCCGCGCCCTCCGTCAGCACCTTCCTCAGTCGTCCCACCATGTTCTGGAAGCCGGACGTGCGCTGCAGGTCCAGGTCCCGGGGCCGGGGGAACGGCATCTCGATGGTTTCCACGATCCTTGCCGGCCGGGGCGCCAGCACCACCACCCGGTCGGACAGGAAGGCCGCCTCGGTGATGGAATGGGTGACAAGGATCGTCGTCACCCGGGCCCGGGCGCAAACCTCCATCAGCTCGAGGTTCAGCGTGTCGCGGGTCATGGCGTCCAGCGCCCCGAAGGGCTCGTCCAGCAGCAGCACCTGCGGCTCGGTCACCAGGGCCCTGGCCAGCGAGGCGCGCTGCCGCATGCCGCCGGACAGCTGGCCCGGCCGGTGATCGACGAAGGCGCCAAGGCCGACGGTGTCGCAGATCCGCCGCGCCCGCGCCATGCGCTCGGTCCGGCCGACGCCGGCGATGCGCAGCGGCAGGGCGACGTTCTCGGCGACGGTATACCAGGGAAACAGCCGCGCCTCCTGGAACATCATCGAGATCGGCCGCGTCGCTTCGCCCGAGCGCCGGCCCGCCGTCCAGACCTGCCGGTCGCGGATCTGCACATTGCCCGCGCTTGGCGCCTCGAGCCCCGCGATGATGCGCAGAAGCGTGGTCTTGCCGCAGCCCGAAGGCCCCAGCAGCGACAGGAACTCGCCCCTTTCGAGGCTGAGATTGGCATTGGTGATGGCATGGACCGCGGCTTCCCCGTGGCCGAACACCTTGTCCAGCCCGGAAACGACGATGTCGGGGCCTTGCGGCGACTGATCGAAGGCCATCACGCCACCGCCCTTTCCAGCAACGTATTGGTGTAAAGCGTCGTCGGATCCGGCGCCGCATCCAGCATGCCGGCGCCGTGCAGGGTCTCGACCGCATGGGCCCAGATCTCGGGCACGTTGCGCAGCAGGTTCTCGGGCCCCCGCGCCATCCAGTTCCGCGCATTCGTTTCCAGGTCGCGCTTGGCCAGTTCGGCGTCGTCGGTCCCGGAAATGTCGAATCGTCCGACCAGCTTCTCGAGCACCGGGCCCAGATCCTTCGCCGTGGCGATTTCGCGGGCAGCGCGATGGGTGGCCTTCAGGAAGGCGACGAATTTCTCGGGGGCCGCCTCGATCTCGGCGGGGCTGGCGACATAGACCTGCCCGGGCATGCCGTCATCCATGGGAATGGCATGCACGTCCCTGCGCGCGGCGCTGGCCAGCACCATGGACGAGGTGTTGCCGACAAAGGCCCCGGCGCGCCCGGCCTCGATCAGCGCGAACGAGGCGGCGTTGTCGGCGACCTTGACCTTGCGCACCTGCTTCGGATCGACGCCATTGCCGATCAGCAGCAGGTCCAGCGTGCCCTCCATCGAGCCGCCAAGGCTGGCCAGGCCGACCGTCCGCTCCTTCAGGTCGGCCACGGTCCGCACCGGCTCTTGCGCCGAGGAGATCAGGAAGAACGGCGACATCTGGGCGATGGTCGCGATCGAGATCAGCGGCGCGTCGTTGTTCACGCGCGAGACGAGATAGTTCGTGCCCCCGGTCCGGCCTGCATCCATCTGGCCGGCGATGACCATCTGCGCTGCCATCGCCGCGCCCTTCGCCGCCTCGATCGACACCTGAAGGCCGTTTTCCGCGTAATAGCCGGCGGCTTCGGCATGCAGCACCGGCGCGAAAGCCAGGGAGAATGAGAATGGGGTGATGAAGCGGAATGCCGTTCCGGCCGCGGCGGCCGGACCGGCAAGAGCCAGCGTCGCGACGGCGCCCGCAGCACCGCGAAGGAAGTCGCGGCGGCCAATCGTCAGTGGGTTCATGTTCGTGCGTCCTACCTGTTCTGCGCAACCAAGCCTGTGCGACTGTATGCCACAGGCAAAGCGTATGTTTCACTGGTGAAACGTCCAGGACGGCAGAGGATGCGACGGCCGGGGCAGGGGGCTGCGGGGCAGCGGGAGACCATGCCGGGCAAGGCGGGACGCCCGGCCGCATGCAATCGCGATCCTGGGCCGGGATCGTGCCGAGCCGCAATGCCGGTGCGGTCCGGCATCTGGCCGTCCGCCACCTTGGCGCAGGGGCAAGCGGTTCGACAGGCGCGTTGCGATTGCGCTTTCCGCGCGCTGGGCCTGCGGCCAGCCGCTGCGGCAGGCCGGGCAGGGGGGTTCCCCTCGGCCGTGGCTCTTGGACCCCTTGCCCGGCGGGACCAGCCCGCGGTCAGCGCTCGGCTGCCGGCCGCAGCAGCTCGCCCCATTGCCTCGCCTTCTGGGCCTGCTCGCGCACCGAGGCTTTCAGGCAATGGACGAACGCTTCGGCTGCAGGGCTGGGCGGCGTGTTCCGGCGGCTGATCAGGCAAAGATCGCAGGTCCTGAACTGCTCGCGCAGCGCAAGGATCATCGTCCGTCCCTCGAACATCGGCGCGACCGCCATGATTTTCGGCACCCAGGTGCACATGTCGCCTTGCTCGACCAGCGCTTGCGCCAGCAGGGCGGAATTGGCCTGCACGATCCGCGCCTCGTCCAGATGGACGCCGTGGCGGGTGAACAGCTCGTCGATCAGCCGCTCGCGGCCGTCGGGGGCGAAGTTCAGCAGCCAGTCCTGGTCCAGCAGGTCGTGGATGCTGGCGCATCCCGCGCGCGGATGGCCGCGGCGCACCATGATGCCGGTCTGATAGCGCAGGATCGGCTCGATGCGGAATTCCTGCGGTGACATGCCGGGCGAGGGCTGGCCGACCGCCAGGTCCATCGAGCCGTCGCGCAGCAGCGGCTGGGCGATCATGGCGAAGCTGTCGAAGAATTCCAGCCGAACCTCGGGCATCTGCCGCCGGAAGCTGCGCAGGGCATGGGGCAGCAGGATCAGCGAGACCCAGGGCGTCACGCCGACGCATAGCCGCCCCTCCAGCCGGCCGCGCCGCAGGCTCATCTGCTCCTCGGCCTGGCGCATCTGGTTCAGGATCAGCCGGGCATGGGCCAGCAGCGCCTGGCCATGCGCGGTGAAGCTCAGCCCCGCGGGCGAGCGCAGCAGCAGGGGCAGCTGCTGCTCGGCCTCCAGCTCGCGCAGCGCCCGGGTGACCGCGGGCTGCGAGACGCCCAGCCGCCGGGCGGCGCTGCGCACGCTGCCGGTTTCGGCGCTGGCGACCAGCGCCTCGAGTTGATGCAGCTTCATGGCGCCCTCCGGGAGATAACGGGTAGTTATATCCATAAGAAAGTTTTGTCTCCGTCTCAATGTCCCCGTGACGCTATGGTCCGGGCGGCGCCCATGCCGGGCCGCCCGGCGAAGGGGAGGAGAGGGAGGATGCACAAGGCCGTATTGCCCGGAATCGCCCGGATCGCCGCCGAGGCGGTGCGCCTCCGCCGCCGCATCCACAGCCGGCCCGAGCTTGGCTTTGCCGAGACCGCCACCGGCGCGCTGGTGGCCGGCCTGCTGGCGGAATGGGGCTACGAGGTGACCCGGATGGCGGGCACGGGCGTGGTGGGCCGGCTGTGCAATGGCCCGGGCCGCCGCCTGGGCCTGCGCGCCGACATGGACGCCCTGCCGATCCACGAGGCGACGGACCTGCCCTGGCGCAGCACCGTCGCGGGCCGGATGCATGCCTGCGGCCATGACGGCCACACCGCCATGCTGCTGGCCGCGGCCCAGCATCTGGCCCGGACACGCGCCTTTTGCGGCACGCTGCACCTGATCTTCCAGCCGGCCGAGGAGGGGCTGGGCGGCGCCGCGCGCATGCTGGCCGAGGGGCTGCTGGACCGCTTCCCCTGCGAGGCGATCTTTGCCATGCACAACCTGCCCGGCCTGCCCGCGGGCCAGCTGGCCTTTCGCACCGGCCCGACCATGGCCTCGGCCGATGCCGCGCGCATCCGGATCCAGGGGCGGGGCGGCCATGGTGCCGCGCCGCACAGGGCGGTCGATCCGGTGGTCGTGGGGGCCGCCATCGTCTCGGCCCTGCAATCCATCGTGGCGCGCAATGTCGATCCCCAGGAAGCGGCAGTGATCACCGTGGGCGCGCTGCATGCTGGCGAGGCCGCGAACGTCATCCCCGAGACGGCCGAGATGGCGCTGACCGTCCGCTGCCTGTCGCCCGAGCTGCGCGAGCTGCTGGAAGGCCGCATCCGCTGCCTGGCCCGATCGCAGGCCGAAAGCTTCGGCGCCCGGGCGGTGGTGGACTATGCCCGCAGCCATCCGGTGCTGGTCAACCATCCGGCCCAGACCGCCCTTGCCCGGCAGGTGGCCGAGGACTGGCTGGGCCGCGACGCCATCCTGCCCGACCTGCCGCCCGCCATGGCCAGCGAGGATTTCGCGCTGATGCTGGAGCAATGCCCCGGCTCCTACATCCATATCGGCAACGGGCCGGACAGCGCGCCGCTGCACAGCCCGCATTACGACTTCAACGACGAGGTGCTGGCCATGGGCGCCAGCTACTGGGTCCGGCTGGCCGAGGCGTTCCTGGCGCCGGCCCGGGCCCGGGAAACCATCGCTGCCGCAACCGCAGACCGCCAGGCCCAAGGCACCATGACAGGGGAAACATCATGCTGAACACCATCAGGAGCTTGCTTCTGGCCTTGCTTTGCACCGGCGCGGCCCATGCCGATGACCGGACCGGCCAGACCATCAGGCTGGGCATCGACCCGACCTATCCGCCGCTGGAATACAAGAAGCCCGACGGCACGCTGGCCGGCTTCGGCGTCGAGATCACCGAGGCGATCTGCGCCGAGCTGCGCGCGAAATGCGTCTGGGTCGAAAGCGGCTGGGACGGCATCATCCCTTCGCTCCAGGCGCGCAAGTTCGACGTCATCGCCTCGTCCATGACCATTACCGAAAAGCGCGCCGAGCAGATCGCCTTCTCGGACAAGTACTCAAACGCGCCGGCCCGGCTGGTGGCGCGCAAGGGCTCGGGGCTGGAACCTACCGCCGCCTCGCTGCGCGGCAAGCGGGTGGGCGTGCAGCAGGGCTCGTCGCAGGAAACCTATGCAAGGGCGCTGTGGATGCCCGAGGGGGTCGAGATCGTGTCCTATCAGAGCCAGGACCAGATCTATGCCGACCTGACCAGCGGCCGGCTGGACGCCGCGCTGCAGGCCTCGATCCAGGCCGCCGACGGCTTCCTGAAGAAGACCGAGGGCGCCGATTTCGCCTTCGCCGGTCCCGACCTGAACGACCCGGCCTATTTCGGCGTCGGCTCGGGCTATGGCTTCCGCAAGCAGGACAGGGCGCTGCGTGAGGACTGGAACCGGGCGCTGGCCGCGATCCGGGCCAACGGCACCTACAAGCAGATCAACGACAAGTATTTCGATTTCGACGTCTATGGCGCCGAATAGAGGCCGGCGGCCCGCCGCGGCCCGGCATCGAGGGGAGGAGAGGCCATGTCGCTGAACGGCTACGGCCCGCTGATTCTGGCGGGCCTGGCGATGACGCTGAAACTGGCGCTGCTGGCCATGGTCGGCGCCTTTCTGCTGGGGCTGGCGGGCGCCGGCTGCAAGCTGTCGCGCAACCGGGCGCTGCAGATGCTGGGGGCGGCCTATACCACCGTCATCCGCTCGGTGCCCGACCTGGTGATGATGCTGCTGCTGTTCTACAGCCTGCAGATCTGGCTGAACCGGCTGACCGACGCGCTGGGCTGGGCGCAGATCGACATCGACCCGTTCTCGGCCGGGGCGATCACGCTGGCGGTGATCTATGGCGCCTATTTCACCGAGACCTTCCGCGGCGCCTTCAAGGCGGTGCATCGCGGCCAGATCGAGGCGGCGCTGGCCTATGGCATGGCACCGCGCACGCTGTTCCGCCGGGTGCTGTTTCCGCAGATGATGCGCCACGCCCTGCCGGGCATCGGCAACAACTGGCAGGTGATGATCAAGGCCACGGCGCTGGTGTCGCTGATCGGGCTGAACGACCTCATCAAGGCGACGCAGGATGCCGGGAAAGGCTCGGGGCAGTTCTTCTATTTCAGCATCCTCGGCGCCCTGATCTTCCTGGCCCTGGCGACGGTCATCAACCTGGTCGTCCTGCTGCTTGAACGGCGCTTCTCGGCCGGAACCCGGAGGCATGCCGCATGATCGAAATCCTGCAGGAATACGGGAAGGCCTATCTCTGGACCGACGGCTACAGGATCACCGGCGTGGCGATGACGCTGTGGCTGCTGGTCGCCTCGCTGGCCCTGGGCTTCGTGCTGGCGGTGCCGCTGTCGGTGGCGCGCGCCTCGGCCAATCCCTGGCTGCGCCTGCCGGTCTGGCTGTTCACCTATGTCTTCCGCGGCACGCCGCTTTATGTGCAGTTGCTGATCCTTTACAGCGGCGTCTACAGCCTGCCCCTGGTGCAGTCCCAACCCTTGCTGAACGCCTTCTTCCGCGAGGGGATCAACTGCGCCATCCTGGCCTTCGGCATCTGCTCCTGCGCCTATACGACCGAGATCTTTGCCGGCGCCATCCGCGCCGTGCCGCCGGGCGAGGTCGAGGCGGCGCGGGTCTTCGGCATGACCGGCTTCGGCGTCTATCGCCGGATCGTCCTGCCAAGCGCGCTGCGCCGCGCCTTGCCCGCCTATGGCAACGAAGTGATCCTGGTGCTGCATGCGACCTCGATCGCCTTCACCGCCACGGTGCCCGACATCCTCAAGATCGCCCGCGACGTGAACGCGGCCACCTATGCGCCCTTCGGCGCCTTCGGCATCGCCGCGGTGCTTTACGCCGCTATCGCCTTCACGCTGGTCTGGCTGTTCCGTCGCGCCGAGGCGCGGCTGCTGGCCTTTCAGCGTCCCCAGTCCACAGGCCGGACCGCATGACACGCCATTTCCCCGAGGACACCATGTTCCATCCCCAGCCCGACCCGCAATCCCCCCTCGCCGTCCGGGTCGAGGATCTGCACAAACGCTATGGCCCGCTCGAGGTGCTCAAGGGCGTCGAACTGGCCGCGCGAGAGGGCGAGGTGGTGTCGATGATCGGCGCCTCGGGTTCGGGGAAAAGCACCTTCCTGCGCTGCATCAACCTGCTGGAACTGCCCAGCCGCGGCCGCATCGCGGTGGCAGGCGAGGAACTGGCGTTGCGTCCCGGCCGCGACGGCAACCTGCATGCCGCCGATCCGCGGCAGCTGCGGCGCATCCGCACCCTGCTGTCGATGGTGTTCCAGGGCTTCAACCTGTGGCAGCACATGACGGTGATGCAGAACATCACCGAGGCGCCGGTGCATGTGCTGGGCCTGAGCCGCGCCGAGGCGCGCGACAAGGCCGAGGCGCTGCTGCACAAGGTCGGGCTTTACGACAAGCGCGACCAATATCCCGCCCATCTGTCGGGCGGCCAGCAGCAGCGCATCGCCATCGCCCGCGCCCTGTGCATGGAGCCGCGGGTGCTGCTGTTCGACGAGCCGACCAGCGCGCTGGACCCCGAACTGGTGGGCGAGGTGCTGAAGGTGATCCGCGGCCTTGCCGAGGAGGGCCGGACGATGATCCTGGTCACGCATGAGATGAGCTTCGCCCGCGACGTGTCGAGCCAGGTCATCTTTCTGCACAACGGCCGGATCGAAGAGCGCGGCGCGCCGGCACAGGTCTTCGGCGACCCGCAAAGCGAACGCTGCCGGCAGTTCCTGTCGCGAAGCGGCTAGGTGTTCAGTCCCGGCATCTGGTGGATCGGATTGACGATGAATCTGTCTGGCTCTGAAGTCCAGATCTTGCAGATGTATTCGTAGGGTGTAAGGCCATTGAGTGTCTTGAGCCGACGAGCGACGTTATAGGCGGCGATGAAGCCGTCGAGATGCGTTCGCAGCTGATCGTGATTGTCGTAATGGATGAGCTACTCCCCGATCCTTGGACAGTTTCCGGGGTGATTTAAGCTACTGCCTGCGGCTGCTGATCGGTTTCGATACTGTTCCAGTAAATCACGGCGGGCGGCTGCCCGCCATGGGCGGTATGAGGCCGCCGGTGGTTGCAGAATGTGATCCAGTGGCCGATTGCGGCCTTTGCCTGGGATCCGGTCTCCCAGGCATGCAGGTAGACGCATTCGTATTTCAGGGACTGCCACAAGCGCTCGATGAAGACATTGTCGATGCAACGCCCCTTGCCATCCATCGCGATCCTTGTGCCGACCCGCTTCAGTCGATCCGTCCAGGCGAATGACGTGAACTGGCTGCCCTGATCCGTATTCATGATGTCAGGCGCCCCGAAGCGGCGGTTGGCCTCGTTCAGCGCCTCGACGTAGAAGTCGACCTGGAGCGTGTTCGAGATGCGTCAGCATGTGGCGCGGATCTTGCAGGGCTTCGGTGGCATCCTGCAGGTCGACGGCTATGCCGGATACAATCGGCTGATTGCGCCAGACCGGATCGGCGCGAGTATCCGGCTTGCCCATTGCCGGGCCCATGCCCGCCGCAAGCTGATCGAGATCACCCGCAACGGCTCCGCGCCGATTGCCGAGGGCCGCTCAGACCTCCGGCACCAGCACTTCGCGCTTGCCGACATGGTTCGCCGGGCTGACGACGCCCTGCTCTTCCATCTGCTCGACCAGCCGCGCGGCCTTGTTGTAGCCGATGGCCAGCTTGCGCTGGATATAGGAGGTCGAGCATTTGCGGTCCTTGGCGACGATGGCGACGGCCATGTCGTAAAGCTCGGCATCGCCGCCCTCGCCGGTGCTGAGCCCCAGCACCTGGTCGATGCTGTCGGCGCGTTCCTCGTCCGGGCCCTCGACCACGCCGGCCATGTAGCTGGGCGGGCCGAAGCTTTTCAGGTGGTTCACCACCTCCTCGACTTCCTCGTCGGAAACGAAGGGCCCGTGGACGCGGGTGATGCGCGAGCCGCCCGCCATGTAGAGCATGTCGCCCTGGCCCAGCAGCTGCTCGGCGCCCTGCTCGCCCAGGATGGTGCGGCTGTCGATCTTGGACGTCACCTGAAAGGAGATCCGGGTCGGGAAGTTCGCCTTGATCGTGCCTGTGATCACATCGACCGAAGGCCGCTGCGTCGCCATGATCAGGTGGATGCCGCTGGCCCGCGCCATCTGCGCCAGCCGCTGGATGCAGGCCTCGATCTCCTTGCCGGCGACCATCATCAGGTCGGCCATTTCGTCAACGATCACAACGATATAGGGGAAGGTCTCGGGCTGGAATTCCTCGGTCTCGAAGACCGGCTCGCCGGTATCCTCGTCGAAGCCGGTCTGCACGGTGCGCTTGAACAGCTCGCCCTTGTCCAGCGCCTCGCGCACGCGGCCGTTATAGCCCTCGATGTTGCGCACGCCCATCTTGGACATCTTGCGATAGCGTTCCTCCATCTCGCCTACCACCCATTTCAAGGCGACGACGGCCTTCTTGGGATCGGTGACGACGGGGGAAAGCAGATGCGGAATCCCGTCATAGACCGACAGTTCCAGCATCTTGGGGTCGATCATGATGAGGCGGCATTCCTCGGGCGTCAGCTTGTAGAGCAGCGACAGGATCATGGTGTTGATCGCCACAGACTTGCCCGAGCCGGTGGTCCCGGCGATCAGCAGGTGCGGCATCTTGGCCAGGTTTGCCACCACCGGCCCGCCGCCGATGTCCTTGCCAAGCGCCAGCGGCAGCGGCTGGGTGCCGTCGCCATAGGCCTTGGAGGCCAGAATCTCGCGCAGCACCACCTTTTCGCGCCGGGCATTGGGCAGCTCGATGCCGATCACCGAGCGGCCGGGCACGGTGGACACGCGCGCCGACAGCGCCGACATGCTGCGCGCGATGTCGTCGGCCAGCCCGATCACCCGGCTGGCCTTGAGCCCCGGCGCCGGCTCCAGTTCGTAAAGCGTGACCACGGGGCCGGGGCGGACCTCGGTGATCTGGCCCTTGACGCCGTAATCGTCCAGCACAGCTTCCAGCATGCGGGCGTTTTCCATCAGTGCCTCTTGCGACAGCTGGTGGCGCTCGACGGTGGTCGGCGCGGTCAGAAGCGACAGCGGCGGATGTTCGTAATGGCTGGCCGATTCGTCGAAGCGCAGCGCCGGCTGCGCCTCGGATTGCGCCTGCCGCGAGGGGACGGGCTTTTTCGGCGGCACCACCACGCGCGGCGTTTCTGCGCCGAAGGGTGCGGCGCTGACAGGTTCGGCGAAATCCTCGTCCTCGTCCTCCTCGGCGCTCAGCGGCGGCTCGGTGCGCGCCGAGGCGGCGCGGGCGCCGGTCAGCCGCGCCGTCACCGCCGACAGCAGGCTTTTGCCTTCCGAACGGGTGCGGATGGCATCGGTGATCCGGGCGCTGATCGCGGCGTCCGAGGGCGGCTCGTCATCCTCGGCATAATGCGTCTCGGGGTCGATCAGCTCGGGCTGGGGGGCGAAATCGCGGTCCTCGTCCAAGGGTGCCGGGGCAGGGCGCAGGCCCGGCAGACCACCGCGCGGCGCCTGCGGCAGGGCGGCGGCGCCGGC
>NZ_JAEHFP010000082.1 GCF_016446475.1 Paracoccus binzhouensis | reverse complement strand
CGAGCGGGCGCCGCCCGCCGCTGTCCCGACGGTCGCAGGCCCGCCGGAACCGCCGGCCGAGGCTGCACCGGCCGAGCCGGGCCCGGAGAAGGAAGCCGCCGCCCCGCCGCCTGCCGCGGGCTCGGGCTCGGGCTTCGACCTGTCCACGCCGCCGGATTTCGGCGGATTGCGCCTGACCGACTGAGACCCATGTTGCCGCTCAATCCCGCCCTCGCCGCCACCTTCCGTCCGCCGGTGATGGAGGCCCGCCGCTGGCTCGAAGGGCTGGTTTTCCCGCCCGAGCGGCCGCTCATCAATCTCAGCCAGGCCGCGCCGGTCGAGCCGCCGCCGGAAGCCCTGCGCCGCGCCATGGCCGAGGCGGCGCTGGAGCGGCCCGACGCGCATCTCTACGGCCCGGTGCTGGGCCGTCCCGAACTGCGCGAGGTGGTGGCCCGCGACTGGAGCCGCGCCTATGCCGGCACCATCCGCCCCGATGAGGTCGCGATCACCCAGGGCTGCAACCAGGCCTTCTGCGCCGCCATCCAGACGCTGGCCCGGGCGGGAGACGAGGTGATCCTGCCCACGCCCTGGTATTTCAACCACAAGATGTGGCTGGACATGCAGGGCATCCGCGCTGTGCCGCTGCGCTGCGGCCCGGGCATGCTGCCCGACGCCGAGGCGGCCGCCCGGCTGATCTCGGACCGCTCGCGCGCCATCGTGCTGGTCAGCCCCAACAATCCCTCGGGCGCGGAATATCCGGCCGAGCTGCTGCGGGCCTTCTTCGACCTGGCGCGCTCGCGCGGTCTGGCGCTGATCCTGGACGAGACCTATCGCGATTTCGACGCGCGCGAGGGCGCGCCGCACGACCTGTTCGCCGATCCCGACTGGGGCAATACGCTGATCCATCTCTACAGCTTCTCGAAAGCCTATCGGCTGACCGGGCATCGCGTGGGCGCGCTGATCGCCAGCCCGGCCCGCATGGCCGAGGTCGAGAAATTCCTCGACACCGTCGCCATCTGCGCCGGACAGATCGGCCAGATCGGCGCCGCCTGGGGCATGGCGAACCTGCGGGAGTGGCTGGCCGGCGAGCGGGCCGAGATCCTGGCCCGCCGCAACGCCATGGCCCGGGGCATGGCGGCGCTGCCGGGCTGGCGCGTCAAGGGCTGCGGCGCCTATTTCGCCTGGGTCGAGCATCCCTTCGACATGCCCGCGCCAGAGCTGGCGCAACGCCTGCTGCATCAGGCCGGGGTGCTGCTGCTGCCCGGCACCATGTTCATGCCCGAGGGCGATCCCGAGGCCGCGCGCCACCTGCGCATCGCCTTCGCCAATGCCGACCGCGACGGCATCGCGGCGCTGATGCGGCGGCTGGACGCCTTCCGGCCCTGACCGCGCCGACCGGATTGTGAAGCGCAGGAGGCGGCGGCGCGGCGTCGCGGCACTTGCCGCCGGGCCCTTGGCACCCTAAAGACTTGCGCTGACTGACAAGAACAAGTGGCGGGGCACGGCATCATCATGCGCGGCAAGGGCAAATCGACGATCGTCTGGTTGCTTATGGGGATGCTGGTCCTGGGGCTGGGCGGCTTCGGCGTCACCAATTTCTCGGGCGGCTCGGCCGATATCGGCTCGGTCGGCGATGTCGGCATCTCGTCGCAGGACTATGCCCGCACCCTGCGCGCCGAGATGCAGGACTTCTCGGCCCGCACCGGCCGGCAGGTCAGCGCGGCCGAGGCCAAGGCCATCGGCATCGACCGGGCGGCGCTGGCCCGGCTCTATACCGCCGCCGCGCTCGAGGCCGAGGCGAACCGGCTGGGGATCTCGGTCGGCGACAAGGCGGTGGCCGAGCAGATCACCGGCTCGCCGGCCTTCCGCGGCATGAACGGCCAGTTCGACCGCAACATCTATGCCGACACCCTGCGCCGCGAGGGACTGCGCGAGGCCGAGTTCGAGCACGACCTGCGCATGGACGAGGCGCGGCTGATCCTGCAGCAGGCGGCGCTGGCCGGGGTGAGCGCACCGCAGCCCGTCACCGCGCTGACCCAGGGCTGGCTGCTGGAGACCCGCGACATCCGCTGGCGCGAGCTGAAACCCGAGGATCTGCCCGAGCCGATCGCCACCCCCGACGACGCGACGCTGGAAGCCTGGCACAAGGCCAATGCCGACCGCTTCACCGCGCCCGAGATCCGCAAGATCACCTATGTCTGGCTGACCCCCGAGATGCTGGAGGGTGAGGTCGAGGTGGACGAGCAGGCGCTGCGCGACCTCTATCAGGAGCGCATCGACGAATTCCGGCAGCCCGAGCGCCGCATGGTCGAGCGGCTGGTCTTCCCGACGATGGCCGCCGCCGAGGAGGCCAAGGCCCGCATCGACCGCGGCGAGGTCACCTTCGAGCAGCTGGCCGCCGAGCGCGGGCTGACGCTCAACGACATCGACCTGGGCGAGGTCAGCCAGGCCGACCTGGGCGCCGCCGGCGAGGCGGTCTTCGCGCTGGACGCGCCCGGCATCGCCGGCCCGGCCAGTTCCGATCTGGGGCCGGCGCTGTTCTCGATGAACGCCATCCTCGACCCGGTGGACATCCCCTTCGAAGAAGCCCGCGACGACCTGCGCATCGAGGCCGCGGTGGACCGCGCCCGCCGGGTGATCGAGGACCGGTCGGCCGAGTTCGCGGACATGCTGGCCGGCGGCGCCACGCTCGAGGACATGGCCGAGGAAACCCCGATGAAGCTGGGCCGGATCGACTGGAGCGCCGGGGCCGAGGCCGATCCGAACGGCATCGACGCCTATCCGGTCTTCCGCCAGAAAGCCGCCGAGATCGACGAGAAGGACTTCCCCGAGCTGCTGGAGCTGGACGATGGCGGCGTCTTCGCGCTGCGTCTCGACGGCATCCAGCCGCCGGCACTGATCCCCTTCGCCGAGGTGAAGGACCGCGTGGCCGAGGACTGGACCCGCAACGAGACGCATCGCCAGCTTCTGGCCCTGGCCGAGGAGCGCAAGGTCCAGGCCGAGGCGGCTGTCGAGCCCGCCCCGACGGCGGCGACCGCTCCGGTCGCGCAGGCGGTCGGCGCCGCCGCCGGCAATGCCGCCGTTACTCCGCCCCAGGCGCCGCCCGCCGTCCCCGCGACCGATCCCGCGACCGGCCCCGATGCCGGCACTGCCGTCACCGGCCTGGCGCGCGGCGGCTTCGTCAGCGACGCCCCGCAGGATCTGGTCAGCCAGGCCTTCGAGATCGCCAGGGAGGGCGATACCGAGGTGGTCGATGCCGAGAACCGGGTGTTCCTGGTCAGGCTCGACAAGATCCACCCCGCCGTGACCGAGGGCGACGAGGCCGAGCAGGTGCGCGAGGGCATCGCCAACCGCCTGGCGGATTCGCTGCGCCAGGACGTGTTCGACTATTTCGCCCGCGCGCTCCAAGCCCAGGGCGGCGTCACCCTGAACCAGACCGCCGTGGATGCGGTGAACGCGCAGGTCCAGTGATGGAGATCACCCCCGGTTTCCCCGCATTCGAGCGCGGCTGGGCCCAGGGCCGCAACCAGCTGCTGACCATCCGCCTGGCCGCCGATCTCGACACGCCGGTCAGCCTGATGCTGAAGCTGGCCGAGGCGGCGCCGAATTCCTTCATGCTGGAAAGCGTCACCGGCGGCGAGGTGCGCGGCCGCTATTCCTTCGTCGGCATGAAGCCAGACCTGATCTGGGAATGCCGCGACGGCAAGGCGCGCATCAATCGCAACGCCCGCTATTCGGACGAGTTCACCGCCGACGACCGCCCGGCGCTGGACAGCCTGCGCGCCCTGATCGCCGAATCCCGCATCGACATGCCGGACGGCGTGCCGGCGGGCGCGGCCGGCCTGTTCGGCTATCTGGGCTATGACATGATCCGGCTGGTCGAGCGGCTGCCCGACGTGAACCCCGATCCCCTCGGCCTGCCCGACGCGATGATGATGCGCCCCTCGGTCGTCGCGGTGCTGGACGGGGTCAAGGGCGAGGTGCTTCTCTGCGCCCCCGCCTGGCATGACGCGGCCACGCCCGCCCGCGCCGCCTATGCCCAGGCGGCCGAGCGGCTGATGGAGGCGCTGCGCTCGCTCGACCGCCAGCCCAGCGAGCCGCGCGCCCTGGGCCACGACCTGAAGATCGGCGAATTGCGCAGCAATTTCAGCAAGGAAGCCTATCTGGCCGCGGTGGAAAAGGCCAAGGAATACATTCGCGCCGGCGACATCTTCCAGGTGGTGCCCTCGCAACGCTGGGCGATGGACTTTCCGCTGCCGCCCTTCGCGCTCTATCGCAGCTTGCGGCGCACCAATCCCTCGCCCTTCATGTTCTTCCTGAATTTCGGCGGTTTCCAGATCGTCGGTGCCTCGCCCGAGATTCTGGTGCGGCTGCGCGAGGGCCAGGTCACCGTCCGCCCCATCGCCGGCACCCGCCCGCGCGGCGCGACCCCGGCCGAGGACGATGCGCTGCAAGCCGACCTGCTGGCCGACCAGAAGGAGCTGGCCGAGCACCTGATGCTGCTGGACCTGGGCCGCAACGATGTCGGCCGGGTGGCGAAGATGGGCACCGTGACGCCCACCGAGCAGTTCATCGTCGAGCGTTACAGCCACGTCATGCACATCGTCTCGAACGTGGTGGGCGAATTGCGCGAGGGCGAGGATGCGCTTTCGGCGCTGCTGGCCGGGATGCCGGCCGGCACCGTCTCGGGCGCACCCAAGGTCCGGGCGATGCAGATCATCGACGAGCTCGAGCCGGAGAAGCGCGGCGTCTATGCCGGCGGCGTCGGCTATTTCGCCGCCAATGGCGAGATGGACATGTGCATCGCCCTGCGCACCGGGGTCATCAAGGACGGCCAGCTTTACATCCAGGCCGGCGGCGGGGTGGTCTATGACAGCGACCCCGAGGCCGAGTTCATGGAGACGGTGAACAAGAGCCGCGCCCTGCGCCGCGCGGCGGAAGAGGCGGCGCGCTTCGTGCGCGGGAACGGCTAGGGGCGGGGCCGGTGGCTCTGTCGTCCCGCCCGATCCTGCGCCCGTGGGGCCTGTTTCGGGCAGCCGGTGAGGGCGCCCTTGCCGTCGGCGCGACCTTCCGCCGGTCCGCGACGGCCGCTCTCTGCCTTGCCCTGGCGCAGCCTGCCGCAGCCGCCGACCTGATCGGCTTCTGGGACAGTCCGCAGCCCGGGGCGAACGGTTTCAACGCCGCGCCGCAGGACCAGGCCTATTTCCGCGCCTTGGCCGGAACCGGGGCGACCTGGGTGCGGCTGTCCTTCAGCAAGTGGAAGGGCAGGGGCCGGGATTTCCTGATCGGCGACGCCGACCACTATGCCGGCCTCGTCCCCGAGGATCTCGCCACCCTGCGCCGGGTGCTGGACGATGCCCATGCGGCGGGGCTGAAGGTGGTGGTCGTGCCGCTGAGCCTGCCGGGTGGCCGCTGGTCGCAGCAGAACGGCGGCGCATACGACGACAGCATCTGGTCCGAGGCCGGCTATCAGGACCAGGCCGTCCGGTTCTGGGCCGATCTGGCGGCGGCGCTGCGGGACCATCCGGCGGTCGCCGGCTACAACATCCTGAACGAGCCGGCGCCGGAAAGGCACGGCGGCCCGGCCGAGAACGGCCCGGACCAGGCGCTGCGGCAATGGCAGGCACGGCAGTCGGGCGGCCTGCGCGATCTGCCCGGCTTCTACGCAAGGGCCATCGCGGCGATCCGCGCCGTCGATCCGGCGACGCCGGTGATGGTCGATGGCGGCTGGTTCGCCAATCCGCGCTCGCTGGCGGCCTGGCCGGCGGCCTTGCCGGACGGCAGGGTGCTTTACGCCTTCCACATGTATGAACCCTATGCCGCCACCAGCGCCCCGAACATGCAGCGCGACGCGCCGCTGCGCTATCCCGGCGTGGTGACCGCCTATGCCGGGGGCGAGCAGGCCTGGGATCGCGCCGCCGTCGCCGCCCATATCGGCGCGGCCTTCGACTGGGCCGAGGCGCAGGGCCTGCCGCCCACCCGCATCGTCGCCGCCGAATTCGGCTGCATGCGGCGCTGGCCCGATTGCGGCGCCTGGCTGACCGACGTCCTGGATGCCGTCCAGGCACGCGGCGGCCATTGGGCCTTCTATTCCTTCCGCGAGGATGAATGGGAGGGGATGGATTACGAGCTTCCCGCCAGCCTGCCGCCCGGCCGGTTCTACTGGCTGACCGAACAGGGGCGGGCGGATGAGCTGCCGCGCGACGGCGCGCTCATGGAGCTGCTGCGGGACCGGATGCGGCGGCAATAGGGCGGTCGCTCGCCCTGTCCATGAGCGATGCCGTATGCCGGTCCCGCCGAAAAGCCCTGCAATTGCTGGGAATCCCGGCGCCAGGGGGCGGGCTGTGCAGGACGCGACCCGCGCAGCCGTTGCGCGCCCGTTAGTCCTCGCCGCGATAGGGTTGGACGTATTGCAGGGCCATGTCCCAGGGGAAGAAGATCCAGGTGTCCTGGCTGACCTCGGTGACATAGGTCTGCACCATCGGCCGGCCCTTGGGCTTGGCATAGACGGTGGCGAAATGCGCCTTGGGATACATCGTGCGCACATGTTCCAGCGTGCGGCCGGAATCGACCAGGTCGTCCACCACCAGGATGCCGTCGCCGTCCTGCATCACCGCCGGGTCGGGGGCCTTGAGCACCTTGACCTCGCCGCGCTCCTGCCCGCCCTTGCCGTGATAGGATTTCACCGAGATCGTGTCGATGACGCGGATGTCCAGCTCGCGCGCGACGATCATCGCCGGCACCAGCCCGCCCCGGGTGATGGCCAGGATCGCCCGCCATTCGCGGTCTTCCAGGCGCCAGGCAAGCGCGCGGGAATCGCGATGGATCTGGTCCCAGCTGATGTGGAATCCGCGTTCATGGGGCAGGCGATCGTTCATGCTGGCTCCTTAATGGTTGACGATCAACAGCAGGCCCAGCAGCGCCATGGCGATGCCGGCGGCCCGGTCGATCCAGAACTTGGCGGCAAAATAGCGCGAGCGCATCGGCGCTGTCGACATCAGAACCGCGACCAGCGCGTACCAGGCCAGCTCGGTCGCCAGGCAGATGCCGTAGATCAGCGCCTGGCGCGCGGGGCCCATCGGTTCGGGAAAGACCGACAGGATCAGCGCGGCATAGAACAATGCCGGCTTCGGGTTCGAAAGGTTCAGCGCGATGCCGCCGAAAAAGCCGCGCGCGCCGCTGGCGGCCGGCGGCAGCGGCCGGGTCGAGGCGCGCCACAGCCCCCAGGCGAACCACAGCAGGTAGAAGCCGCCGAGGATCTTCATCCCGGCGAACCAGCCGGGATGAAGCTTGAAGACCACCGCCAGCCCGCCGAGCGCCGCGATGCACCACAGCGACGCGCCCACGGCCAGCCCCAGCGCATAGGGCAGGGCGCGCTCGCGCCCATGGGCGAAGGCGGTCTGCACGGTGGCGATGATCGCCGGGCCCGGCGTCAGGATCGCCAGCGACAGCGCCGAGACAAGCGCGATGACCTGCTCGACGCTCATCGCCGGGGATCAGTCCTTTTTCGTGGTGGCGATGTCGGGCGCGTCCACCGCCTTCATGCCGACGATGTGATAGCCCGAATCGACGTGATGAGTCTCTCCCGTCACACCCGAGCCCAGGTCCGAGAGCAGGTAGAGCGCCGACTTGCCGACCTCTTCCTGGCTGACGTTGCGGCGCAGGGGCGAATTCAGCTCGTTCCATTTCAGGATGTAGCGGAAATCGCCGATGCCGCTGGCGGCCAGCGTCTTGATCGGCCCGGCCGAAATGGCGTTGACGCGGATGCCGTCCTTGCCGAAATCCTCGGCGAGATAGCGCACAGATGCTTCCAGCGCCGCCTTGGCCACGCCCATGACGTTGTAATGCGGCATGACCCGCTCGGCCCCGTAATAGGTCAGGGTCAGCATCGAGCCGCCATTCGGCATCATCGCGGCGGCGCGGCGGGCGACGGCGGTGAAGGAATAGACGGAAATATCCATCGTCATCAGGAAGTTGTCGCGCGTGGTGTCGGCATAGCGCCCGCGCAGCTGCTCCTTGTCGGAAAAGCCGATGGCGTGGACGATGAAGTCCAGGCTGTCCCAGCGCCCGCGCAGCGTCTGGAACAGCGCGTCGATCGAGCCCTCGTCCGAGACGTCGCATTCGGCCAGGAAATCCGAGCCGACCTGCGCCGCCAGCGGCTCGACCCGGCGCTTGAGCGCCTCGCCCTGATAGGAAAAGGCCAGCTCGGCCCCCTGGTCGGCCAGCGCCCTGGCGATGCCCCAGGCAATCGACTTGTCGTTCGCCAGCCCCATGATCAGGCCGCGCCGACCTTTCATCAGCCCGATACCGGCTTCACTTGACATGATGCTGCCCCTTGCGCTTCTTCGGTTTTCAGCAGGATTAGGACAGTTGCAAGGGGGCATCAAGTGTCGGTGAGCAGGCTGCCGTGAGCGACCGTAGCGGAATTTTCGCGGGCGACGACCCGTTTGCCATCGCGCGAAGCTGGCTGGCCGAGGCCGAGCGGAGCGAGCCGAACGACCCCAATGCCATCGCCCTGGCCACCGTGGACGCCCAGGGCATGCCCGACGTGCGCATGGTCCTGCTGAAGGAGATCGAGGGCGCCGGCACCGACGGCGCCTTCGTCTTCTACACCAACCTGGAAAGCGCCAAGGCCGCCGAGATCGAGGCCACCGGCACCGCCGCCTTCGTCATGCACTGGAAATCCCTGCGCCGGCAGGTCCGGGTGCGCGGCCATGTCAGCCGGGTCGAGGACGCGCTGGCCGATGCCTATTACCGCTCGCGGGCGCTGCAGTCGCGGATCGGCGCCTGGGCCTCGCGCCAGAGCCGGCCGCTGGCCAGCCGCGGGGCGCTGATGGCCGAGGTGGCGCGGCAGGGAATCAATCTTGGGTTGAATCCTCCGCGCCCGCCATACTGGGGCGGGTATCGCATCCGCCCGGTCCAGATCGAGTTCTGGGCCGACGGCGCCTTTCGCCTGCATGACCGCTTTCGCTGGACAAGGCAGGATTATGACCAAGAAAACAGGCTATTGCAGGGGGGCAACCCGGAAATCGTGCAAAGTTTCTGGCATGTCAGCCGTCTTAGCCCTTGATGCGGGTTCGGGATTTATCCATGGTATGGAAAACCTGACCAATCCGGTGACGCCTTCGTTCAGTTCTGCATGAGGGGGATCGCCGGAGTTTCGGGTCGTTTCCGGTTTTCAGACGGGTGATGAAGAAAGATGGACGAAGACGACGAACAACAGCGTAAGATTGCGGGCGTCGTGAAATGGTTCGATGGCGGCAAGGGCTTCGGCTTCCTGACCGATCCCGATGGCGGCGCAGACATCCTTCTGCACGCCAATGTGCTGAGGAATTTCGGCCAAAGCTCGGTCGCCGAAGGCTCGCACGTCACGGCCATCATCCAGAAGACGCCGCGCGGCATGCAGGCCGTCGCGGTGCTGGAGATCACGCCGCCGGCGGCCGAGCCGATGCCGGCCATTGCCGACCTGTGCTCGGCCACGCCCGAGGAGGTGGCGCAACTGCCGCTGCTGCCGGCGCGGGTCAAGTGGTTCGACAAGGCCAAGGGCTTCGGCTTCGCCAATGTCTTCGCCGACAAGGCCGATGTCTTTCTGCATATCGAGGTGCTGCGGCATTCGGGCTTTTCCGACCTAGCGGTGGGCGAGGCCATCGCCATCCGCGTCGTCGACGGCCGGCGGGGAATGATGGCGGCGCAGATCCTCTCCTGGGAAAGGGCCGCGATCGAGGCGCGGGTGGTGCAACCGGGGGGAGCGGCCGCGCTCGCTAAATTGCGGCTGGTTGCGGGCGCGGTATGAAGTCACGAGCCGTTGCGGTTCTTCTTGCTCTGGTTCATTTAAATTCCAGTCCTTCCCAGGCCCTTGCGGCCGGCTGCCAATCGGACCTGGCTTTGTTCAGCGGCCGGGGCGAGCCGGTCCGGGTCCGGGTCGAAATCGCCGATACCGCCCCGGAGCGGGCGCGGGGCCTGATGTTCCGCCGCCAGCTGCCGCCGGGGCGGGGAATGCTGTTCATCTACGAAACGCCGCAGCCGGTCAGCTTCTGGATGCGCAACACGCTGATTCCGCTGGACATGATCTTCATCGACGCGCGGGGCGAGGTGCGGCATGTCCACCCGATGGCCCGGCCGCTGGACGAGACGGCGATTCCCGGCGCGGCGCCGGGCGATCCGGCGCCGGAGCGGCTGATGGTGCTGGAAGTGCCGGGGGGCGACGCGACCCGGCTGGGCATCTTCAAGGGCATGGTGCTGTCGCATCCCGGCCTGCCGCAGGACCGGGCGCTGGCGCCCTGCGACTGACGGCCGCCGCCGCTTTTCCCCTTTCCCCCCGCGCGGCCAGCCGCTAGACAGCGGCTCAGGTCCGGGGCGTAGCGCAGCCTGGTAGCGCGACGGTTTTGGGTACCGTAGGCCGGAGGTTCGAATCCTCTCGCCCCGACCATCTCTTCCCTTCTGCGACGGGAATCGACCCGCTTTCGGGGCCGGCGGGCCATGCGCCTGCCCAAAAAGCCAGCGTGACTTTCTTGCATCAGAGGCGGTTCATGGTCCAAGGGGCCGGCGCCTGTTTCAAAGGCGTCACCTTTTTCTGTTGGAAGGCATTTGAAGAGTAAACGAGGTTCCCATGAACGCTTGGTGGAGCACGTCAGTCCGCATCAACAGGATTCTTGGAGGACAGCAGTCCGAGCCCCTCTGCTCGCGCGTCTATCGGCAGCCGCCGTCATGGTGGCGGACCGTCTTCATGGCCGCGATGGACCGGGCCTTCGCGGAAAGCGCGCATTGCGAGAACGTCCACAGCCGCTGGCGGAACCTGACCGGCACCTGAGTCGGCGGGGTCATGTCCTGGCCGCGAGTTCCTTCTCCAGCGCCTCGAGCGCCGCGATGGTGGCCTCGTAGCTGGTCGCCGCCCTGGGGAAGCGCTCGCGCCGGCTGCGATAGAAGGCCAGCCATTTCGGCAGCTCCTCCAGCGGGTAGGTGGCGGACCAGATCCGGCCGGTCAGGGTGAAGGTGGTGTCGTCATGCGTGGCTTTCATGGCCGCCTTTTGCGGCCCCGCCGCCCCGGCTGCAAGACGGGCTGCAAGGCCGGTCGCAAGACTGGTTGGGGCCCGCGCCGGGGCGCAGGGCAAAAAATGCGCCGGAAACGGTCGGAAATATCCGCCGCCCCTTGTTCTTTTCCCGGCCCGCCCATAGAACGCGCCCCGGAAAACTGCTGGGGGGCAAGGGATGCCGCTTCTGGTGATGAAATTCGGCGGCACCTCGGTGGCCGACCTGGACCGCATCAGGAATGCCGCGCTGAAGGTTCAACGCGAGGTCGAGCGCGGCTATGACGTCATCGTCATCGTCAGCGCCATGTCCGGCAAGACCAACGAGCTGGTGGGCTGGGTCGAGGCGACCTCGCCGCTGTTCGACGCGCGCGAATACGACGCCGTGGTCGCCTCGGGCGAGAACGTCACCGCCGGGCTGATGGCGCTGACCCTGCAGGAACTGGGCGTGCCCGCGCGCAGCTGGCAGGGCTGGCAGGTGCCGATCAACACCACCTCGCAGCACAGCTCGGCGCGCTTCGTGTCGATCCCGCGCGACAATATCGACCAGAAATTCGCCGAAGGCATGCGCGTGGCCGTGGTCGCGGGCTTCCAGGGGCTGGGTTCGGACAACCGCATCACCACGCTGGGCCGCGGCGGCTCGGACACCACCGCCGTCGCCTTTGCCGCCGCCTTCGGCGCCGAGCGCTGCGACATCTATACCGATGTGGACGGGGTCTATACCACCGACCCGCGCATCACCTCGAAGGCGCGCAAGCTTGACAAGATCGCCTTCGAGGAAATGCTGGAACTGGCCAGCCTGGGCGCCAAGGTCCTGCAGACCCGCTCGGTCGAGCTGGCGATGCGTTACAAGGTCCGCCTGCGGGTGCTCAGCTCGTTCGAGGATACGGATGAGACCAGCGGCACCCTGGTCTGCGATGAGGATGAAATCATGGAATCGAAAGTCGTCAGCGGCGTCGCCTATTCCCGTGAAGAGGCCAAGATCACCCTGGTCACCGTCGAGGACCGTCCCGGCATCTCGGCCGCGATCTTCGCGCCGCTGGCCGAGGCCGGCGTGAACGTGGACATGATCGTCCAGAACATCTCGGAGCGGGATTACGAGGATCACCCCGGCGCGGTGACCGACATGACCTTCTCCTGCCCGGTGAACCAGGTCGCCCGTGCCAAGAAGGCGATGGAAGAGGCCAAGGCCGCCGGCCATATCGCCTATGACGATCT
This sequence comes from Paracoccus binzhouensis, assembly GCF_016446475.1. Taxonomy (GTDB): domain Bacteria; phylum Pseudomonadota; class Alphaproteobacteria; order Rhodobacterales; family Rhodobacteraceae; genus Paracoccus; species Paracoccus binzhouensis. The sequence goes on along the minus strand of NZ_JAEHFP010000082.1, from coordinate 8,112 downwards.
CGTGGTCGATACCGAGGTCTGCAAGGTCTCGGTGGTGGGCATCGGCATGCGCAGCCATGCCGGGGTCGCGGCGCGCATGTTCAAGGCGCTGGCCGATGAAAACATCAACATCAAGGTGATCTCCACCAGCGAGATCAAGATTTCGGTGCTGATCGACCGCAAATATATGGAACTGGCGGTTCAGGCGCTGCATGATGCCTTCGAGCTTGAACGGGCCTGATCCCCGGCCCTCAGCCTGAAGCGGGAGGATCATGCCCGAACGCAAGGACAGTGACTCGCGCAAGCTGCTGCTGCGGCTGCGCGAAACCCTGGCCGCCCCCGGGGGCGGCCAGCATCGCCTCGACCAGATCACCCATCACATCGCCGATTCGATGGGGACGCAGGTCTGCTCGATCTATCTTTTCCGCGATCCCGACACGCTGGAGCTGTGCGCCACCGAGGGGCTGAAACCCGAATCGGTGCACCAGACCCGGCTGCGCCTGGGCGAGGGGCTGGTCGGCCGCGTCGCCCGCACCGGCCGGCATGTGAACACTGCCAATGCCCCGTCCGAGCCGGGCTTCCGCTACATGCCCGAGACTGGCGAGGAGATCTTTTCCAGCTTCCTCGGCGTGCCGATCCAGCGCGTCGGCGAAAGGCTGGGCGTGCTGGTGGTGCAGTCCCGCGACGCCAGGCAGTTTTCCGAGGACGAGGTCTATGGCCTGGAAGTCGTCGCCATGGTGCTGGCCGAGATGGCCGAGCTGGGCGCCTTCCTGGGCTCGCAGGCCGACAGCCTGCCCCTGCAGCACCGCTTCCCGGTGATGTTCCGCGGCGGCACCGGGCAGGAGGGCTGCGCCGAGGGCCGCGTCTGGCTGCACGAGCCGCGCGTGGTGGTGACCAACCCGGTCGCCGACGATCCGCTGAAGGAAAAGGCCCGGCTGGTCGAAGCCGTGGCCATGCTGCGCACCACCGTCGACTCCATGCTGGCCGCCACCGACATGGGCGGCGGCGATTCGGCCGAGGTCATGGAGACCTATCGCATGTTTGCCCATTCCCGCAGCTGGCTGCGGCGGATGGAGGAGGCGATCGAGCTGGGCCTTTCGGCCGAGGCCGCGGTCGAGAAGGAGCAGAGCCAGGCCCGCGCCCGGCTGGAAAGCGCCGCCGATCCCTATCTGCGCGACCGGCTGCACGATCTCGACGACCTGTCGAACCGGCTGCTGCGCATCCTGACCGGGCAGGGTCGCGACACCGGCGCCGAGATGCCCGACGACCCGATCCTGGTCGCCCGCAACATCGGCCCGGCCGAGCTGCTGGATTACGGCCGCCGGCTGCGCGGCGTGGTCTTGGAGGAGGGCTCGGTCGGCAGCCATGCCGCCATCGTCGCCCGGGCGCTGGCGATCCCGCTGGTGATCCATGCCGAGCGCATCACCTCCGAGGCGCTGAACGGCGACCAGATCCTGGTCGACGGCGACATGGGCACCGTGCACCTGCGCCCCGAGGAATCGGTCGCCAAGGCCTTTCGCGACAAGATGGCCATGCAGGCCGAGGCGCAGAAGCGCTATGCCGGCCTGCGCGACTTGCCGGCGACCGCGACCTGCGGCACCACCGTCCAGCTCTACATGAACGCGGGCCTGATGGCCGACCTGCCCAGCCTGGAAAGCTCGGGCGCCGAGGGCGTGGGCCTGTTCCGCACCGAGCTGCAATTCCTGACCCGCACCCGCGTCCCGCGCCGGGGCGAGCTGGCGGCGCTTTATGCGCATGTGCTGGACAATGCCCATGGCAAGCCGGTGATGTTCCGCACGCTGGACATCGGCTCGGACAAGGTGCTGCCCTACATGAAGCCGCAGGACGAGCCGAACCCGGCCATGGGCTGGCGGGCCATCCGCGTGGGGCTGGACAAGCGCGGCGTGCTGCGGATGCAGCTCCAGGCGCTGATCCGCGCTGCCGTGGGCCGGCCGCTGCATGTCATGTTCCCCTTCATCACCGAGATGCACGAGTTCGAGGAGGCCCACAAGCTGCTGATGGAGCAGCTGGCGCGCGAGCAGCGGCTGGGCCATGCCATGCCCTCGGACATCCGGGTCGGCGCCATGCTGGAGACGCCTTCGCTGGCCTTCGCGCCAAGGAAGTTCTTCGAGATGTGCGATTTCATCTCGGTGGGCGGCAACGACCTGAAGCAGTTCTTCTTTGCGGCCGACCGCGAGAACGAGCGGGTGCGCCGGCGCTACGACACGCTGAACACCTCGTTCATCACCTTGCTGGACCAGATCGTGCAGCGCTGCGACGAGGCGCGGGTGCCGGTGTCGTTCTGCGGCGAGGATGCCGGCCGGCCGATCGAGGCGATGACCTTCGCGGCGCTGGGGTTCCGGCGGCTGTCGATGCGCCCGGCCTCGATCGGGCCGGTCAAGCACCTGATCCGGCGCGTGAACCTGGGCGAGCTGCGGCGGGTGATCGACGATGCTCGCGAACTGGGCGAGACCAATCTGCGCCGCTGCATCACCGAATGGCTGGCGCGCCAGTAAGGCGCTGCCGACGGATCGAAAGGCCGCCTGTGTGGCGGCCTTCTTCATGGAACGCTGGCCATCGGCTGCGCCCTGAAGCGCCGCAAGCCGCGCGCCAGTTCACATATCTTAGGGGAAAGTTCACATGGCGGACCCGGAGCGATTCGAACGCCCGACCCCCAGATTCGTAGTCTGGTGCTCTATCCAGCTGAGCTACGGGTCCGCTGTGAGGCGGTTATCTAGAGGCAGTGCCGGGGGGGTGCAAGACCCAAAATCGCCATTTCGGAAATCTTTTTCCGGCGCCGTCCGTCACGGCTCATCCCGCTGCCGTTTCCGGGTGCGGCGCCACCATGGCCAGCTCGCGCGGCAGGTGCAGGATGAACTGCGTGCCCTCCTCGTCGCTGCGCAGAAGCTCCAGCCGGCCGCCATGGTTGCGCACCAGGTCGGCGGCGATGGCCAGCCCCAGCCCGGTGCCGCCCTTGCGCGAGCCCCCCGAGAAAGGCTGGAACAGGAAGTCGCGCGCCTTCTTCGGCAAGCCGGGGCCGGTGTCGCCGATGCGGATCCACCATTCCGTCTCGTCCTCGCCGGCGCCGATCTCGATGGTGCCGGGCTGGCGCGTGGCCTCGATGGCCTGGCGGGCATTGCGCACCAGGTTCGACAGCACCCGGAACAGCTGATCGCGGTCGGCGCGGATCATCAGGCTGGGCGGGATGTCGGTCAGGAACTCGATCGGCTCGGCCCCGTCCAGCCGGTCGGCGGCCATGGCCTCGCCCTCGGTCACCTCGGTCACCAGCGCCGAGAGGTTGAAGCGCGACAGCGCCGGCGCCGGCTCCTCGGCCTTGCCGAAGGCCAGAGTCGTCTCGCACAGGTTCACGGCGCGGCTGATCGAGTTGACCAGCTTGGGCGCGGCGCGGCGCACGGCCGGGTCGGCGCTGGTCTCCAGCCGGTCGGCGAAGATCTGCGCCGTGGTCAGGATGTTGCGCAGGTCGTGGCTGATACGCGCCACCGCCTGGCCCAGCTGTGCCAGGCGGTCCTTCTGCTTCAGCGCCGTGGTCACGGTGCGCTGCATGGCGGCGAGCGCGGTCTCGGCCTCGTTCAGCTCGGCCAGGCGCGCGTTCGGAGTGATGATCGAGCGCGCGTCCTCGGGCGCCCCCGCATAGGCGGTCATGTGGTTGATGACCCGGCGGATCGGCACCAGCAGCAGCCTTTGCGCCGCCACGTTCAGCAGGATCGCGGTCAGCACCGAGAAGGCGGCCGAGATCAGCAAGAGCCGCAGCCCGTAGTCGATCATCCCGGTGCGCAGCGGCCGGGTGTCGGTGGTGATCTCGATCAGCTGCCCGGCCTGGTTCACCGGCGCGCCGATCACCCGGATCACCTGGTTGTGCGGATCCAGAAGCTGCGCCATGGCATCGCGGATCGAGGTCCAGAACGGCTGCTCGCGCAGGTCGTAGGTGGCCGAGATCGGCCCCGGAATCGGCGAGGACAGCACCAGTTGCCGCACGTCGTTGCGCCGCAGCACCACGTTGAAGACGCCGGCATTCTCCAGCAGTTCGGATTCCAGGTCCGAGGCCAGCGATTCGTCGGTGGCCAGCAGCGCCAGGCTGGCGATCTGCGCACGCTCAAGCAGCGATTCCAGGAAATCCAGCCGATAATTCGCGATCGAGGGCAACAGGATCAGCAATTCTGCCAGAAGCACGAACATGCCCGTCAGCAGCGCGAATCGGCCGGAAAGGGTATTCAGGGACATGGTCGGTTCTGCAATTTCCCTTGTCTCGGCGCCGCTGCTTCACATAATGGCAGGGGCCGCGCAGTTCAAACATGCGTGACATTGCCTAGGTTCCATTCTTGCCGCCAGCTTGGCGGCAACTTGGCCGAAATCCCGCTATTGCGGTTGACTTGGCCGGCGCGGGCGACTATCCAGCGGGCTTCGAATGACCGGCGCGTCCTGCGTGGGCTGGTTGCCCATACCCTGACACGCCCCGACCCGGAGTTGAAAGATGTCGAAACGCACCTACCAGCCGTCGAACCTGGTTCGCGCCCGCCGCCACGGCTTCCGCGCGCGCATGGCGACCAAGGGCGGCCGCCGCGTGCTCAACGCCCGCCGCGCCAAGGGCCGCAAGATCCTCAGCGCGTAAGCTTCGCGCCGCAGGGCGTGGGCTTGCCGTGATGGACAGCACCCCCCAGACAGCCGCCGCTGACCGGCCCGTCGCCGACCCGACGCCGGACAGGGCGGCTTCTGACGTTCCTGGGGTCGGGGCGGCCGGGCTGGAAACCCTGCGCAAGCGGGCGGATTTCCTGCGGGCGGCTTCGGCACGGCGGCAGGGCATGCCCGGCTTCCTGCTGCAGGCCCGCCAGCGTCCCGAGGGCGAGACGGGGGGCGAGGCGGGGCAGGCGATCCGGGTCGGCTTCACCTGTTCCAAGAAGATCGGCAATGCCGTGGCCCGCAACCGCGCCAAGCGCCGGCTGCGCGCCTTGGCGCGCGAGATCATGCCAGCCGCGGCGCGCCCCGGCTGGGATTACGTGCTGGTCGGACGGCCGGGCGTCACGATCGAGCGCAGCTTCGCCGCGCTGCGCGCCGACCTTGCCGCCGCGCTGGCGCGGGTGCACGGGCCATGAGCCCGCTGGCGCATCTGCTGGCGCTGCCGGTGCGCGGCTATAGGCTGCTCGCCAGCCCCTGGGTCGGACATGGCTGCCGCTTTCAGCCCACCTGCTCGGCCTATGCGCTCGAGGCGCTGGAGCGGCACGGCGCGGTCCGGGGTGGCTGGCTGGCGGCGCGGCGCATCTGCCGCTGCCATCCCTGGGGCGGGCATGGCCACGATCCCGTGCCGGGCTCGGAACAGCCGCAGGACTGACGCAGCGGCGCCTTTCATGCTAATCAGGACGCGCAAGCGCGACGGGGACGAATGATGCGGGACGATATCGCCAGCGAGACCGGGACTTTCGACGCGGCCGAGGAGATCCATCCGCTGTTTCGCGGCGCGCCCACCTCGACCGAGTTCCGCAAGCTGCGCAAGCGCCTGGTGCGCGAGACCCGCGCCGCCATCGAGACCTATGACATGATCCGCCCCGGCGACCGCTGGCTGGTCTGCCTCTCGGGCGGCAAGGACAGCTACACGCTGCTTGCGGTGCTGCACGAACTGAAATGGCGCGGCCTGCTGCCGGTCGAGCTGCTGGCCTGCAATCTCGACCAGGGCCAGCCCGGCTTTCCGGCGACCGTGCTGCCCGAGTTCCTGACCGAGCGCCAGGTGGCGCACCGCATCGAATACCAGGACACCTATTCCATCGTGAAGGAAAAGGTGCCCGAGGGCCGGACCTATTGCAGCCTGTGCTCGCGCCTGCGCCGCGGCAACCTCTATCGCATCGCCCGCGAGGAGGGCTGCCAGGCCGTGGTGCTGGGCCATCATCGCGACGACATCCTGGAAACCTTCTTCATGAACCTGTTTCATGGCGGCAGGTTGGCCTCGATGCCGCCGAAGCTGTTGAACGAGGAGGGCGACCTGAACGTGCTGCGCCCCCTGGCCTTCGTGGCCGAGGCAGATTGCGAGCGCTTCGCCCGCGCCATGAACTATCCGGTGATTCCCTGCGACCTTTGCGGCAGCCAGGAGGGGCTGCAGCGCATGCAGGTCAAGAAGCTGCTGGACGAATGGGAAACGCGCGCCCCGGGCCGGCGTCAGGTGATGTTCCGGGCGCTGATGAACGTGCGCCCCTCGCATCTGCCGGACCCGAAGCTGTTCGACTTCACGGCGCTGATGCCGGATGCGTCGGATTTTAGGGAAAAAGACGTGCCGATCCTGCGCGAACATTAACCGAACGAAAAGCGTCGCGGGCTAGTCTGCAATCCGGACAACAGATTCGGATCTGGGCATGGCTTACGGAATCGCAGCTGCCGCGGCGCGGCTGACACAGCTGGTCAAGGGGACGGGCGCCGGGCAGGGCAAGGCCCGGTTGGCCCTGGTGCTGCGGGTCGAGAATGTCGAGACCCTGCGCCTGAGCCTTGGCCCGGCGCTGCTGGAACAGATGCTCGACCGGCTGGCGGGCCGCCTGGCGGCCGAGCTGCGGCTGCTGCCGCAGTCCCGCGCCCCCGGCTCGCCCGAGATCCTGGGCCTGTTCGCCATTGGCCGGCAGCAGGCGGTTCCCGGCTTGCTTGCGCGGCTGCAGGCCATCTGCCGGGCCGGGATCGACCTGCCCGAGCTGCGGATCTGCCCGGTCCTGAACGGGGTCATCGTCAGCGACGAAAGCGGCGGCCGGCCGCCGGATGCGCTTTACGCCCAGGGACGGGCGGCGCTGCAGGGATGCAGCCCGCTCTCGGTCGCGGGCCAGCTGCGCTTCGTCGCGCTGGGCGCTGCGGATGGCGGGCCCGAACCGGCCGCGCCTTTCGCGCTCGAGCGGGTCGGCCTGCTGTTCCAGCCGCAGATCTGCTGCGACACCGGCCAGGTGCTGGCGCTGCGCGTGGTGCCGCGGCTGCGCATGGATGATCGCGACGGCCGCGACCTGCAGGAGGTCGAGCCGCGCCTCGACGACGAAAGCCTGGGGCGGATCGTCGCGCATCTGCTGCACCAGGCGCTCGGCGCCCTCAAGGGCTGGGAGCGGATGGGCGCGCGCGTGCCGCTGCTGTCGCTGCCGCTGTCGGACCGGATGCTGGCCGACCCGGTGCTGGCCGACTCGATCCTGTGGGAACTGGACCGCCAGGATCTCTCGCCCCAACGGCTGGAGATCGAGATCTGCGAACCCGTCGGGGGTCGCGGCGGTCGCATGCCGGTAGCCGCAAGCCTGCAGGGCCTTGCCGCGGCGGGCTGTCCCATCGCGCTGGGGGAATTCGGCACCGGCAGTGCCGGGCTGGACGATCTGCGCCGCTTCGGCATCGGCCGGGTCCGCATCGGCCGCGCATTCATCGCCGGCTGCGACCGGCGAGCCGACCAGCAGCGCATGATCCTGGCCATCCTGGCGCTAGCCGAACATCTGCGGCTGAAGACCCTGGCCGATGGCGTCGCCACGCCCGAGGAGACCGCCTTCCTGGCGCAGATCGGCTTCAACGCGGTGCAGGGGTCGGCCGTCGTCCCGCCGCTGGAGGTCGGCGCGGTCGATGATTTCCTGCTTGAGCACAGCCAGTCCCTACCGGCGCCCTTCGATCTGCGCCGCCGTGTCTGAGCTGCGCCTCGTCCCGTATCATGCCCCGTCCCGTGCCATGCCCCGTCATGTCCGGCCCCGGCCATGTCCCGTCCGGTCCGGCGCCATGCCGGCGAAAACGCATCTCTCTTCCGGCCCGGCGCTGCCCCGTCGGTGCGGCGACCATGGCCGGTCCGGCGGCGCGCGGCCGGGCGCGGCGCGGTCCGCTCGGCGGTTTTCGGGCAAATTCCCTTGACCTTTGCCGGTCGCTTCTGTTGAAGCGGCGCGAACCCTCAAGGCTGGGTGACGACGAAGGGCTGGTCCGGAATGCAAGACAACAACCGCAACCTCATCCTGGCGATGGTGCTTTCGGCCCTCGTCATGCTCGTCTGGTCGATCTTCTTCGCCCCCGAGCCGGCGCCGCCCGCGCAGGATGGGGCGCAGACCACGACGCAGGGCGCCGGGCAGGGCACGGAACAAGGCGCCGCCCCCGGAACCGGCAGCCCGGCAGCGCCCGGCGCCGCGCCGCAGG
>NZ_JAEHFP010000081.1 GCF_016446475.1 Paracoccus binzhouensis | reverse complement strand
CGGGCGGCGGCGGGCGTGGCCGGGGCGGGCGGCACGATCGGGCTCGACTCGGCCAGGGCGGCGCGGGCCTCGGCCTCGGTGATCTCGGCCGCCGCGGCGGTCAGTGCCAGCCGGCGCATCAGGTTTTCCAGCTCGCGCACATTGCCGGGAAAGGGATAGGCACGGATCAGCGCCGTCGCGCCCTCGGACAGCGTGCGCTGCGGCAGGCCCTGGGCCGAGGCGCGGGCCAGCAGGTGCCGGGCCAGCGGCGGGATGTCGTCCACCCGCGCCCGCAGCGGCGGCACCGTCACGGTGACCCCGGCCAGCCGGTAATACAGGTCCGCCCGCAGCCGGCCGGCAGCCACGTCGGCCTGCGGGTCCGGTCCGGTGGTGGACAGCAGCCGCGGCATCAGGTTGCGGCTCGGTCCGGCCTCCCATGCCTCGATCATGCCGATCAGCCGGGCCTGGGCGGCGGTGTCGAAGCCGGTCGGATCCTCGATCAGCAGCGTGCCGCCCTGCGCCCGCTCGTCGGCGCTGTGGATGGTATCCTCGGACAGGTCGGCCGAGGTCAGCACCACGAAGCCCGCCTCGCGCCGGTCCGACAGGTCGTGGAACGAGCGCGCGACCACGGTCTTGCCCACCCCGGCCTCGCCGGCGATCATCACCGGCAGGTCGGCATTGAGCACCCGCGCCACCATGCGAAACAGGTTCTGCATGGCCGGGGCATGGCCGATCAGCGGCAGGGCCGGATCGGCGCCGGCTTCGGGCGCCGGGGCAGCGGCGGCGGCCGGATCGGGGCGGCGCAGCCGGCGCGACAGCGCCTGGCCGGCCCGGGTCATCAGGTCGGGCAGGTCGAAGGGCTTGGGCAGATAGTCGAAGGCCGCGGCCTCGGTGGCGCGGATGGCGGTGACGATGGTGTTCTGGGCCGAGATCACGATCACCGGCAGGTCGGGCCGCGCCTTGCGGATCGCCGGGATCATGTCGATGCCGTTGCCGTCGGGCATCATCACGTCGGTGATGACCAGGTCGCCCCGGCCCTCCTCGACCCAGCGCTGCAGCTGCGCCAGCGAGCCGGTGGCATGGACCCGGCAGCCGGCGCGGGTCAGGGCCTGGGTCAGGACCGTGCGGATGGTGCGGTCGTCGTCAGCGATCAGAACGGTGCCGTCCATGGGAAATCCTCAGGCTTTGGGTAGTGAAATGCGGAACACGGTGCGACCGGGGCGGGATTCCAGCGCGATCCAGGCGCCGTGGTCGGTGATGATCTTGGACACCAGCGCCAGCCCCAGGCCGGTGCCGTTCTCGCGTCCCGAGACGAAGGGTTCGAAGACCTCGGCGATCAGCGTCTCGGGGATGCCTGGGCCGTCGTCCTCGATCTCGATCTGCAGGGGCAGGCTGCGGCCCTGCGGCTCGGCTTCGGTCGGGGCCAGGCGCAGGGTGCCGTCGTAGAAGCTGCGCAGGCGGATGGTGCCGCCCTGGCCCGCCCGGCCGATGGCCTCGGCGGCGTTCTTGACCAGGTTCAGGCAGACCTGCACCAGCTGGTCGGCATCGACCAGCGCCGGCGGCAGCGAAGGGTCGTAATCGGGCACGATGCGCAGCCCCTTGCCGAAGCCCACCGCGGCCGAGCGCCGCACCCGTTCCAGCACGTCGTGGATGTTCACCGCCGCCAGCCGCGGCGCCGAGGTGTCGCCGAAGCGTTCCACCTGGTCCAGCAGCTCGACGATGCGGCGCGATTCCGCCACGATCAGGTCGGCAAGGTCGCGGTCCTCGGCCGTCAGGTTCATGCCGATCAGCTGCGCCGCGCCACGGATGCCGGCCAGCGGGTTCTTGATCTCATGCGCCAGCATCTCGGCCATGCCGATGGCCGAGCGCGCGGCGGACCGCGCCGCCTGCCCCTGCCCCAGCCTGCCGCCGCCATCGGCCGGCGCCAGCAGGATGACGGTGCCGCCCTCGGGGCTGGGGGCCTGGCCGGCATGGACGGTGGCGATGCGGTCGGAATGCCCGCCCGAGCGGTCGCCGATCTCGAAGCGCACCCCGGCATGGTTCAGCGCCTCGTGCCCCGCGCGCATGCGTTCCAGGATGGTGCCCAGCCGCGGCACGATGCGCAGCCGCTTGCGCATCTCGGGGCCTTCCAGCGCCTGTCCCAGCGACGAGCGGCAGGAGATGTTCAGGAAAGCCTCGGCCAGGTCGTTCATCGCCGCGATCCGGCCCCTTGCGTCCAGGATGATCGCGGGCAGGGGAAGCGCCGACCAGTTCGGCCCGACCTCTGCGGGGATGAATCCGCCGCCGGTTTCCATCTCGGGATCGGGCAGCATGTCGGACCTGGCCCGGGCCGTCATGAAGGCACCTCGGTGGCCTGGGCATTGGCATGGACGGCATCGACCAGCGCCGCATCGGCATCGCCGAAGCCGGCGCGGATCGCGGCCAGCGCCGCCGCGGGCGTGGGCGCGCGCAGAAGCTCGGCGCGGTTCGGGGCGCCGTTCGCCTCGGCATACCAGCCCAGATGCTTGCGGGCGACGCGCAGGCCCAGCTCGCGCCCGTAAAGCGACAGGATGTCCTCGTAATGCTCGGCCACGGCCTCGGCCAGCGCCGCGCCCTGCGGCACTTCGGGCGCGGGGGTGTCCCACAGATCATGCGCGATCTGCGCCAGCTTCCAGGGCGCGCCCTGGGCGCCGCGCCCGACCATGACCGCATCGGCGCCGGACTGGCGCAGGGCGGCGCGGGCGCTGGCCGCATCCACCACGTCGCCATTGGCGACCAGCGGCGGCCGGACCGGCAGGTTCGCCACCGCCCGGATCGCCGCCCAATCGGCGCGGCCGGTATAGAACTGCGCCCGGGTGCGGCCATGCACGGTCAGCATCCTGACCCCGGCCCCGGCAGCGCGGCGCGCCAGCTCGGGCGCGTTCAGGCAATCCGCGTCCCAGCCCAGCCGCATCTTCAGCGTCACCGGCAGGTCGGGCACGGCGGCCACCACCGCCTCGACCAGCCCCAGCGCGTGATCGAGGTCGCGCATCAAGGCCGCGCCCGACAGCCCGCCCGTCACCTTCTTGGCCGGGCAGCCCATGTTGATGTCGACGATGCGCGCGCCCATGCCGGCGACGATGCGCGCGGTTTCCGCCATCGCCCCGGCCTCGCGCCCGGCGATCTGGACCGAGACCGGCAGCGCGCCCTCGGTCAGCGCCTTGGCGCGCACCGCGGCGCGGGTCGAGGGGCGCGGCGTCACCATCTCGGTCGAGGCGACCATCTCGCTGACCATCAGTCCGGCCCCGCCATGGCGGGCGACGGCGCGGCGGAAGGGCAGGTCGGTGATCCCGGCCATGGGCGCCAGAAAGACCGGCGGGCCCAGCCGCGTGGTGCCAAGGGTGATGGGTTCGGGCAGCGTCATGGGAAAACTCGTATGCCGGCTTCGGGGGATGCGAAAGGAAACGGCCTCTGCCCGCTTCCCGGGCGGTTACGTCGCGACCGATATTGCCGATTTCTTGGGCCGATTGCCCAAATAACGTGCATATCACGACTCGTCAAATGTCGCGAAGCTGCCTAACAGCCGTCGCAGCCGCTCTGGCCCGCCGCCGGAGCCGCGGATAGACTGCAATGCCACTGACAAGAGGAGCCGCGGCATGTTTCTTTCGGTCTTCGACATCTTCAAGATCGGGGTCGGCCCGTCCTCCTCCCATACCATGGGCCCGATGGTTGCGGGAGGGCGTTTTCTCGATGCGCTGCGCCAGCAGCCGTTTCGCGCCCATGGGCTGCGCGCCAGCCTGCATGGCAGCCTGGCCTTTACCGGCAAGGGCCATGCCACCGACCGCGCCACCATCCTGGGCCTGGCGGGATTCCTGCCCGAAACCATGGATGCCGAGGCCGCCGAGGCCGCGCTGGAGAAGAATCGCGAGACGAGGATCCTGTCGCCGCGCGACCTGGGCGACCTGGCCTTCGACCCGGCCCAAGACCTGATCTTCGATTACGACCGCGCCCTGCCCGGCCATGCCAACGGCATGGTGCTGATGGCGACCGACGCGCAGGGCGACGTGATCTTCCGCGAGGTCTATTACTCGATCGGCGGCGGTTTCGTGATGACCGAGGCCGAACTGGCGGCGCGCGGCGACGACACCCGCACCGACGCCTCGCCCAAGGTGCCCTTCCCCTTCGCCTCGGCCGCCGAGATGCTGGAGATGGCCGAAAAATCGGGCAAGTCCATCGCCCAGATGAAGCGCGAGAACGAGCGCGTGTTCCGCAGCGATGCCGAGATTTCCGCCGGCATCCGCCGGATCTGGCAGGTGATGCGCGACTGCATGGACCGGGGCCTTGAAGCCCGCGGCATCCTGCCCGGCGGGCTCTCGATCCGCCGCCGCGCCGCCGGCATCCACGAGGCCCTGCGGGCCGAGGCCGGCATGAACCTGACCGCGCCGCATGTCATCAACGACTGGATGTCGATGTATGCCATGGCGGTGAACGAGGAGAACGCCGCCGGCGGCCAGGTGGTGACGGCGCCGACGAATGGCGCGGCGGGCGTGGTGCCGGCGGTGATCCGCTACTGGCTGGACCACGTGCCGGGCGCCTCGGAACGCCAGCTGGACGAATTCCTGCTGACCGCCGCCGCCATCGGCGGGCTGATCAAGCACAATGCCAGCATCTCGGGCGCGGAATGCGGCTGCCAGGCCGAGGTCGGCTCGGCCTCGGCCATGGCGGCGGCGGGGATCTGCGCCGCGATGGGCGGCAGCGTCACCCAGGTCGAGAACGCGGCCGAGATCGCGCTGGAGCATCACCTGGGCATGACCTGCGACCCGGTGAAGGGGCTGGTGCAGGTGCCCTGCATCGAGCGGAACGGCCTGGGCGCCATCAAGGCGGTCTCGGCCGCCAGCCTGGCCCTGCGCGGCGACGGCCAGCATTTCGTGCCGCTGGACGCCGCCATCGAGACCATGCGCCAGACCGGCCGCGACATGAGCGACAAGTACAAGGAAACTTCGCTGGGCGGCCTGGCCGTCAACGTGCCGAACTGCTGAGCCGGTTGCGGAACTTCGCGCAAGCGCCGCCCTTGCAAGCCGCGGGGGCCTGTCTGCGCTTGCCCAAGCCATGGGCTTCCTGTAGCCAATAAACACAAGCAAAACCCATGGAACCGGGACAGAGCAGATGAAATTCCGTTCGGCCTTTGCCGTGCTGTCGATGACAGTCGCCCTTGCAGCCTGTGGCGAACTGCCCTTCCAGAAGTCCGCCGAGCCCGAGGCCGCCGGCCATGTCGGCCCGCCCGGCGTCTCGCCGCTGGAACAGCCGATCGAGACCGGGACCGAGCAGAAGCCCGTCGCCACCGCCGAGGCCAGCACCATGGGCACCGCCATGTTCCGCGCCGCCGGCAGCGGCTGGACGGTGACCGCCGCCGACAAGACCGCGGTCTTCGAGCGGCCAGGCGCGAAATCCGTCGGCGTGACCGTGCGCCGCATGACCTATGCCAGCGGCGTGGAATTCATCGGCAACATGAACGGCCAGATCTTCGCGCTGAACATCCGCGCCCAGTCCTGCGAGATCGGCGATCGGAAGACGCCCTTCACCGCCAGCCTGCGCGTCGGCAGCCAGCGCCTGGCCGGCTGTGCCGTGCCGACCGACACCATGCCCAAGGCGCAGACCCGCGCCTCCTCCGCGGCGCCGAAGCCCAAGACCCAGCCGAAGCCGGCTGCCCCGGCGGCAAAACCGGCCGAGAGCAAGCCGACCGGAACGCAGCCCGAGACTGCCCCCACCACGCAGCCGGGCACCGTGACCACGACCACGCTGCCCAAGGCGGAAACCGCGCCGACCAGCACGCCCGCGACCACCGGCACCCCGACCACGGGCGCACCGACCACCCAGCCGCCGAGCACCGAAACCCCGGGCTCGGGCTCGGGCAGCGCCTCGACCACCGGGGGCACGACCGCCACGACCCCTTCCGCCACGACCCCCTCCGGCGCGGAGGGCAACGCGGCCGACAGCGGCGCGGCTGGCGGCTCGGACGCTTCGACCGGGACGGCCACCGGGACCACGACCGGCACCGCCTCGGGGGCCGCCACCACAGGCACCACCGGCGGCGTTCCCGCGCCCGAACTGGTGCTGCCGCCGACCCCGCCCGCCGCCGAGACCGACAGCGAATAAGCCAAGATCCGGGCACCGCGCGGGACGATCCCCGCGCGGCGCCGGCCAACCCGCCAGCACAGGCTGCGGGCCAAGACCTGAAAGGACCCGCCGATGCGCGCCCATTCGATCCTTACCCGTCGCCTGCTGGCCTCGACCGTGCCGGTGGCGCTTCTGCTCGGCCTGGGCACCGGCCCGGCCCGCACCGATCCGATGATCGGCGACGTGCTGAACAGCTACGGCCTGCCCGGCGGTGTCGACACCCCGACGGCCGAGATGCTGCCGGACGGGACGCTGGGCGGCACGCTGTCCTATACCGAGCGCGCCCGGCGCCACAATATCGTCTTCCAGCTGCATCCGCGGCTATCCACCGCCCTGCGCTATTCGCGGGTCGAGGGGATCAACGACCACAACGACCTGGGCCATATCTGGGACCGCTCCTTCGACCTGCGCTTCCAGTTCCTGGACGAGGCGGGCTGGCGCCCGGCCGTTGCGGTCGGGCTGCAGGACTTCCTGGGCACCGGGGTCTATTCCGGCGAATACATCGTCGCCACCAAGACCATCACCCCGCGCCTGCGCGCCAGCATCGGCATCGGCTGGGGCATCCTGGCGGGCGATCCGCGGGTCATCGACACCACCGACACCGGCGGCAAGCCGAACGTGGACCAGTGGTTCCGCGGCAAGGCGCGGCCCTTCGGCTCGGTCACCTGGCAGGCGACGGACAAGCTGCGGCTGGTGGCGGAATATTCCAACGACGAATACCTGGCCCGCTTCCTCCGCCCGAACGGCACCATCACCGATGCCCGTCAGGGCGACGACGATCCGGGCCGGTTCAACCTCGGCGCCTATTACACCTTCAGCCCCAGCTACCAGGTCGGGCTGTATACGCTGGGCGGCGACACCTTCGGGGCGCAGTTCAGCTTTGCGCTGAACCCGCGCAACGCCCCCTTCCCCTCGGGGCTGGAGAAGGCCCCGGCGCCGGTGCGACCGCGCCCCGCCCCCTCGGCCGATCCCGAGGGCTGGTCGGGCGCCTGGTCGGCCGATCCGACCGCGCAGCCGGCGATCCAGACCGCGCTGGCCGACGCGCTGGCCGACGAGGGGCAGATGCTGGAATCCATGGCCCTGTCCGGCAACCGCGCCGAGGTCCGCATCCGCAACACCCGCTATATCCAGCAATCCGAGGCCATCGGCCGCACCGCGCGGCTGATGACCCGCGCCCTGCCGCCCTCGGTCGAGACGCTGGTCATCACCTCGAATTCCGAGGGCATGGCGACCTCCTCGGTGGTGCTGAAGCGCTCGGATGTCGAGCGGCTGGAGAATACCGAGGCCGGTCGCATCGCCGGCGCCTCGCAGCTGGTCGATGCAGATCCGCGGCCGGGCGACCTGGTGGCCACGCCGGGCCTGTTCCCGCGCTTCCGCTGGAACCTCGCGCCCTACCTGGACCTTGGCGTCTTCGACCCGCAGGATCCGCTGCGCTACGAGGTCGGAGCGCAGCTGAAGGCCAGCTACGAGCTGATGCCGGGCCTGATCCTGTCGGGCACCGTGCGCCAGCGCGCCTTCGGCAGCATGGAACAGCGCGGGCCGGGCATCCCCGGCCAGCGCGGCGAGCATTACACGCCCGAGGAATACGTCTCGGACCCGGCCAACGAATACCTGAACGGCGTACCGCGGGTCCGGTCCGACACCCGCATGTATACCGGCAATGACAGCCCGACCATCCCCGAGCTGACGCTGGCCTGGTATGCCCAGCCGACCGAGGCGGTCTATACCCGCATGACCGTCGGCCTCTTGGAACGCGCCTATGGCGGCGTCTCGGGCGAGGTGCTGTGGAAGCCGGCGAACTCGCCCCTGGCCTTCGGGGCCGAGATCAACCGGGTGAGGAAGCGCGATTTCGAGGATGTCTTCGGCTTCCGCGACTACGAGGTCACCACCGGCCACCTGTCGGCCTATTACGAATTCGCGAACGGCTTCACCGCGCAGCTGGACGTCGGCAAATACCTGGCCGGCGACAAGGGCGCGACCTTCACCCTGACCCGCGAATTCGCCAATGGCTGGCGCATCGGCGCCTTCGCCACCAAGACCGACCTGAGCGACGAGGAATTCGGCGAGGGCTCGTTCGACAAGGGCATCACCATCTCGATCCCGGTCTCCTGGGCCATCGGCACGCCGACCCGCGACCGGGCCGGCAGCACCCTGCGCTCGCTGTCGCGCGACGGCGGCGCCCGGGTGAACGTGAACGGCCGGCTCTACGACAAGGTCCGCGACGCGCAATCGGTCAAACTCTATCAAGGCTGGGGGGGCTTCTGGCGATGATCACGACCCGCATCCACAAGGTGGCCCTGTCGGCGCTGCTGATCGCTGGCCTGGCCGCCTGCGGCAACGACGACAGCGGCAACGACACCAACCCGCTGCTGATCGCCGCCAAGGCGGCCGGCGGCACCGTGGCGCGGGTGCGCGGCGACAGGGAGGCCGAGGCCCCCGCCCCGGCCCGCACCCCCGAGCAGATGGCCGCCGAGGCGCTGCGCGTGAACCCGGCGCCGCTGATCATGGTCGGTTTCGAATCGCTGGGCCGGACGCAGGTGATGGCGATGACCGGGCAGAACGGCGCCATGCGCACCTATATGGCGCCCTCGAAAGAGGCGCTGATCCTGCGCGACGGCATGGTGATCGGCACCCGCGGCCTGGGCAACGACCTGTCGGTGGCCGAACCGCAGACCGAACCGCTGATCCGCGCCGGCCGCGCCGGCTCGGCCCCGCGGGTGATGCGCTATTACAGCGGCGACGGGCTGGAGCGGCCGCTGCGTTTCGACTGCAACGTCGGTCCCGGCCCGAAATCCGGCGTGGTGGTGGAAAGCTGCGAAGGCCACGGCACCAGCTTCCAGAACAACTACATGCCGCAGGGCGGCCATCTTCCGGTCTCGCGGCAATGGCTGGGGCCGCGGCTGGGCTATGTCACCATCCAGACCCTGCGGCCCTGAACGGGTCCGGGCAGAGACAAGGACAAGGACGCGGAAGCCGGCCCCGGGGCCGGCTTCCTGCATTCCGGGCCCCATCCGGCGCAGGGCCGGCCGCTTTCCGTTTCCCAAATACCCATGACGGGCGACGCCGGCGGGGCCGGCCCTGCGGGGTGCATCCCGGACGCAGGAACCCGGCATCGCCGGGCAGGAGGGAACGCAATGAAAAAGGGGCCGATCCGAAGATCAGCCCCTTTGAGAACCTTGCGGAACCCGGGTTCCGCTCAGCTATCAGCTGTCGTCGTCGTCCGAAGCGACGGCGGCGATGACGCCCAGCAGCAGCAGGGCCGGAACGACGAGGCCAGCGTTCGACGAAGCGGGCTTCTCGTCGACGACGACTGGCTCGACTTCCACGACGGGGGCAACATAGCCGCCGGCGAGAGCCGACGAAGCCGTCAGGCCGAGGGCCAGGGCGAAGGTAGCGAATTTGGTCATGATCATGCTCCGTTCAGTACTTTGAAGGCTGCCGTTTCCGGCAACATCGCTGCGACAGTCGCATAAACCCAAGGACTTGGAAAGCGGTCTTGATCGGGAAAACATGCGCGTCACAGGCAACTGTTGCATAATAGCCAACACCTTATGCGTTAGGCGAGATATCGCCGCCGGACCGGCCGAAACCTGCCGGTTCCCTGCCCGCCGATTCCGCAGGCTATTTCCGGCAAAGCACCAGACTGAAAGCATAAATCACCGCAGAAATCGCCACGATCGACGAGCCGGCGGGCGTGTCCAGCCACAGGCTGGCCCAAAGCCCGCCCAGGACCGCGATCACGCCGATGGCGGTTGCGGAACCAGCCATCTGCTCGGGCGTTGCAGCGAATCCCCGCGCCGCCGCCGCCGGCACGATCAGCATGGCCGAGATCAGCAGCGCGCCGACGATGCGAATCGCGATGGCCACCACCAGCGCCAGCGCCAGGGACAGGATCAGCCGCTCGCGCGCCGGGTCGATTCCCGCCGCCATCGCCAGCTCCTCGTTCACCGAGGCCGTCACCAGCCGCTGCCAGCGCCAGACCAGCAGGCCCAGGACCAGCGCCGCCCCGCCCCAGATCCAGGCCAGGTCGGCGCGGCTCACCGCCAGGATGTCGCCGAACAGGAAGGCATCCAGCCCGGTGCGCAGCGAGGGCACGAAGCTGACCCCCACCAGCCCCAGCGCCAGGGCGCTATGCGCCAGCACCCCCAGCACCGTGTCCATCGACTGCCCGCGCGCGGTCAGCTGCGCCACGATCAGCGCCATGGCCACCGCTACGCCCAGCGTGCCCAGATAGATCGGCAGCGAGAAGACGAAGCTCAGCGCCACGCCCAGAATCGCCGCATGCGCGGTCGAATCGCCGAAATAGGCCATGCGCCGCCAGACCACGAAAGAGCCCAGCGACCCCGTCGCCAGCACAAGGCCAAGCCCCGCCAGCACGGCTCGGGTCAGGAAATCGTCAAGCATGGGGCCTCAATGCGTCTGGGCGCAGGCCGGGCCGTGCACATGGCCCGCTGCGACATGGTCGTGGTCGTGATCGTGGTGATGCTGGTAAAGCGCCAGCGTGCCCTGCGATTCGGCGCCGAACATGGCGCGATAGGCGGGGGCGGCGCTCACCGCCTGCGGCGTGCCCTCGCAGCAGACATGGCCGTTCAGGCACACCACCCGGTCCGAGGCGCGCATGACCACCAGGAGGTCGTGGCTGACCATCAGCACGGCGGCGCGAGTCTCGGCCCGCACCTCCTCGATCAGCTTGTAGAAGGCGACGATGCCGGGCTGGTCCAGGCCCTGCGTGGGCTCGTCCAGCACCAGAAGCTGCGGGTCCGCCAGCAGCGCCCGGGCCAGCAGCACGCGCTGGAACTGCCCGCCGGAAAGCTGGGTGATCTGCCGGGCGTCCAGCCCCGGCACCCCGGTCCGCTGCAGCGCGGCGGCGGCCTGGGCGTCGCCGACCCGGCGCGGCAGCGACAGGAAGCGGCGCACGGTCATCGGCATGGCGCGTTCGATATGCACGCGCTGGGGGACATAGCCGATGCGCAGGCCCGGCGCCCGCTCGACCCGGCCCGAGGACAGCGCCACATGGCCCAGCAGCGCCCGCACCAGCGTCGACTTGCCCGACCCGTTCGGGCCGACCACGGTGACGATCTCGGCCGGGCGGATGTGGAAATCGACATGGTTCAGCACCGGCAGGTCGGCCCCGGCATGGCTGACCGACAGATCGGCGGCCCGGATCAGGTCGCGCATCAGAGCCCCGCCTCGGTGCAGCGGGCGCAGAGGCCCAGCAGTTCCACCGTCGCGCGCTCGATGCGGAAGCCTGCGGCGCCGGCGAGGCCCTGAAGCGCGGCGCGCAGCTCGGGCGCCTCGGCCTCGGCCACCTGCTCGCAGCCCCGGCAGATCAGGAAGGCGGGGGAATGGTCGCGCTCGGCCGACAGACAGGCGGCATAGGCGTTCAGCCGCTGGACGCGATGGGCAAGCCCCTGTTCCACAAGGAAATCCAGCGCCCGATAGGCGACCGGGGGCTGCTTGCCGAACCCCTCGGCCGACAGCCGCTCCAGCACCTCGTAGGCGCCCATGGCGCGATGCGATTCCAGCAGGATCTCCAGCGCGCGCCGCCGCACCGGGGTCAGGCGCACGCCCTCGGCCCGGGCCTGCTCCTCGGCGCGGCGCAGCACGGCGGCGGCGCAATGGGCGTGGTCGTGCTCGTGGAACGGGTCGGCCGGGGCAGGATCGGGAGACATGATGTTATACCATTACGTTTCTGCTTGACGGGTTACGATATAACATAAATAACTTCCGGGTTTCCGCAAGTGAGCCTGACATGACCCGATATTCCCCCCTTCTTCTTGCCGCCGCGCTTGGCACCACCGCCCTGCCCGCCCGGGCCGAGGTGCCCGGCGTCGTGACCGACATTCCCGTCGTCGGCTCGCTCGTCCAGCAGGTGATGGGCGAGCTGGGCGCGCCCGAGGTTCTGCTGGCGGCCGGCGGCGACCCGCATGACTACCAGCTGCGCCCCAGCCAGGCCCGCAGCCTGCAGGAGGCCGAGCTGCTCGTCTGGGTCGGCCCCGAGCTGACCCCCTGGCTGGAGCATAGTGCCCCGGGCCTGCAGCAGGGCGGCCGGTCGCTGACGCTGCTGGACCTGCCCGCAACGCATCGCCGCAGCTATGCCGACGGGCAGGACCACGATCACGCCCATGCCGAAGCGCATGAGCATGAGCATGAGCATGAGCATGAGCATGAGCATGAGGACCATGCCGGGGCCGGCCATGATGACCACGGCCATGACCATTCCGGCACCGATCCGCATGCCTGGTTGGACCCGGCCAACGCGCAGGCCTGGCTGCAGGCCATCGCCGCCGCTCTGGCCGAGCGCGACCCGGATCATGCCGCCACCTATGCCGCCAATGCCGAGAAGGCCGCCGCCGCGATCGCGGCGCTGGATGGCGAGTTGAAGGCCAGCCTGGCACCGGCGCAGGGCAAGCCCTTCGTGGTCTTCCACGACGCCTATGGCTATTTCACCGACCATTACGGCTTGCAGCCGGCCATTGCGGTCAGCCTGGGCGATGCCTCGACCCCCTCGGCCGCGCGGCTCAAGGCGATTCGCGACGAGATCGCCGAACAGGGCGCGGTCTGCGCCTTCCCCGAGGCGAATCACGATCCCAAGCTGCTGGCCGCGGTGACCGAGGGCAGCCCGGTGCGGCAGGGCGCGGTGCTGGATCCGGGCGGCAGCAGCAGCGCCCCCGGCGCGGCGCTTTACGGCGAGCTGCTGCGCGGCATGGCCACGGCGCTGAGCGATTGCCTCGGCCAGGGCTGAGGGTGCAGGCAGGCCCGCGCAACAGGCGGCATGAGAACCGGCGAGCAGAGAGGCGGGCACCAGCAGGTGCCCGCCTTTTTCCTTGCAGAACAGCGGATTGCGGATCCTGAAAATTCCCGACTATTTTCCTTTGACATCTCTGAGGAAATTTGTCAGGTTACGCTTACCGCGACAGAAACGAGGAACTGGACATGACCGCGACCCGCCCCGCCGAATTCACGCGTCCCGGCGTGACCGCCCTGCAGCGCCTTCCCGAATATGATGCCGAAATGCTGACCGCTGGCGGCAATCAGGCGCTGATCGTCCTGGGCGATCAGGTCTACAACCTGCGCATCACCCGCGCCGGCAAGCTGATCCTGACCAAGTGAACGGCGAGGGGCGGCCCGGCCCCTCTGCCGGGACCGACGCCCTCGATGCGGCGGCGCCGCGCCGAATCATCGCCTGACGACAGCCCGACGGCGGCGCAACGTGCCGGGCTGGGCACCCTTCCGGGGCGGTCCGACCCGCTACCCGTCCCGAAACCGGCGCGATCAGCCGCGCCGCGGGCCTTTTCCCTCTGGTCGCGCTCCCTTCCCGGGGGCGCGACTGGTTTTCGGGGCGCCCGGTTTCCCGGCGGCTTTTCCGGCAAACTTTCCGGCGGGTTTCGCACCGGGCTTGCCGGCGGTCTTGAAGGATTGGCCGGGCTTGCCCTCGCCCCGGGGCTTGAAGCCGCCCTCGGGCTTGTCGCCGCGCGGCCTGAAACCGCGCTCGCCCTCGGCGGGTTTCGCCCCACCCTTGAAGTCGCCCCTGGGGCCGCCCGAGAAACCGCCCTTGAAGCCGGGCTTGCCGCCGCGCTGCGGCCGGTCGCCGTCACGCGGTGCCCCCTCGCGCTGGGCCCCGTCACGCGAGGCCCCATCACGCGAGGTCTTGCCGAAGGGCTTGCGCGCCCCGTCGCGGGCCGGCTTGCCCTCGGCATCGCCACGCCGGACAAAGGGACGTGCACCATCCTCGCGCCGGGCAAAGGGCTTGCGATCCCCTTCTCCGCGCTTGGCGAAAGGTTTCCTGTCGCCATCCTCGCGGCGCGCAAAGGGACGACGCTCGCCATCCTCGCGCTTGGCGAAGGGCTTGCGATCCCCCTCGGCGCGGGGCTTGCGCGGACGCGCATCGTCCTTGTCCGCATGGGCGGCGCCGCGTTCGCGGAAGCTGCGCGGCTTTTCCTCGGTCTCGCCGGTCAACAGCCCGCCCAGCTGGTCGCGCAGCACCTTGCGCTTGACCTCGCGCACCTCGTTCTCCTCGAGGCCGGTCAGCTTGAACGGCCCGTAGCCGATGCGGATCAGCCGGTTCACGATCAGCCCGACATGGGCCATGGCGCGGCGGATCTCGCGGTTCTTGCCCTCGCGGATGCCGACGGTCAGCCAGGCATTGGCGCCCTGCTGGCTGTCCAGGCTGATCTCCATCGGCGCGAATTCCTCGCCGTCGATGGTGACGCCGCGGCGCAGCGGCGCGAAGGTCAGGTCGCTCGGCTGGCCGTTCACCCGCACGCGATAGCGCCGCAGCCAGCCGGTGGTCGGCAGTTCCAGCCGGCGCTTCAACTCGCCGTCATTGGTCAGCAGCAGCAGGCCTTCGGAATTCAGGTCCAGCCGGCCCACGGTCATCACCCGCGGCAGGTCGCGCGGCAGGGCGTCGAACACCGTCTGCCGCCCCTTCTCGTCCGAGGTCGATGTGACAAGGCCCAGGGGCTTGTAATAAAGCCACAGCCGCGTCTCCTGCGGCTCGTCCATGGGCTTGCCGTCGACGCGGATCTTGTCCTGGGGGGTCACGTCCAGCGCCGGGCTGTCGATCTTCTGGCCGTTCACCGTCACCCGGCCTTCCAGGATCATGCGCTCGGCCTCGCGGCGCGAGGCGACGCCGGCGCGGGCCATCACCTTGGCAATGCGGTCGGCCTGCGGATTCGGGGCGGTTTCGGGGCTGTCTTCGGTCATGGCGATCTCCTGCGCATCGCTGCGGTGGCAAAGCGGGCTCTCTACGCCCAACGCATGAGGATGGAAAGCAGTTCTTGCGCATAAGGCAAGCCCGCGCGAAAAGCGCGCATGGATTTTGCCTCGCACATGCCCGAAGCGCTTGATGAGGCCCGCGCCGCCGCCCGGCGCGGCGAGGTGCCGGTCGGCGCGGTGCTGGTGGGCGCGGACGGGACGGTGCTGGCCCGCGCCGGCAACCGCACGCGCGAGATGCGCGACCCCACCGCCCATGCCGAGATCCTGGCGATCCGCGCCGCCTGCGCGCGGCTCGGCTCGGAACGGCTGCCGGGGGCGCGGCTCTGGGTGACGCTGGAACCCTGCCCAATGTGCGCCGCCGCCATCTCGGCGGCGCGGATCGCGCTGCTCTATTACGGCGCCGAGGACCCGCGCATGGGCGGCGTGCGCCATGGCGCGCGGGTCTTCGACCATCCGCAATGCCACCACCGGCCCGAGATCGTGGACGGCATTTCGGCAGAAGAATCGCGCCGCCTGCTGCAAGAATTCTTTCGCGAACGCCGCTGAAATGAGAAACCCGCGTCACGAAAGCGTCGCGAAGGGTGCTTGCGCTGCACTGCAGCATGGATAGGATGCCCGCCGGGCGACCACCGGGCGAACATGGGGGAGACTGATGTTCCGTAAGATTCTTGTTGCGAACCGTGGCGAGATTGCGATCCGCGTGATGCGGGCGGCGAACGAGCTTGGGAAGAAGACGGTCGCGGTCTATGCCGAGGAAGACAAGCTGAGCCTGCACCGCTTCAAGGCGGACGAGGCCTACCGGATCGGCGGCGGCTTGGGGCCGGTGGCGGCCTATCTGTCGATCCCCGAGATCATCCGCGTCGCGAAGGAATCCGGCGCCGATGCCATCCATCCGGGCTACGGGCTTCTGTCCGAGAACCCCGATTTCGTCGATGCCTGCCAGGCCGCCGGCATTGCCTTCATCGGGCCCAGCGCCGACACCATGCGGGCGTTAGGCGACAAGGCCTCGGCGCGGCGTGTCGCCATCCAGGCCGGCGTGCCGGTGATCCCGGCGACCGAAGTGCTGGGCGAGGACATGGAGGCGATCAAGGCCGAGGCGGCGCAGATCGGCTATCCGCTGATGCTCAAGGCCAGCTGGGGCGGCGGCGGGCGCGGCATGCGGCCGATCATGGGCCCCGAGGAACTGCCCGAGAAGGTGCGCGAGGGACGGCGCGAGGCCGAGGCCGCCTTCGGCAATGGCGAGGGCTACCTGGAAAAGATGATCCTGCGCGCCCGGCATGTCGAGGTGCAGCTTCTGGGTGACGGCCATGGCGGGCTCTACCATCTTTATGAACGCGACTGCACCGTGCAGCGCCGCAACCAGAAGGTCGTGGAACGCGCCCCGGCGCCCTACCTGACCCCCGAGCAGCGCGCCGAGGTCTGCGAGCTGGCGCTGCGGATCGGCCGTGCCGTCGGCTACCGCAACGCCGGCACCGTCGAATTCCTGATGGATATGGACAGCCAGGCGTTCTACTTCATCGAGGTGAACCCGCGCGTCCAGGTCGAGCATACCGTGACCGAGGAGGTCACCGGCATCGACATCGTGCAGTCCCAGATCCTGATCGCCGAGGGCGCGACGCTGGCCGAGGCCACCGGCGTCGCCCGGCAGGAGGACGTGCATCTGAACGGCCATGCCCTGCAATGCCGGGTCACGACCGAGGACCCGCTGAACAACTTCATCCCGGATTACGGCCGCATCACCGCCTATCGCTCGGCCACCGGCAACGGCATCCGGCTGGACGGCGGCACCGCCTATTCCGGCGGCGTCATCACCCGCTATTACGATTCTCTGCTGGTCAAGGTCACGGCCCATGCCCAGACCCCCGAGAAGGCCATCGCGCGGATGGACCGGGCGCTGCGCGAGTTCCGGGTGCGCGGCGTGGCGACGAATATCGAATTCGTCATCAACCTCTTGAAGCACCCGACCTTCCTCGACGACAGCTATACGACCAAGTTCATCGACACCACGCCGGACCTGTTCGCATTCCGCAAGCGCCGCGACCGGGCGACGAAGCTCCTGGTCTATATCGCCGACATCACCGTGAACGGCCATCCCGAGACCGCCGGCCGCCCGCTGCCGCCGGCCGAGGCGCGCATCCCGGTGCCGCCGCCCGCCAAGGCCGAGCCGGCCCCCGGCACAAGGCAGCTTCTGGAGGAAAAAGGCGCCAAGGCCGTCGCCGACTGGAT
This sequence comes from Paracoccus binzhouensis, assembly GCF_016446475.1. Classification (GTDB taxonomy): domain Bacteria; phylum Pseudomonadota; class Alphaproteobacteria; order Rhodobacterales; family Rhodobacteraceae; genus Paracoccus; species Paracoccus binzhouensis. Next base: position 3,318 of record NZ_JAEHFP010000081.1, on the reverse strand, counting down.
GCTGGCGCAGCAGCGGCTGCTGATCACCGACACCTCGATGCGCGACGGGCACCAGTCGCTGCTGGCGACGCGCATGCGCTCGATCGACATGATCCGGGTGGCGCCGGCCTATGCCGCGAACCTGCCCGGCCTCTTCTCGGTCGAATGCTGGGGCGGCGCGACCTTCGACGTCGCCTATCGCTTCCTGCAGGAATGCCCCTGGCAGCGGCTGCGCGACATCCGCGCCCGGATGCCGAACCTGATGACGCAGATGCTGCTGCGGGCTTCAAACGGCGTCGGCTATACCAACTATCCCGACAATGTGGTGCAGGAATTCGTCCGCCAGGCGGCGAAGACCGGGGTGGACGTGTTCCGGGTCTTCGACAGCCTGAACTGGGTCGAGAACATGCGCGTCGCCATGGATGCGGTGATCGAGAGCGGCAAGATCTGCGAGGGCACGATCTGCTATACCGGCGACCTGCTCGATCCCGCGCGCGCGAAATACGACCTGCAATATTACCTGAAGATGGCGCGCGAGCTCCGCGATGCCGGCGCGCATGTGCTGGGGCTGAAGGACATGGCGGGGCTGTTGAAGCCCGCCTCGGCGCGGGTCCTGGTCCGCGCGCTGAAGGAAGAGATCGGCCTGCCGGTGCATTTCCACACCCATGACACCGGCGGCATCGCCGGCGCCTCGATCCTGGCCGCGGCCGAGGCCGGGGTGGATGCGGTGGACTGCGCCATGGACGCCTTTTCCGGCAATACCTCGCAGCCCTGCCTGGGTTCCATCGTCGAGGCGCTGCGCCACACCGATCGCGACACCGGCCTGGATATCGACGCCATCCGCCGTATCTCGAACTACTGGGAGGCGGTGCGCGAGCACTATGCCGCCTTCGAGAGCGGGTTGCAGGCCCCGGCCTCTGAGGTCTGGCTGCACGAGATGCCCGGCGGCCAGTTCACCAATCTCAAGGCTCAGGCGCGCTCGCTCGGCCTTGAGGACCGCTGGCACGAGGTCGCCCAGGCCTATGCCGAGGTGAACCGCATGTTCGGCGACATCGTCAAGGTCACGCCCAGTTCCAAGGTGGTGGGCGACATGGCGCTGATGATGGTGGCGCAGGGCCTGACCCGGGCGCAGGTCGAGGACCCGGCGGTCGAGGTCTCCTTCCCCGACAGCGTCGTCGACATGATGAAGGGCAACCTGGGCCAGCCGCCCGGGGGCTGGCCGGCGGCGTTGCAGAAGAAGGTCTTGAAGGGCGAGGCGCCGCTGACCGCCCGCCCCGGCGCGGCGATGCCGCCGGTGGACCTCGAGGCCACCCGCGCCGAGCTGATCCGGCAGCTGGAAGGCAAGGCGGTCGATGACGAGGACCTGAACGGCTACCTGATGTATCCCAAGGTGTTTTTGGACTACATGGGCCGGCACCGGCAATACGGCCCGGTGCGGACGCTGCCGACGCGGACCTTCTTCTACGGCATGGAGCCGGGCGAGGAGATCGAGGCCGAGATCGACCCCGGCAAGACGCTGGAGATCCGCCTGCAGACCGTGGGCGAGACCGACGAGAAGGGCGAGGTGAAGGTGTTCTTCGAGCTGAACGGCCAGCCGCGGGTGATCCGGGTGCCGAACCGCCTGGTCAAGTCGCAGACCGCCGCCCGTCCCAAGGCCGACCCGGGCAACGAGGGCCATCTCGGCGCCCCCATGCCCGGCGTCGTCGCCTCGGTCGCGGTGACGCAGGGGCAGAAGGTCAATCCCGGCGACCTGCTGCTGACCATCGAGGCCATGAAGATGGAAACCGCCATCCATGCCGACCGAGCCGGCGTGATCAAGGCGCTGCACGTCAGACCGGGAGAGCAGATCGACGCAAAAGACCTCATGGTCGAGATGGAATGACAGCCCTCGTGGCCCGCTGGAAACGGCGGGCCGTTTCACCGGCGAGAGCCGGCCGTTTCGTGCGCAGACTTGAGAGAATATCCGCCGGTTCGGCGAAGGAACCGCCCTTTCCTCAATCCGCGGTTGACCGCCCGGGCGCCATTGCCGAAGTCATGGAGCCGATGACGCCACAGGTCAGCGGTTCAGGACAGTGCAGCAAAGATTTTCCCTTTCCCGTCGTTCCCTGCTGAAGATCGGCGCCGCCGCGGCGCTGAGCCTGGCCGCGGCACCGGCCTCGGCCGCCTTCCGCCCCACCGGCAAGAAGGGCTTCTGCGGCCCCGCCCATGCCTTTCGCCCCGACCTGGGTTGCAGCTGGTATTACAACTGGAGCCTCTCGCCGCATCCCGACATCGACATTCCCTTCGCGCCGATGGTCTGGGGCTGGGATCCCAGGCGGACACCGCAGCGGCTGCGACTGCTGCCGCGCCGGGCACCGATCCTGTTCGGCTTCAACGAGCCGGACGGCCGCAACCAGGCCAACCTGTCGGTGCCCGAGGCGCTGGAGGCCTGGCCGAAATTCCAGGATCGGGCGGACGAGATCGTCTCGCCCTCCTGCGTGAATTCGCGCGGCCGCTGGATGACCAACTTCATGCTGCAGGCCGAGCGGCGCGGGCTGAGGATCGATTCCATCGGCTTCCATTCCTATTCGGCGCCGAACCTGGAGCAGGTGATTGAGCGGCTGGAGGACACCTGGCGGCTTTACGGCCGGCCGATCTGGGTGACCGAGATCGGCGTGGCCGACTGGCGCTCGGCCCAGGGTCGCAAGCGCAACCGTTACGGGGTCGAGGAAAGCCTCGGCTTCATGTCCGAGATCCTCGACTATATGGACCGCACGCCCTGGATCCGGGGCTATTGCTGGTTCTCGGGCGGCACCTTCGGCGATGGCCGCAGCCTGTCCACCTCGGCCTTCTTCGACGGCAAGGGGCGGCCGTCGCCGCTCTACCAGCTGTATGCCGAGCATTGAAACCGCCGGCGCCGGGCTGTTCTTCTGGCAAGTTTCCGCCTATGCGAAAGAAGCTTTTGCTGCGCCGCGGCGAATGCACAAACCCCTGCAACTGCTGAAAATCCTCGGCGGGCGAGGATATTCTCCCGACCCCAAAACGTGCCGATTATATAGGCTGCCTGCTGCCCAACCCGCCCGATCCTGCCCATATTCGCCACCACTGGTTGCGCTATCTGAACGAAATGGTTTAGCAAGACGGCCGACTGTGTGACGGTCGGCTGCGACCCTTTTGTCCTTGCCTGACGGGCACCAAGAGCGAGATAGATCATGGCTTTCGGCGGGCCACTTCCAGAAGACGTGCTTTTCTGCTCATTCCACACCCCGGACGGGCTCTGTTGCATAACTCAGGTGATGGGCGCGGTTACCCCCTCCCCGGACAGACTTATCCTACAGCTTCCGTGACCGGGATGCCGAG
>NZ_JAEHFP010000080.1 GCF_016446475.1 Paracoccus binzhouensis | reverse complement strand
GGAAAAATACCCCCGCCGGAGGCAAGACCTCCCGGCCAGGCACCGCCCGCGCTGAAGCGCTATGACCCGTGACGCCGGCGCAGCGCCTCCTCGACCGTGGGCGCGTAACGCGCCAGCGGTCGGCGCAGCCCATGCGTCAGCAGGACCCGGCGGATGTCGCGGCTGGTGCCGGTCAGCCACAGCGCGATGCCGCGGCGCTGCGCCTTGTGCGCCAGCCCCTCGATCATGTTGGCGCCGGTGGAATCCAGGAAAGGCACGGCGCTGAAATCCACCACCAGCACCCGGAACCCGTCCTGGATGCGGTCCAGGACCGAGCCGATCGAGGCCGTGGCGCCAAAGAACAGCGCCCCCGAGATACGATAGACCACCACGTCGCGCGGCTGCGGCTGGTCCGGGCGCGGCTGAGCGCTGTCGGGCCGGTCGGCGCCGACCAGCGCCTCGACCCCTACGGCCTGGCTCATGCGCTGGATGAACAGCACCGAGCCGAGCGCCAGGCCGGTGACGATGGCTTCGGTCAGGTCGCGGAAGATGGTCAGCCCGAAGGTGACCAGCAGCACCGCCGCCTCGCCCCAGCCCGAGCGCAGCAGGATGGCGATGGCGGGTTTCTCGATCATGTTCCAGGCCACCACCGCCAGCACGCCCGCCAGCGCCGCCAGCGGGATATAGGAGGCCAAGGGCGCCGCCAGCAGCATGAAGCCAAGCAGGAACAGTGCATGCAGCATTCCCGCCACCGGCCCATGCGCCCCCGCGCGCACATTGGTCGCGGTTCGCGCGATGGTGCCGGTGACGCAGATGCCGCCGAACAGCGCCGAGCCCATATTGGCGACGCCCTGCGCCACCAGCTCGCAATTCGAGCGGTGGCGGCGGCCGGTCATGCCATCCGCCACCACCGCCGACAGAAGCGATTCGATGGCGCCGAGCAATGTCAGCGACAGGGCGGCGGGCAAGAGCGCCAGCACCCTGTCCGGCGACAGGTCGGGCAGCGCCGGGGCGGGCAGGGTCGAGGGGATGCCGCCGAAGCGGCTGCCGATCGTCGCGACATCCACCCCCGTCGCCACGGTGAAGCCCGCCGCCAGCGCCACGGCGATCAGCATGCCGGGCCAATGCGGCCGGGCGCGCTTCAGTCCCAGGATCACCGCGATCGTTCCCAGCGCGATCCCGAACGCCGCCGGCGACAGGCTGGCGCGGGCCTGCCAGAGAGCGGGGATCTTCTCGACCAGCGCGCCCGGCTCATGCACCAGGGACAGGCCGAAGATCTCCTTCAGCTGGCTGGTGAAGATGATCACGGCGATGCCGGCGGTGAAGCCGACCGTCACCGGAAAGGGGATGAACTTGATGAAGGTGCCCAGCCGCAGCATCCCGATGGCGACCAGCATCATGCCCGACAGGAAGGTGGCCAGGATCAGCCCCGACATGCCGTGCTGCGCGACGATCCCGGCGACCAGCACGATGAAGGCCCCCGCCGGCCCGCCGATCTGGAAGCGCGAGCCGCCCAGAGCCGAGACCAGGAAGCCGCCGACGATGGCCGTGTAAAGCCCCTGCGCCGGGGTGGCGCCGGAGGCGATGGCGATGGCCATGCTGAGCGGCAGCGCCACGATGGCGACGGTCAGCCCGGCCAGGGCATCGGCGCGCAGCTGGGCCGCACCATAGCCCTCGCGCAGGACGGTGACCAGTTTCGGGGTGAACAGCGGCGCGAATCCGGGCGCCGCGATTGCCTGTTGGTTCATTGGGAGCCGCACCTTAGTCAAGGAGGCGGCGGGATCGTCGGCTGTCGTCGGCGGTCGCCGTCGCGATTACGTCTGCGGACCGGATTTCAGCCGCACGCCACGCCCGCCCGAGGGGCTGGCGGCGCCCTCGCCGATCAGCTCGATCCCGGCGGCCTCCAGCGCCTCGACCACCCGGGTCAGGCTTTCGACCACGCCGCGCACATTGCCGTCGCTGGCTTCCATGCGCTGGATCGTGGGGACCGACAGGCCCGAGAGCTCGGCCAGCCGCTTCTGGTCGATGCCAAGCAGGGCACGCGCCGCCCGCATCTGGGCCGAGGTCATCATGCAGTGATTCCCAATCCTTGATAATGGATGTGTAGCATAGGCATAAAGATGCTTCAAATATCATTCATGCCGGTTTGGACATGATGCGGCACAAGAGCAGACAGCTCGGCCCAGGCCATGGTAAAATAAAAGATAGGGGAGGGGCATGATGCAGACGGTCAGCGCCCGGTTCAGCAGCATCCCAGGCACCGAGGCCGCGCTTGGCTGGTCGGGTGCTCATTCCATCCTGGCCGACCGGCCCGAGGGCAGGGCGGGCGGTGCCGGCATGGGCTTCAATGGCGCGCAGATGCTGGCCTTGGCCCTGGGCGCCTGCTTTTGCAACGACCTGCGCTATATCGCCCATCGCCGCCAGGCCGCGATCGCCTCGCTCTGGGTGACGGTAGACCTGGACTTGGACGGCGATCCGGTTCTGGCGCTGGCGGCGCGGATGCGGGTCGGCTGCGTGATGGCGGATGGCTCTGACCCGGCCGGGCTGATCGCCGAGGCGGAACGCAGTTCGATGGTCAGCAATTCGCTGATTCGCGGTCTGCCGGTCCGGGTGGCGCCGGCCGATCGCCATGAAAAAGGCCCCGCGGATGCGGGGCCTTTCCATTCATGTCCGGGACGGATCAGAAGTCCATCTTCAGGCCCAGCGTGACCGTGCGGCCCGGGGCATAGAGCGGATCGATGTCGCGGGCCAGTGTGTCGCCGCGATAGACGTCGCGCTGCACATAGCTCGACCGCTCATAATAGGTTTCGTCAAAGACGTTATCGATGCCCAGGTGGACCACCAGATTCTTGTAGTTCTGCGGACGCCATTCGCCGTAGAGGTTCACGACGGTATAGGAACTCTGGTCATAGAACCCGGCGTTGGTGCCGTTCGGGTTCAGCAGATGGGCGGCATCCAGTTTGTTGGCCCATTCCACTGTCGCACCGACCTTCAGGTTGTATTGCGCGATCTCCTGGTCGACATAGAGCGCAGCAATCTCGCCCACGGGAACGGCGGCGCCGCCGGCCGGTAGGATGTCCTTGCCATCCTGGGTCACGTCGGCCTTGGTGAAGCTGCCGCCGACGCGACCGCTGCCCCAGCTATAGGCAGCTTGCAGGGTGAAGCCCTTGCTGCGGTATTCCTCGGCATTGCCCAGATAGGGCGCGCCGGTATCGGGGAACACCAGTTCTCCCATGTCCTTCAGTCGGGTGTCGAAGAAGGTCAGGTTGCCGGTCCAGTTGTCCTGATCGACATTCAGGCCCAGCTTGACGTTGCGGGCGCTGGAGGTCTCATAGTCCTCGGCGACATACAGGTCGGAAGTGCGGGCGTGCAGCAGCGCGTATTCGCCGAAGCGGTGGCCCAGCCAAGTGTGCGATGCACCGGCAAAGACCTCGTAGCCATCAGCAAATTCGTAGGAGACGGTGCCGTTCACGCTGGCGCCGGTGTCAGAATGGCGGCCGCCGTTGAAATCGGTGAAACGGTGATGGTCCAGGCGCAGGCCGGTGGACAGGTCGATGCCGTTGTCGAACTCGAACCGGCCCTGCACGAAGGCGCCGATCTGCATCGTGTCCATGGTCCAGTAACGCCGGTCGGTGTCGCCGTAGTTGTCGACCTCGTAATCGTCATAGGCCCAGTCCACGCCCGCCGTGATCCTGCCCTGGCCCAGCGTATAGGTGTTCTGCAGCTTGCCGCCGACAGTCTGGTTCTCCAGATTCATGTCGCCGTTCACGTCGCCGGTCTCAGGATCGCCGTCGTTCGGCACGTAGTTTGGACGCTCATACTTGTTGTTGCTGATGAACAGCGTCGCCTCCGGATCCCAGGCGTCAGTCGGCGCGGTCGAGCTGTATTTCAGCGTCAGCGTATTGCGGGTGACCTTCAGCGGGTAGACCAGCGTGTCCGCGTTCAGGTCCATGTTCATCTTGATGGTGCGGTCGCCATCGTCCTCGGTCCGGTCATAGGAGAGTTCGATGCGGTGGGTGTCGAATTCGTAACCCAGTTTCATCAGCGCGCCGCGAAGGCCCGGCTCGGTTCCGGCAATCTCATAGCCGTCGCCGTTCTCGTAATTCTTGCCACTGGTGCCGTGGATCATGGCGAACCAGTCGAAGCCCTCGTAGACGCCATAGCCGGCCAGCGAAGCGGAAAGGCCGCGGCCGTTCGAACCATAGGACAGGCCGACGCGGCCGCCCTGGGTCTTGCCTTCGGTCAGCAGATCCTTGGCGCCCACGGTCTCATAGCGCACCGCGCCAGCGGCGGCGCCGAAACCGGCATCGGCTGCTGCGGCGCCGGCCTCGACCTCGACCGATTTCAGGAAGGCCGGGTCGATCACGTTCGAGCCGGTATGGTGCCAGCTGGTCGGACCCTGCGGTACGCCGTCCACGGTCACCGCCAGGTTCGACTGTTCCAGGCCGAAGACGTGGATGCGCTTGGCCGGACCGGCGCCGCCCGAGACCGAGATGGCGGAATCGCGCGCGAACAGTTCCGAGACATCGGCGGGCTGCAGCGCCTCGAGATCCTCGGCGGTGACCGAGACGCCGCCGGTGGCCTCGACGTTCTCCTGGCCGTCGGCGACTAGGGTGATCGGGTTCAGCACCACGGTCTCGCCCGGCGCGGGCTGGGCGGTTTCCTGGGCATAGAGGGCCGTCGCCAAGGCAAGCGTGGACACCCCCGCCAGAGGGAGGATTCGGCGCAATTGCATGTCTTTTCCTTGATTCGTTTAGGAACTGGCGCGTGTTATAGGCGCCGGACCCCCATACACAAGTAATTTACTCGGAATCTTTTGACGCAGGCCGATGGAAACGGTCGGGATTGTTGCCGATCTGCGTCACCCCCCTTTGCGCCGTGCCGCCGGCAAGGCCGGCCTTTGCCAAGCCCGGATGTCGGGGCTGGCGCTGCCGGGGGCAAAGGGGTTACAGACCGGCAAAGCCCCAGCCCGAGACAGCAAGATGAGCATCAACCTCTATCAGCACGACCTGCCGGACGATCTGGACCTCGGCCCGGTGGTGGCCATCGACACCGAGACCATGGGCCTGGACCCGCGCCGCGACCGGCTGTGCCTGGTGCAGATGAGTTCGGGCGATGGCAATGCGCATCTGGTGCAGATCGCCCGCGGCCAGAACCAGGCCCCGAACCTGACCCGGATGCTGACCGATCCCAAGGTGCTGAAGCTGTTCCATTTCGGCCGCTTCGACATCGCCGCGCTGGAGGCCGCCTTCGGCGTGGTGACCAAGCCCGTCTGGTGCACCAAGATCGCCAGCAAGATGGTGCGCACCTTCACCGACCGGCACGGGCTGAAATACCTGCTGAGCGAGCTGGTCGGTGTCGACATCTCGAAGCAGCAGCAGACCAGCGACTGGGGTGCGGCCGAGCTTTCCGACGCGCAGCTGGAATATGCCGCCTCGGACGTGCTCTACCTGCACGCGCTCAAGGCCGAGCTGGAAAAGCGGCTCGAGCGCGAGGGGCGGCTGGGCCTGGCGCAGGCCTGTTTCGACTTCCTTCCCGCCCGCGCCCATCTGGACCTGCGCGGCTGGGGGGATGAAAACGACATCTTCCACCACTAGGTAGCGGGCCATGAGCGCATATCTCGACACCGCCCTGCGGGTGATCCGCACCGAGGCCCAGGGGCTGGCCATGCTGGCCGAGGGGCTTGGCGACAGCTTCGATCGGGCCGTCGCGGCGATCCTGGCCGCGAATGGCCGGGTCGTCGTGTCGGGCATGGGCAAGTCCGGCCATGTCGGGCGCAAGATCGCCGCCACCCTGGCCTCGACCGGCACGCCGGCGCAATTCGTCCATCCGGCCGAGGCCAGCCATGGCGACCTGGGCATGGTCACCCAGGGCGACGTGGCGCTGGTGCTGTCGAACTCGGGCGAGACGCCCGAGCTCGCCGACCTGATCGCCCATACCCGCCGGTTCCAGATCCCGCTGATCGGCGTCGCCAGCCGGCCCGGTTCGACGCTGCTGCGCCAGGCCGACGTGGCGCTGGTGCTGCCCGCCGCGCCCGAGGCCTGCGGCACCGGCATCGTGCCCACCACCTCGACCACCATGACCATGGCGCTGGGCGACGCGCTGGCCGTGGCGCTGATGGAGCATCGCCAGTTCACCCCCGAGCATTTCCGCACCTTCCACCCCGGCGGCAAGCTGGGCGCCCGGCTGTCGCGGGTGGCCGACCTGATGCACCAGGACATCCCCCTGGTCGCCGAGACCGCGCCCATGGCCGATGCGCTGCTGACCATCAGCCAGAAAAGCTTCGGCGTCACCGGCGTGACCAATGCCGAGGGCACGCTGACCGGCATCATCACCGACGGCGACCTGCGGCGGCACATGCAGGGCCTGCTGGACCACAACGCGGCCGAGGTGATGACCCGCAATCCGCGCACCATCGGCCCCGACCAGCTGGCCGAGGCGGCGCTGGCCGAGATGCAGTCGCGCCGCATCACCAGCCTGTTCGTGGTCACGCCCGAGGGCCGGCCGGTCGGGCTGATCCATATCCACGACTTCCTGCGCACGGGGATGGTCTAGCGGTGCCGACCCGGTCCTGCATCGTCGCCTGGCTGCGGGTGATCCTGCCGCTGGCGGCGCTGGCGCTGCTGTCGGTGCTGTTCCTGCTGGGCCGCAAGCCCGAGCCGGACGCGAGCATCCCCTATGCCGACGTGGACCCGCAGGAACTGGCCGAGCGCCAGGCGGTGACGCATCCGACCTATGCCGGCGTGACCGAGGACGGGGCGCAGATCAGCGTGACCGGGGCCGAGGCGGTGCCCGGCGCCGGGGGCGGCGGCAGCGCCCGCGCCGTGCGCATGACCCTGCGCGCCAGGGACGGGCGCGCGGCCGATGTCAGCGCCGGCCTCGCCTCGCTTCAGGGCGACCGGATCCGGCTGGGCGAGGGCGCGCGCCTGACCACCGCCGACGGCTGGGTGCTGACCGCGCCGGAATTCCTGGCCTCGACCACGGCGGGCAGCGTGGTCTCGGAGCAGGAGGTGAACGTTCTTGCCCCCTTCGGCGAATTGACGGCGGGCCGGATGGAGCTGAAACCCACGGGCAGGGGCAGCGGCGATCATGTTCTTGATTTGAGCGGCGGAGTCCGATTGATATACCGGCCATGACCCTTGCGTCCCCTCTTGCCGCGCCCGGGGGCCTCTCATGCGCCAGAAAGGAAACCCGATGATCCGGCCCGGACTGCTTTTGCCCGTGATCCTGTCGCTTGCCCTGGCGGCTTCGGCCGGCGCACAGGGCACGGGGTTCGGCAATGCGCAGGACATCAAGCAGCCGGTCGAGGTCACCGCCGACACGCTTTCCGTCGATCAGAAGACCGGCAAGGCCACCTTCTCGGGCAATGTGCTGATCGGGCAGGGGGCGATGCGGCTTTCCGCGGACAGCGTGACCGTGACCTATGCGCAGGGCGGCCAGAGCCGGATCAGGGCGCTGCACGCCGAAGGCAATGTCACCCTGGTGAGCGGCGAGGATGCCGCCGAGGCGAAGGCCGCCGATTACGACGTCGAATCGGGCAATGTGGTGCTGACCGGCGACGTGCTGCTGACCCAAGGCGGCAACGTGCTGTCGGGCGACAAGGTCACGGTGAATCTGACGACCGGCACGGCCAATGCCTCGGGCCGGGTCCGCAGCGTCCTGCAACCGGGAAGCCGGCAATGACGCAATCGGAACAGGGGCTGCGCGTCAGCGGGTTGCGCAAGTCCTATCGCAACCGCCCGGTGATCCGCGACGTGGCGATGCAGCTGGACCGCGGCGAGGTGGTGGCGCTGCTGGGGCCGAACGGCTCGGGCAAGACCACCTGCTTCTATTGCGTGGCGGGACTGGTCGCGCCCGATTCGGGGCAGGTGCTGATCGACGGCCAGGACGCGACGCGGCTGCCGATGTATCGCCGCGCGCAGATGGGCATCGGCTACCTGCCGCAGGAGATGTCGATCTTTCGCGGCCTGACGGTCGAGCAGAACATCATGGCCGTCCTGGAACTGGTCGAGCCGCATGTCCACCAGCGCCGCGAGCGGCTCGAGGAACTGCTGGGCGATTTCTCGATCGGCCACCTGCGCAACGCCTCGGCCATGGCGCTGTCGGGGGGCGAGCGGCGCCGGGTCGAGATCGCCCGCTGCCTGGCGGCCGATCCGGCCTATCTGCTTCTGGATGAACCATTCGCCGGCGTCGATCCGATCGCGGTGGGCGAGATTCGCGGCCTGGTCCACGACCTGAAAAGCCGCGGCATCGGCGTGCTGATCACCGATCACAACGTCCGCGAGACGCTGGAGATCGTGGATCGCGCCTATATCCTGCACGACGGCCATGTGCTGAAATCCGGCACCACGGCCGAGATCGTCGCCGACGAGCAGGTGCGCCGCGTCTATCTGGGCGAGAGCTTCCGCATGAACTGAGCGCGAGGCCGCGCCGATCCCTGCGCGCGGCCGTTGACACGGGCGCATGGCTGTCACCAAATGAGGTTATGGCGGGGGCAAGGACGCCCCTGCCGGAAAACCTCGGCGGCGCATGGGCTGCTTGCCTGCCGCCGCCGGGCAACCGAAAGGACGGACCACCATGCGCTACCAGATCAGCGGAAAACAGATCGATGTCGGCGATGCGCTTTCGACCCACGTCAAGACCGAACTGGGTGAGACGATTGACAAGTATTCTCAACGTCCCACGGATGCCACGGTGATCTTTTCCCGCAACGCGCATGAATTCATCTGCGATGCGGTGGTGCATCTCTCGACCGGGCTGAACGTGCAGGCCAAGGGTGCCTCGACCGAGATCTATGCCGCCTTCGAGCAGTGCAAGGAGCGGATGGACAAGCAGCTGCGCCGCTACAAGCGCCGGCTCAAGGATCATCACAAGGACCGGGTCGAACCGATTGCCTTCGAGCAGGCGGGCATGTATGTGCTGGCCGCCGATGAGGATGAATGGGAATCGCAGGCCGACGGGCTGCAACCCATGATCATCGCCGAGATGGAAACCCGCGTGCCGACCCTGTCCGTGGGCGAGGCGGTGATGCAGATGGAACTGGCCGGCAGCCCGCTGCTGGTCTTCCGCAACGAGAAACATGGGGGCGTGAACGTCGTTCACCGCCGCGAGGACGGCAACGTGGGCTGGATCGACCCCCGCAATCTGGGCTAGACTGACGCAGAAGGGCAGTCTTGTTGAACCAAACGTCCCGGCCGCGCAGCCCGCGGCCGGGACCTGACAATTTTCGGGCGACATGCAGATCAGCGACATTCTCTCCCCCGCCGCCGTGCGGACGATGAGCCAGACCACCAGCAAGAAACGGTTGTTCCAGGAAATCGCCGAGCAGGCGCGCACGGTCTATGGCGTGGACGCGCCGCAAACCCTGGACGCGCTGCAGGAACGCGAAAGCCTGGGCCCGACCGGAGTCGGCCATGGCGTGGCGCTGCCGCATGCGCGGCTGCACGGGCTCGACCGCGTGGTCGGCCTGTTCCTGCGGCTGGAAAAGCCGCTGGATTTCGACGCGGTGGACCGCCAGCCGGTGGACCTGATCTTTGCGCTGCTGGCGCCGAAGAATTCCGGCGTCGATCACCTCAAGGCGCTGGCGCTGGTCTCGCGCACGCTGCGCGACCAGGACCTGCGCGCCAAGCTGCGCGCCAACGAGGACCCGGTGGCGCTGCACGCGATGCTGGCGGCGGCGCCGGGCATCAAGGCGGCCTGAAGTCGCAGCCCCGCCGGCAGGGGGTGAAATGCCCCCGCATCCGCGCTATACTCCCGCGCGGGAGGAAGACCGAAATGACCAGACATCTAGCAGACCGCAGTCACGAAACCAGTGCGGGCCGCACGCAATATTATACCCGGCAGGAACGCGAATCCGGCACCCATCCGGCCATCGCCGCCCTGCGCATGCGGCCCCGCGCCCGCAGCGAAGCGGCGAATCGCCGCGCTGCCGAATTCGCCCGGATCGAGCGCGGCCATCAGGTCTGACCCTCGACCTGTCCAATGCGAAACCGGCCGGGCGCTGCCGCCCGGCCGGTTTTCATTTCGTCCTGGGCCGGATCGCGATCAGGCGCGGACCAGCTTCTCGTAATCCTCGGCGATCTTGCGGGTGGTGTCGCCGACCTGGAAATGCCAGTCGCCGATCTGCCCGACCGGGGTGACCTCGGCCGCGGTGCCGGTCAGGAAGCATTCCTGGAAATCCGCCAGTTCCTCGGGCTTGATGCGGCGCTCATGCACGGCGGTGCCGTTGTCCTTGAGCATCTGGATGACGGTCTGCCGGGTGATGCCGTTCAGGAAGCGGTCGGCCAGCGGCGTGTGCACCTCACCATCCTTGATGAAGAAGATGTTGGCGCCGGTGGCCTCGGCGACATAGCCCTCCCAGTCCATGAACAGCGCGTCCGAGCAACCCTTTTCCTCGGCGGCGTGCTTGGACATGGTGCAGATCATGTAAAGCCCGGCGGCCTTGGCGGCGGTGGGGATGGTCTCGGGGCTGGGCCGCTTCCACTTGGCAATGTCCAGTTTCGCGCCCTGCCATTTCGCATCGCCGTAATAGCTGCCCCATTCCCAGGCGGCGATGGCCATGCGCACCGGGTTGCGGCGGGCGGAAACGCCCATGTCCTCGCCCGAGCCGCGCCACATCACCGCGCGGACATAGGCGTCCTTGAAGCCGTTGGCGTCCAGCACGGCCTGTTTGGCGGCGTCGATCTCCTCGGCGCTATAGGGCGAGGTCATGTCCAGAAGCCGCGCCGATTCGATCAGCCGCAGCGAATGCTCGTGCCCCTTGAAGATCTTGCCGCTGTAGCAACGCTCGCCCTCGAAGACCGAGCTGGCATAGTGCAGCGCATGGGTCAGGATGTGGACATTCGCCTCGCGCCACTCCACCAGCTTGCCATCCATCCAGATCTTGCCGTCACGATCGTCATATGCGCCCGCCATTTTTCCCTCCGGCCGGTTCTGTTTGCGGAATGTTGCGCCGTCAGAGCGTGTCTGGCAAAGAAAGTTGCGCAACTTGGGGTCTGGGCTATCCATTCATGGTTGGAAAGTCAACAAGCCTGACGTAAATAAGAGCCATGGATCACGGAGAAGCCATGCAGAACAAGGTCGGAATCGCAGCGACGGGTGGCGAAAGCCTGCTGTTCCTCACCGATGACCAGCTTCGCCGCGGCATCGAGGCGATGTTCTTCGCCTATCGCGCCTTCACGGCCGATCCCGACCTGATCCTGGCCGATCTGGACTATGGCCGCGCCCATCACCGGGCGATCCATTTCATCAACCGCGAACCGGGGCTGACGGTGACGGCGCTTCTGGATGTGCTGGGGGTGACCAAGCAATCGCTGAACCGGGTCTTGCGCACGCTGATCGAGGACGGGCTGGTCGAAAGCCGCATCGGCCGCCGCGACCGGCGCGAACGGCAACTCTACCTGACCGAAAAAGGGGCGAAGCTGGAACGCCAGCTGTCCGAGGCGCAGCGCGCCCGGATGCGCGCCGCCTATCGGGCGGCCGGGCCGCAGGCGGTGGCGGGTTTCCGGCAGGTGCTCGAGGCGATGATGGACCGCGACACGCTTCGGCAGTATCGTGCGCTGAAAGACCTGCCCGATCCATCATGAACAGCCCCGATCCGCAGCCCGCCGCCCATATCCTGGTCGTCGATGACGACGAACGCATCCGCAGCCTGCTGCGCCGTTTCCTGATGCGCAACGATTTCCTGGTCACCACGGCGCGCGACGCCGCCCATGCCCGCCGCCTGCTGGACGGGCTTGATTTCGACCTGATCGTGCTCGACGTGATGATGCCGGGCGAGGACGGTTTCTCGCTGACCCGCGACCTGCGGCAGCGCATGGCGACGCCGATCCTGCTCCTGACCGCCAAGGGCGAGATCGGGGATCGCATCGAGGGGCTGGAAAGCGGCGCCGACGACTACCTGCCGAAACCCTTCGAGCCGCGCGAATTGCTGCTGCGCATCGCTGCCATCCTGCGCCGCATCCCGGCGGCCGAGGCCAGGGGGCCGAAATTCCTGTCGCTGGGCCCGCTGCGCTATGATGCCGACAAGGGCGAGCTGTGGCAGGGCGACAGCCCGCTGCGCCTGACCGGGACCGAGCAGGCGCTGCTGAAGCGCCTGGCCGACACGCCGCGCCAGCCGGTCAGCCGCGGCGCGCTGATCGAGGACCTGGGCCGCAGCCCCGCCGAGGAGGCGGGCGAGAACTCGGAGCGCGCCATCGACGTGCAGATCACCCGCCTGCGTCGCAAGATCGAACCCGACCCGAAGGAGCCGCGCTATCTGCAGACCGTGCGCGGCACCGGCTACATGCTGGTGCCCGACTAGGAAAGGCCGGCGCTGCCGGCGCGGTCGCAATGGGTATTTGGAAAACGGAAAGATCCGAGGAATCGCCCGGCGTCTTTCCGTTTCTCAAATACCCATGCAAGCGTGCCATCCGCGCGGCGCATGAGAAAGGGGCCCCTAAGGCCCCCAACTCATGCCAGCGCGCCGTGGCAGTGCTTGAACTTCCTGCCCGAGCCGCAGGGGCAGGGGTCGTTGCGCGACGGGTTGCCCCAGGTCGTGGGGTCGGTCTCGTCGAAGCCGGCGACGCGGCCCGAGACCTCGCCGCCCTCGGCTTCCTCGTGTTCGGGGTGCATCTTCGCCTCGGTTTCGGCCTGTTGCTGCTGGTATTCGCGCAGCATCTGCTCGCGCTCGGCATCGGTCAGCGGCCGGATGCGGGCCAGTTGCTGGGTGACGTCGAAGCGCAGCCCGTCCAGCATTGATTCGAACAGCTGGAACCCCTCGGTCTTGTATTCCGACAGCGGGTCGCGCTGCGCATAGCCGCGGAATCCCACCACCGAGCGCAGGTGTTCCAGCGTCACCAGATGCTCGCGCCACTTGCCGTCGATCTGCTGCAGCAGCACCTGCTTTTCGATCTGGCGCATGTTCTCGGGGCCGAACTGCTCGGCCTTCTGCGCCATGTAATCGTCGGTGGCCTTCTGGATGCGCTCGCGGATCGCGTCTTGGTCGACGCCGTCCTCGGCCGCCCAGTCGGCGATCGGCAGGTCCATGTTCAGCTTGTCGATCACCGCGTCATGCAGGCCCTGCACATCCCATTGCTCGGCATAGGCGCGGGGCGGCAGGTGCTGGTCGATCAGGTCGTCGATCACCTGCGCGCGCATGTCGGCGGCGATCTCCTCGACCTCCTCGGTATGCATGATTTCCAGGCGCTGGCTGAAGATCGCCTTGCGCTGGTCGTTCATCACGTCGTCGAATTTCAGCAGCTGCTTGCGGATGTCGAAGTTGCGGCCCTCGACTTTGGCCTGGGCGCGTTCCAGCGACTTGTTGACCCAGGGGTGGACGATGGCCTCGCCATCCTTCATGCCCAGCGAGGACAGCACCTTGTCCAGACGTTCCGAGCCGAAGATGCGCATCAGGTCGTCTTCCAGCGACAGGAAGAACAGCGAGCGGCCGGGATCGCCCTGCCGGCCCGAGCGGCCGCGCAGCTGGTTGTCGATGCGGCGGCTTTCGTGGCGCTCGGTCGCCAGCACGAAAAGCCCGCCGGCATCCAGCACCGCCTGCTTCTCGGCGGCGTGCTCGGCCTCGATGCGGGCGCGCAGCTCGTCGGGATGGGCCTCGGGATCGGCGGCCAGCGCCTCCATCACCTTCATCTCGACATTGCCGCCCAGCTGGATGTCGGTGCCGCGGCCGGCCATGTTGGTGGCGATGGTCACGGCGCCCAGCTTGCCGGCATCGGCGACGATCTTCGCCTCCTGCTCGTGCTGGCGGGCGTTCAGGACGTTGTGCTGGATGCCCTCCTTGGTCAGCATCTGCGACAGCATCTCGGATTTCTCGATGCTGGTGGTGCCGACCAGGATCGGCTGGCCCTTGGCATGGGCTTCCTTGATCGCCTCGATCACGGCGGCGTATTTCTCGGCTGCGGTGCGATAGACGCGGTCGTGCTCGTCGATGCGCTGCACCGGACGGTTGGTCGGCACCTCGACCACGCCGAGCTTGTAGATCTCGGCGAATTCCTCGGCCTCGGTGGCGGCGGTGCCGGTCATGCCGGACAGCTTGTCGTAAAGCCGGAAGTAGTTCTGGAAGGTGACCGAGGCCAGCGTCACGTTCTCGGGCTGGATCGCCACGCCCTCTTTCGCCTCGATGGCCTGGTGCAACCCGTCGGACAGGCGGCGGCCCTTCATCATCCGGCCGGTGAATTCGTCGATCAGCACGATCTCGCCGTCGCGGACGATATAGTGCTGGTCGCGCATGAACAGCTTGTGGGCGCGCATCGCCTGGTTGACGTGATGCACGATGGTGGTGGATTCCGGATCGTAGAGCGTCTGGCCCTCGGGCAGCACGCCCGCCGCCTGCAGCCGCTTTTCAAGGAATTCGTTGCCTTCCTCGGTAAAGGTGGCGTTGCGGGCCTTTTCGTCCAGCTTGTAATGCTCGGGCGTCAGTTCCGGCATGAACTTGTCGAGCGTGATGTAAAGCTCGCTGCGGTCCTGCGACGGGCCCGAGATGATCAGCGGCGTGCGCGCCTCGTCGATCAGGATCGAGTCGACCTCGTCCACGATGGCGAAGAAATGCCCGCGCTGGGTCATCTGCTCGATCGAGCCCTTCATGTTGTCGCGCAGGTAGTCGAAGCCCAGCTCGTTGTTGGTGGCATAGGTCACGTCGGCCTGGTAGGCGGCGCGCTTCTCGGCATCGTCCTGGAAGGGATAGACCACGCCGGTGGTCATGCCGAGCTGGGCGAAGACCTTGCCCATCCAATGCGCGTCACGCTTGGCCAGGTAGTCGTTGACGGTGACGACATGCACGCCCTTGCCGGCCAGCGCGTTCAGATAGGCCGGGAAGGTGGCGACCAGGGTCTTGCCTTCGCCGGTCTTCATCTCGGCGATATTGCCCTGGTGCAGGAAGATGCCGCCCATCAGCTGGGTATCGAAGGCGCGCAGGCCAAGCGCGCGGCGCGCCGCCTCGCGGCAATTGGCGAAGGCTTCGGGCAGAAGCTTGTCCAGATCCTCGCCCGATTGCGCCCGGCCCTGCAATTCGCGGGTCTTGCCGATCAGGTCGGCGTCGGACAGGGCGCGGAATTTCTCCTCCTGCGCGTTGATCTGGGCCACCAGCGGGCGGACCGATTTCACCTTGCGGTCGTTGGGCGTGCCAAAGACCAGTTTCGCCAAGTTTCCGATGCCGAGCATGTGAGCCTTCAAAATCGCGTATCTGGGGGTGCGCGGGACGTTCCGCCCACTTGCCGGCACCATTCGCCTTGCCCTATCACTTGGGCCGGAAAAACGGCGACGGGCGCGCATTTTCGGTTGGGCCGGATGTATGCGCCAGCCGCCTGAGTGTCAATGTTTGCGCCCGTTCACCTGCGCGTGGCGGGCGCCGTCCCATGAAAGGGAACCCCATGCTGAAACCGCTCCTTGCCGCGACCGCCCTTGCCACCGCCACGCTGGCGGCGCTTCCGGCCCTGGCGCAGGACGCCGATACCGTGGTCGCCAAGGTCAATGACGAGACGATCACCCTGGGCCAGATGATCGCCATGCGCCAGGGGCTGGATGCGCAGGCGACGCAGGGCCTGCCGGATTCGGCGCTGTGGGACCTGATGCTGGACCAGCTGATCCGCCAGACCGCCGTGGCGCAAGGCGCCCAGCCGCTGAGCAAGCGCGACACCGCCGCGCTGGAGATCGAGAAGCGCGCCTATCTGGCCGGCTCGGTGCTGGAAAAGGTCGCGGCGGCCGAGCCCAGCGAGGCCGAGCTGAAAGCCGCCTATGACCAGGCCTTCGGCGGCCAGACCGAGCCGAAGGTTGAATACAACGCCGCGCATATCCTGGTGAAGACCAAGGAGGAAGCCGAGGCCATCGCCAAGCAGATCGCGGAGGGCGGCGATTTCGGCAAGCTGGCCGAGGAAAAATCGACCGACAATTCCGGGCCGAACAAGGGCGACCTGGGCTGGTTCCAGCCCGAGCAGATGGTCGCGCCCTTTGCCGAGGCGGTGAAGGCGCTGAAAAAGGGCGAGGTTTCCGCGCCGGTCGAGACGCAGTTCGGCTGGCATGTCATCAAGCTGATCGACCAGCGCGAGGTCACGCCGCCCAGCTTCGACGAGGTCAAGGAGCAACTGGCCGTGCAGGTGCGTCGCGACAAGGTGCAGGCCGCCATCGAGAAGCGCGTCGCCGAGTCGAAGGTCGAGAAGACCGAGGGGCTGGCCCCCGACCTGCTGAACAAGACCGAGATCCTGGGAGAGTGACACAGATGGCCAAGGCCGAGGACAAGAAGGCACGGCTTTCCGACGCGGAAAAGCTGAACGTGCTGAAGAAGAAGCTGAAGAAGCTGAAGGCGGCCTTCAAGGAAACCGCCGCCAGCCTCGAGGCCCGGGTCGAATCGGTGGCCGGAGCGGCGGTCGAGGCCGTGGTGAAGCCCAAGAACCCGGTCTCGCCGCTGGCGCCGGCGCGCTTTCCCGACCTGCCGGTGATCGAGGGCGCCGAGTTCGCCTCGGGCGCGGCTGGGGTGAAATACAAGGGCCGCACCGACGTGATGCTGGTGCGGCTGGCGCCGGGTACCGCCATCGCCGGCGCCTTCACCAAGTCCTCGACCCGCGCGGCCAGCGTGCTGGACTGCCAGGCCAAGCTGGCGCTGAAGCAGGATACCACCAAGGGCGCGGCGATCATCGTGAACTCGGGCAATGCCAATGCCTTCACCGGCAGGAACGGGCAGGAGGCGGTGGATGCCGTCACCGGCGGCGTCGCCAAGGCGCTGGGCGTGCCGCGCGAGCGGGTATTCTCGTCCTCGACCGGGGTGATCGGCGAGCCGCTGCCGGCCGAGCGCATCACCGCGGTGATCGGCGATCTGGCCGCCAACCTGGACGCGGCGGGCGCCGCCGGCGCGGCGCGGGCCATCATGACCACCGACACCTTTCCGAAAGGCGCGGCCGCCAGCTTCCAGGGCGACGGCGGCACCATCAACATCGCCGGCATCGCCAAGGGCTCGGGCATGATCGCGCCCGACATGGCGACTATGCTGGTCTATGTCTTCACCGATGCGCAGATCGCCCCGGCCGTGCTGCAGAAGATGCTGTCGGCGCGCATGGACCAGACCTTCAACGCCATCACCGTGGACAGCGATACCTCGACCTCGGATGCGCTGATCCTGGCGGCGACCGGCAAGTCCAAGGCGGCGCCGATCACCGACCTGCGCTCGGCCTCGGCGCGGGCCTTTGGCAAGGCGCTGACGCAGGTGATGCTGGATCTGGCGCAGCAGGTGGTCAAGGACGGCGAGGGCGCGACGAAATTCGTCGAGGTGCAGGTGACGGGCGCGGCCAGCGATGCCGACGCGCATCGCGTCGCGATGGCCATCGCCAATTCGCCGCTGGTCAAGACCGCCATCGCCGGCGAGGACGCGAACTGGGGGCGCGTGGTCATGGCCGTCGGCAAGTCCGGGGCCGAGGCCGACCGCGACCGGCTGACCATCCGCTTCGGCGACATGGTGCTGGCCGAGAACGGCTGGCGCGCCCCGGCCTATGACGAGGCCGCCGCCAGCGCCTACATGAAGCGCGACCAGCTGGTCATCGGCGTCGATCTGGGCCTGGGCAAGGGCAGGCGCACGGTCTGGACCTGCGATCTGACGCATGGCTATATCGACATCAACGCCGATTACCGCTCATGAAGATCGTGCTTGTCGCGGCCGTGGCGCTGATCGACGCCGACGGCCGCGTGCTTCTGGCGCAGCGCCCCGAGGGAAAGTCCCTCGCGGGCCTGTGGGAGTTTCCCGGTGGCAAGGTCGAGCCGGGCGAGAGCCCCGAGACGGCGCTGATCCGCGAGCTGCACGAGGAGCTGGGCATCGACACCTGGCATTCCTGCCTGGCGCCGCTGACCTTCGCCAGCCATGCCTATGACGATTTCCACCTGCTGATGCCGCTTTTCGCCTGTCGGCGCTGGCAGGGCGTGCCGATCCCGCGCGAGGGCCAGAACCTGGCCTGGGCGCGTGGCACGGAACTGTCACGTTACCCCATGCCACCGGCGGATGTGCCGCTGATCCCGATCCTGCGCGACTGGATCTGAGGCTTCTGCATCACCCTTTTGCGGTTTTCATCCGCCCTTGGCCGCATCCTTGGACAATATTAGTTAACATTTAACATTTTTGCGGCAATTCTGAAACTCTGTAGAGGAGGAGTGTTCAGGACATGATTCGCACGATTACGATCGGCAGCTGTATTTCTGTCCAAGGCGTGTTCGAGCGTCAGCAGGCGAACGGCAACATCGTGGTCCGCGTGGGAAGCAAGACCTACGAGGGCAAGCCGGTCCTTCTGACCTGATCGAGATACAGTATGTGCCCAGAATCATGACGGGGCCCTTTCGCTAGGGGCCCCGTCTTCATTTGCGATACCCCGAACGCGAAAGGGCGGACCCGCAGGCCCGCCCTCTCATGCCGTTCGGATGCGGGATCACAGCTGGCGCTGCACTTCCTCGCGCTCGAAGATCTCGATGACGTCGCCCTTGCGGATGTCGTCGTAGTTCTCGAAGGCCATGCCGCATTCCTGGCCGGACTGCACTTCCTTGACCTCGTCCTTGAAGCGCTTGAGCGTCTTCAGCGTGCCCTCGTGGATCACCACGTTGTCGCGCAGCAGGCGCACGCCGGCGGAGCGCCGCGCCACGCCTTCGGTCACCAGGCAGCCGGCGACATTGCCGACGCCCGAGACGCGGAAGACTTCCTTGATCTCGGCATAGCCGATGAAGTTCTCGCGCACCTCGGCGGAAAGCAGGCCCGAGGCCGCCGCCTTGATGTCATCCACCAGGTCGTAGATGATCGAGTAATAGCGGATCTCGACGCCCTTCTGGTTGGCGGCGTTCCGCGCCGGCGCATTCGCCCGGACGTTGAAGCCGATGACCGGCGCCTGGCTGGCCTCGGCCAGGCCGACATCCGATTCGGTGATGGCGCCGACGCCGTAATGCAGCACGCGGACGCGCACCTCGTCGTTGCCGATCTTTTCCAGCGCCTGGACGATGGCCTCGGCCGAGCCCTGCACGTCGGCCTTCACCACCACCGGCAGTTCCACGACATTCTCGTCGGCCTTGGCCTTGGCCAGCATCTGGTCCAGCGTGATCGCGGCACCGGCGGCGGCGCGCTTGTCCTTGGCGGCCTGGATCCGGTAATCGGCGATCTCGCGCGCCTGCGCCTCGGTCGAGACCACGTTCAGCACGTCGCCGGCTTCCGGGGTGCCGTTCAGGCCCAGCACCTCGACCGGGACCGAGGGGCCGGCCTCGTCGACGCGCTCGCCCTTGTCGTTGATCAGCGCCCGGACCTTGCCCCACTGCTCGCCGACGACGAAGATGTCGCCGCGCTTCAGCGTACCGTTCTGCACCAGAACGGTGGCGACCGGGCCGCGGCCCACGTCCAGCTGCGCCTCGATCACCGCGCCTTGCGCCGGGCGGTCGGGGTTGGCCTTCAGCTCCAGGATCTCGGCCTGCAGCGCGATGGCTTCCAAGAGCTGGTCCAGGCCCTGGCCGGTTTTGGCCGACACCTCGACGTCCTGCACGTCACCCGACATGGCCTCGACGACTACCTCGTGCTGCAGCAGGGCCGTGCGGACCTTCTGCGGGTCGGCGGTCGGCTTGTCGATCTTGTTGATCGCCACGATCATCGGCACTTTCGCCGCCTTGGCGTGGTTGATCGCCTCGACTGTCTGCGGCATCACCGCGTCATCCGCGGCGACCACCAGCACGACGATATCCGTCACCTGCGCGCCGCGGGCGCGCATCGAGGTGAAGGCCGCATGGCCGGGCGTGTCGAGGAAGGTCAGCGTGGCGCCGTTCGAGGCCTTCACCTGATAGGCGCCGATGTGCTGGGTGATGCCGCCGGCCTCGCCCGAGACCACGTTGGCGTGACGGATCGCATCCAGAAGCGAGGTCTTGCCGTGGTCGACATGGCCCATGATGGTGATGATCGGGGCGCGCGGCTTCAGATCCTCGGGCTTATCCTCGACCTGGTCGATAACCTGCTCCACGTCGGCATCCGAGACCCGGACGGCGCGATGGCCGAATTCGTCGATCACCAGCTCGGCGGTGTCGGCATCGACCGCCTGGTTGGCGGTGACCATCATGCCCATGCGCATCAGCGACTTGATGACATCGGGGGTGCGCTCGGCCATGCGGTTCGCCAGCTCGGACACCAGGATGGTTTCCGGCAACTGCACGTCGCGCACCTGCTTTTCGGCGCGCTGGCTGCCACCCATGGCCTTCTGCCGGGCCTTTTCCTGCTTGCGCTTCATTGCGGCCAGCGAACGCTGCCGCCCGCCCTCGCCGTCCAGCGCCTGGCTCAGCGACAGCTTGCCGGTGCGGCGGCTGTCGTCGCGGCCCTTGTTGCGGCTGTCGCGATCGTCGGCCGGGCCGCGGGTCTCGCGGTCGCGGTCGGTCTTGCGCGGGCCGGCGGCGCTGACGCCCTTGGTCTCGGCGCGCACGGCGGCGGCCTCGGCGGCGGC
>NZ_JAEHFP010000008.1 GCF_016446475.1 Paracoccus binzhouensis | reverse complement strand
CCCCGCCCGAGGGGATGCGCGACGCGCTGTCGCGCTGGCCGGCGCTGCGCGCGGCGCTGGCCGCCCGGCCGCGGCTGACGCGCCACCCCGCCTCGCAGGAGGAGATGCTGCCCGGCCTCGACCGCCTGCCGGTGCAGACCCCCTGGCCCGAGGATGGCGGGCCGCTGATCACCTGGCCGGTGGTCATGACCCGGCCGCACGGATCCGAGGCCGCGGACCATGGCCGCTACAACCTGGGCGTCTATCGCACCCAGGTGCTGGGGCCGGACCGGCTGATCCTGCGCTGGCTGGCGCATCGCGGCGGGGCGGCGCATCACCGCTCCTGGCTGCGCGCGGGCGAGCCGATGCCGGTCGCCGTCGCGCTTGGCGCCGATCCGGCGCTGCTGCTGGCCGCCGCCCTGCCCCTGCCCGAGACCGTCTCGGAACTGGGCTTTTCCGGCGTGCTGCGCGGCGCGCGCACGGAACTCGCCGCCGCCCGCACCGTGCCGCTGATGGTGCCCGCCCGCGCCGAGATCGTCGTCGAAGGCTGGGTGCATCCCGGCGAGACCGCGCCCGAGGGGCCCTTCGGCGACCATACCGGCTATTACAACGCCGTCGAGCCCTTCCCGGTCATGCGCGTCAGCGCCGTCACCTGCCGCCGCGACCCGCTTTACCTGACCACGGTGACCGGCCGGCCGCCCGACGAGCCCTCGGTCATCGGCGCGGTGTTCAACGACCTGGCCCTGCCGGTGATCCGTGCCCAGATCCCCGAGATCCGCGACCTGTTCCTGCCGCCCGCCGCCTGCTCCTATCGCATGGCGGTGGTGCGCATCGACAAAAGCTATCCCGGTCAGGCCCGGCGGGTGATGATGGCGCTTTGGGGGATGCTGCCGCAGTTCTGCTATACCAAGATGATCGTGGCGGTGGACGGCGAAATCGACATCCGCGACTGGGACGACGTGCTTTGGGCCTTGTCCACGCGCATGGACCCGGCGCGCGACGTCATGCTGATCGACCGCACGCCGATGGATTACCTGGACTTCGCCTCGCCCGTCGAGGGGCTGGCCGGCAAGATCGGCCTCGACGCCACCACCAAGATCGGCGCCGAGACCACCCGCGACTGGGGCCGCGAGATGCGCCTCGACCCCGCGCATGAGGCGCGGGCGGCGGCGATCCTGGCGGGGGTGGTGGCATGAGCCGGGTGGTGCTGGGCGTCTCCGGCGCTTCGGGTGCGGCGCTGGCGCTCGCCTGCGCCGGGACTCTGGCGCGGCTGGGGGCCGAGATCGACCTGGTGGTCTCGGCCATGGCCGAGCGGACGCTGGCCGAGGAGGTCGGGCCGCAGGCGCTGGCCGGGCTTTGCGCCATGGCGGCGCGGGTGCATCCGCAGGGCGACCTGGGTGCGGCCATCGCCTCGGGCTCCTGCCCCGTCGCCGGGATGATCGTCGCGCCCTGCTCGATGCGCAGCCTGGCCGCCATCGCCCATGGCCTCGACGACAGCCTGCTGACCCGCGCCGCCGGCGTGCAGCTGAAGGAACGCCGGCCGCTGGTGCTGCTGGCGCGCGAGGCGCCGCTGACGCTGGCGCATCTGAAGAACATGCAGGCCGCGGCCGAGATGGGCGCGGTGATCCTGCCGCCGGTCCCGGCCTTCTACCTGCGCCCTGCCAGCCTGGCCGAGGCCGTGGCCCAGATCGCGGCCCGCGCCGTCGATCTTCTGCATCTCGCCCCGCCGCAGGCCGGGGCCTGGAACCCCGAAGCGAAAGGAAACCACCCATGACCGACACGCTGCTTGATCCCGAAAACACCGTGCGCGACATCGCCGCGAAACTGCCCGGCGCCGCCGGCATCTTCCGCGATGCCGACATCAGCTTCTGCTGCGGCGGCGAGCTGAGCCTGGCCGATGCCGCCCGCAAGGCCGGGCTGGACCTGGCGGCGCTGACTGCGCGGCTTCAGGCGCTGATCGACCGCGCGGCGCAGGACGCGCCCGCCGACACGGCCGGGCTGATCGCGCATATCCTCGACCGCTATCACGCCACTCATCGCGAGGAACTGGCCTTCCTGATCCAGCTCGCCAACCGGGTCGAGATGGTGCATGGCGACCATGACGAGGCGCCGCTGGGCCTGACCGAGGCGCTGATCCTGCTGCAGGGCGAGCTGGACGCCCACATGACGAAAGAGGAAAAGGTGCTGTTCCCGGCCATCCTGCAAGGCATCGGCGCGACGCTGGCCGGGCCGATCCAGGTGATGCAGCAGGACCATGCCGACACGTCGGAACTGCTGCGCCGGATCGAGCATGTCACCAACGGGCTGCGCCTGCCCGTCGGCGCCTGCGGCTCGTGGACCGCGCTTTATACCGGGCTGCGCAAGCTTTGCGACGACGTGGTCGCGCATATCCACCTGGAGGAAACGATCCTGTTCCCGCGGGCGCTGGCCGCCTGAACCCGGCCGGGCCGCGGCGGCGCCTCAGCCGGCGCCGCCCGGACGTTCGGGACGGTCGAAGCGCGCCTGTTTCAGGATGCGCCCCTCGGCATCGACGGTCAGGCGCAGGACGCGGCCGGCATGGAAGAAGCTCAGCCGGAAGGTGCCGGCATCCGCGCCCTCGCCGGTCTCGCAGCGGCTGGTGATCCGGCCCTGCTGCATCAGCGCCGGAACCAGGGCCGGGTCAAGGCCGAAGGCCGGGGCGAGCAATTCCGCATCGACGACGAAGCGCCCGTCCTGCCGGCTTATCCTGTCCATGGCCCCGTCTCCTCGCAGCCGCCGCCCGCCGGCAGGCTGGCCGAAAGCCCAGCCCGCTTCCTTGACCGATGTCAAGCCTTGCCTCTTGCTCAGCCGGCGGGGCCGAGCGCGCCCAGCGTGTCCGCCTGGGCCAGGTCGCGCAGCCGGCTGACCGAGGCGATGGCGGCGCTGGTCTGGCTGACCCGCACACCATGGTCGCGCAGCCGAGCAAAGGCGCGGCTCAGGCTTTCCGGCTTCATGCCCAGCCGCCCGGCGATCAGCGCCTTGTCATAGGGCAGCACCACCGTGGCGCTGGCCTCGCCCTCGGGGCAAAGCTCCAGCAGGAACTCGGCGACCCGCTGGGCGCCCGACAGCGCCTTGAGCTGCTCGATCTGCTCGACCAGCCCCTGCAGATGCATGAAGGTGGCCGACAGGATCGAGATGGCGATGGCGGGATGGGCGTGCAGCAGGTCCAGCACCGCGCGCGCCGGAATGGCGATCAGCTGGCAATCCGTCGATGCCTCGGCCGAGACCGGATAGCTGGCGCGGCGCAATGCGATCGGTTCGCCGAAACTTTGCCCGCGCGTCATCACCCCCACCACTGCCTCGGAACCGTTGGCGGCGACGCGATAGAGCTTGACCCAGCCGTCTGCGACGACATGGATGAAATGGGCGGCATCGCCCTGGTGAAAGACCGCCTGGCCGCGGCGCTGGCGGCTGACATGCGCCGCATCCAGCAGGCTGTCGCGCAGGTCGGGCGGCACGGCCGAGAGCAACCGCGACTGGCAGGCGATCTGGCGATGCGCGGCAGAGAGCTTCATTCTCATCGGATCGGACCTTTCCGGGACCAGGGCCGGCCGGCCCCGGCAGTCACGGCCGGGACAAGGGCGGCAAAGGGCGAAGGCGGGTTCATCGGCATGTATCCGGGCCATGGGTTCGGAACCAGGGCTTTACGCCCTTCCGCGCGCCGGCTCGTTGAGCGAACGCAAAGAAGCGGCCGGAAATCGGCCGGCGGCGATCAGCCCGCGGGATCGGCGATCCGCGCCAGCGCGCCGGCGTCGATCACCGTCAGCTTCTGCCGCCCGCCCTCGACCAAGCCGCGCGCCTCCCAGCCGGAAAGCAGGCGCGAGACGGTGTGCAGCGTCGTGCCGGTCATCTCGGCGATGTCCTGGCGGGTGATGGGAAAGTCGATGCGGGTGCCGCCGCCCTCGATCCGGCCGGCCTTCTCGGCCAGACGCAGGACGGCATGGGCCACCCGGCGCTCGACCTCCTGGGTGGACATCTCGCGCAGGCGGGTATGGGCCTCGTCCAGGCGCTGGCCGATGGTCTGCAGGGCGTTGATCGCCAGCCGGGGATTGCTTTCGACCACCGTATCCCAGTCCGACATCGGCCAGCCGGCCACGATGGAATCGACCGCGGCGCGGGCGGTGCCGGGATAATCAGGCCGGGCCAGGGCGCGGGCAAAGCCGAACAGGTCGCCGGGATGGACCACGCGCATCATCACCTGCTGGCCGTCCGGCGTGACCTGCGTCACCTTCAGCCGGCCGTGCAGCAGCAGGTAGAAGGCCGTGGCCTGCGCGCCCTGCTCGAAGACCGTCTCGCCCTGCGCCACGCGATGCGCGCCGGCACGCGCCATCAGCCGCGTCAGCGCCTCGGGCTGCATGTCCCGGAACAGGGGCAGGTTCCGCACCAGTGAGATGTCGATTGCCACCTTCCGCGCCTTCACCATGGGTTTCCCCCTAGGTGCCGCAAAACCGGGCGAGAGCAAAGCATTCCTGTGGCCTTCTTCCGTGGGGTTTCGTCCCGGGCCCGAGGGCTCAGCCGGTCGCGCGCACCAGGCGGAACCCCAGATTGGCGGGCGGCACCCCGACCGAGCAGCCGCCGGATTTCGGATCGCGGATGAAATCGACCATGGCGGCGCGATGCAGCCCTTCGGCGATGTAGATGCCGCAGCTTTCGCTTTCGCGCAGGATGCGGCCGTCGTCGTCGATCTGGACCTGGCGCAGGCAGGTCGAGGTCCATTCCCAGACCGCGCCGCCGATATCGTGCACGCCCAGCGAGTTGACGTTCAACTGGCCCACCGGCCGGATCTCTCGATCGAGTTCGCGCTGGCGGGCGGCATCGACGGCATATTGGGCCAGCCACAGCACCGCCGGATTCGAGGGGTCGCTTTCCACCCCCAGCCGGTCGTCGCGGAACAGCTCGGCCGCGGCATGGGCCCATTCGACATCGCTGGGCAGGCGCCAGCCCTGGCCGGTCTCGGCCGAAAGCCAGGCGGCATAGGCGGTGGCGTCCAGCCAGTTCACGCCCGTCACCGGCAGTTCCGGCCGGTCGGTCGCGCCGCCGGGCGCGGCGCAGGCCCCCGCCGCCACGCATTCCAGGTATTGCCCGGTGCTGACCGGGGTGGCCATGATCTCGACCGGCGCGGGGATCGAGACGGTGGCGACCGGCGCGTCGACCGGCCAGCCGGCCCGCTGCCAGTCGCCGTCCAGCCGATGCTCGAAGGGCCGAGGTTCGAGCCGCACCATGCGCGGCAGCTCCGGTCCCTTCGCCTCGCGCGAGGGCGGCCACAGCGTCACGCCAAGCGCGCCGAGCGCCGCGGCAA
This sequence comes from Paracoccus binzhouensis, assembly GCF_016446475.1. GTDB lineage: Bacteria > Pseudomonadota > Alphaproteobacteria > Rhodobacterales > Rhodobacteraceae > Paracoccus > Paracoccus binzhouensis. The sequence continues at coordinate 66,004 of NZ_JAEHFP010000008.1, read as the reverse complement.
AGAGGAAGGCGGATCCGTGCATCGGATCTCTCCGTTCACAGAAGAAGGGAAAGGGCCGCCCCGGCGACGGGCGCGGGGCGGCCGGAGCGGATCACGAACTGATCGGGCTCGGGGGCATGACCTGGGTCATCAGGTCGTCGTTCCAGTCGCCCTCGACCACCACATGGCCGGCGGCGCCCAGCTCGAAGGCCTCGATCAGGTTGTGGTTCACATAGGCATAGACGCCGGGCTGCTGGAACTTGTAGATCATCAGCCCCGCGGTGCCGCCGGGGATGAACCAGGTCTCCAACCCATGCTCGGGCGGGTTGTTGAACTTGCCGGTCGCCCAGACATAGTCGCCATGCCCGCCGATCAGGTGTGGCCGGGTGTCGCGGTTGGCCTGGCTGTGGATGAATGCCACCGTCTCGCCCACCTTCGCCTTCAGCGCGTTGTCGCCGGTCAGCGCGCCCACGGCGCCGTTGAAGACCACGTGGCTGGGCGTCAGCGTCTTCATGGCGGCGACGGTGTCCTCGTAGCTTTCGCCGGGGCTGTCATAGATCTTCCACTTGCCGGTCTCGTCCTTCGGCACATAGAAGTCCTGCTCGCCGATGTAATAGGCGCGGTCGTACTTGACCGGCTGGCCATCGCGGTCCTTCAGCCCGTCGCGCGGCAGCACCATGACGGCACCGTTCATCCCCGAGACGACGTGCCAGGCCACCATGCCGGGCGGGGCGCAGTGATAGACGAAGACGCCAGGCTTGGTCGCCTTCCAGCGCAGCACGCATTGCTCGCCGGGACTGACCTGGGTCAGGGCGCCGCCGCCCAGCGCGCCGGTCGAGCTGTGGAAGTCGATATTGTGCATCAGCTCGTTCGAGACCGGGTTGACCAGCGTCAGCTCGACATAATCGCCCTCATGCACGACCATCAGCGGGCCGGGCACCGTGCCGTTGAAGGTCGAGGCCCAGACCTCGGCGCCGTCATCGTCCAGCGTGATCTTCTTTTCCTCGATGACCATGCGGAACTCGACGATCTTCGGACCGCCGGTCGCCACCTGCTCATGCGCGTGCACGAAGGGCGGATCGACCAACTCGACCTTGACCCGCGGCAGGCCGGCCACGTCGGTCGCGGCGGCGGGGGTCAGCACCTCGCCGGTTTCGGCGGCGGCCCGGCGCACCTGGGTCAGGACCCCGGCAACGGCGGCGCCCGCCAGCATGGTGCGGCGGCTGACATTCAGGGTGGTCATGGCTTGCTCCTTTCGGTCTGTCTTTGCGGCCCGGTTCCTTCCGGTCGCCGCAATGATCGCAGGTTTCGCCAAGCCCTTCGTTGTGCCGGAGCAAGCAACTTCGACTCTTTTGCCCGGATATTTGATGCAGCGCAAAGAGCGTGCGCTTTTCCGGGCGCCGAAGGGCGCGGGCGGGTGTCAGGCCGGCTCCATCCGGTCCGGGGTCCAGGGCGGATCCCAGGTCAGCCGGACCTCGACCACGCACACGCCGTCAAGGCGCGACACCGCCGCCTCGACGCCCTGGCGCAGCATCTCGGTCAGCGGGCAGCCGCGGGTCGTGGTGGTCATCACAATGGTCACATGACCCGCCTCCTCGGCGATGGCATAGATCATGCCCATGGCGACCAGGTCGCGCCCGGTCTCGGGGTCCAGCACCTCGCGCAGCCGGTCGCGGACGAGATCGCGCAGATCGGCCATGGCCGTCACCCCCGCCCGCCGCCGTCGCCCCGGCGCACCATCAGCCGATAGCTCGCGCCGTCCGCAGCGAAATTCCCTGCCCATTCGTGGTGGCGCATGGCCAGTTCGGGAAACAGGAACATCGGTTCGCGGTCGAGCAGCGCGAACAGCACCTCGCCCGCCGCCATGGCCTCGAGGGTCTCGAGGATGCGCACCATCGGCTCGGGCGGCATCAGCCCGGTCAGGTCCAGCGTCCGCGCGGGGTCGGGCCACAGCGCCGCGCCGGCGGCCGAGCCGGGGGTCAGCCCCGCCTCGGGCCCGGCGCCGACGACCGGGGTGAAGGTCACCTCCCAGGCGCCGCCCTGCAGCAGCCGGTCGCTGGCGCCGAAGCCGCGATTCGCCATCACCCCGAACAGCGGCACCGGCCGGAACGGCGTGATCAGGCGCAGCGGCTGGCCGGGCAGCAGGCTGTCCACCGCCGCCATGATGGCGGAAAACGGCTCCTCGCCGCGGGCCAGGGGCGTGCGGACGTCAAGCTCCAGCGGTTCGGGGATGGTCATGGTCGGGTCTCCGGGGTGAAGGGGGAAGGATGATCGGCGGCAGAAGGGCGGGCCGGCGGTCGGCGGCCAGGTGGCGCAGCCGGCGGATCAGCACGACCTCGCGGCACAGACCCAGGGCAGCGAGCAGCAGGCCCAGCGCCGCCAGCCGGAAGCCGGGGGCAAAGCCCGCCAGCAGCGCCGCGGTGCCGCCCGCCGCCGCCGCCACCCACAGCGCCAGCCAGCGCCCGGCGGCGCGGGCATCGGTCAGCTCATGCACCATCGGCACCGGCCGGCGGCCGATCAGCGGCGAGAACACCTGGATCCAGGTCAGGAAGCTGGCAATCTTGACCATCTGCGCCAGGGTCAGCGTCGAGAGCCAGCCGACCAGCGCCGCAAAGACCGCTGCCTCGGCCCAGGCGCCACCGTGCCACAGCGCCGGCCCGCCCAGCAGGGCCGAAAGGCCCAGGAAGCCCAGCGCGGCGCGGCTCCATTGCATGTTGAGCTCGGGCTGCGGCCGGCGGCGGGCTTGCCACATGCGCCGGGCCTCGGCCAGGTAAAGCGCCACCGCCGCCACCGAGGCCAGCACCGCCAGCGGCAGCAGCCGCGCGGTTCCCCCGCCCAGCAGCAGCGCCGCCAGCCCGGCAAGGACCAACGCCAGCGCCAGCAGCGCGCAGGCGAAACCGGCATCGCGCAGCCGGCTGCCCCTGTCGGGCGCCAGCAGGAACATCGGGAACAACTGATAGCTGACGCCGATGGCCGAAAGCGTCAGCCAGCCGCCGACGCCCAGCAGCACATGCAGCGGCATCCCTTCCGGCAGCAGCACCATGCCGGTATCGGACCCGGACAGCGCCAGCGCCATGCCGGCGCCGCTGACCCAAAGCGCCGCCAGCGCCAGCAGCGCCGCCAGCACCGCGCGCCCGGCATCCTGCCGCCAGCCCCGGACCGCCAGCAGCGTGGCGCCCACCATCGCGAGGGCCAGCCCGAAGGCCAGCGCCAGCGGCAGCGGCGCGGCGGCCAGCAGGGCGAAGCCCGGCTCCCAGCCGTCAAGCGCCAGGAAGCCCCCGGCCAGCATCAGCGTGCCCAGGCTGCAGGCCAGCAGCGCCGGCAGCGCCAGCCGGGCCAGCGCCAGCGGCCGGGCCGCGAGGACCGGGGTGAACTGGATCAGCGAGCCCAGCATCATCTGGCAAAGCCAGCCCAGCGCGAACAGGTGCAGCACCGCCAGCCCCGGTCCCGAGGACCACAGCCCCGGCCCCGCGCCGCCCAGCACGGCCAGGCCAAGCGCCGCCAGCAGGAAGGCCAGCGCCGCAGCGAACCAGGCCATCGTCCAGCGGGAAAGCTGTTTGCCGATCATGGGGCACCTCGGGAATGCTTTGCCCCATCCTCACGCAATTTCCGCCGCCGTTCCTTGTCGCGGCACAAATTCGGCGCGATCCGTTGTCGCGAATCGCCCCGGCGCCCGCGACTCAGGCCCCCTGGCGCAGCGCCGCGATCAGATCGTGGAAGCGGTCGCCCTGCACGATGACATGCGCGCGCAGCGCCTCGGCCGCGCCCTCGCCGTCGCCGGCGCGGATGCGCGCCACCACCGCATCGTGTTCGGCAAAGGACCGCATCATCCGGTTGCGCACCTTCAGCTGCATGCGCCGATAGGGCTGCAGCATGGCGTGCAGGCGCGAGGCCTCCTGTTCCAGAAAGGCGTTGTGGGTGGCGCGATAGATGCAATGGTGGAAATCCGAGTTGCGGGCGTAATAGGCCTCGACCTCGCCCGCCTCGGCCAGCCGGCGGCATTCGCCATGCACCGCCTCCAGCGCCGCCAGCTCGGCCTCGGTGATGCGGCGGGCGGCCAGGCGGCCGCAGGTGGCCTCGACCTCGGCCATGACCTCAAAGCGCTCGGCCAGCTCGCCCGGGCTCCATTCGGTGACGAAGGTGCCGCGCTTGGGCACCACCCGGACCAGCCCCGAGGCCTCGAGCTGGTGCAGTGCCTCGCGGATCGGGGTGCGCGAGACCTCGAACTCGCGCTCCAGCGCCTCGGGATCCAGGCGGGCGCCGGGCAGGTAGCGGCCTTCGACGATGGCGTTTTCCAGCGCGTTGCGGATGCGCAGCGGGGTGGGAATCGTCGCCATGAAAGCCTCCTTCGCCTCTCTGCCCGGAAGATAGGCGCTTCGCCGGCATTTATCCATGTTCCCTTTTGTTATATACAACAGCCAATCGGAAACGTATAACAGCCCGGTGAGGATTCGCGCGCCGGAGGAGGGCGCGGGAATCGACAAGGAGGTTTGCATGGAGAGGAGCCGCGCATGACCCCGCATCTGCTTTCAATCTATATGCTGGCGGCGATGTTCGTCGTCGCCACGATCTGGCCGATCAACATGGGCGTGCTGGCCTTTGTCGGCGCCTTCCTGGTCGGCACATTGCTGGCCGGCCAGGCCGCCAAGGAGATCATCGCCGGTTTCCCCAGCGGCCTGTTCCTGACGCTGGTCGGCATCACTTGGCTGTTCGCGCTGGCGCAGAACAACGGCACCATCGACTGGCTGGTGCGCATGGCGGTGCGCGCCGTCAAGGGCCGCATCGGCGCGATTCCCTGGATCATGTTCGGCATCTCGGCCGTCCTGACCGCCGTCGGCGCGGTCAGCCCCGGCGCCGTCGCCATCGTGGCGCCGATCGCGCTTGGCTTCGCTTTCCGCTACCAGATCTCGCCCTTGCTGATGGGCCTGATGGTGGTGCACGGCGCCCAGGCCGGGGGCTTTTCGCCGATCAGCATCTATGGCGGCATCACCAACGGCGTGGTGGCCAAGGCCGGGCTGCCGCTGTCGCCGATGACCACCTTCGCCGCCAGCTTCTTCGTCAATGCGGCGGTGGCGCTTCTGCTGTTCATGGCCCTGGGCGGGCGCAGGCTGATGCAGGCGCGCTCGGACCGGATCGAGCCGGTGACGGTCCCGCATGTCGAGATCGCCCGCCCCGCCACCGGCCCGCAGATCTTCGGCGACAGCGAGGCCGAGGCGCTGAGCCGGCGCATCGGCGAGGAAGGCGGCGGCGAATCGAACCGCCTCGTCGCCGAGGTCGAGGAAGGCAACCAGCCCGACGGCACCCCCTATCAGATCGCGACCCTGGCCGGGCTGGCATTGCTGGCGGTGCTGGTGCTGGCCTTCAACCTCGACATCGGCTTCGTCTCGCTGACCATCGGCCTGGCGCTGGCGCTGTGGGATCCGACCATGCAGAAACGCGCCATGGCGCAGGTCGCCTGGCCCGAGATCGTGCTGATCACCGGCGTGTCCACCTATGTCGCGGTGCTCAAGCACATGGGCACCATCGACTTCGTCGGCCATAGCGTCGCGGGCATGGCCTCGCCCTTGCTGGCGGCGCTGATGCTGTTCTTCATCGGCGCGGTGGTCTCGGCCTTCGCCTCGTCCACGGCGGTGCTGGGCTCGCTGATCCCGCTGGCGGTGCCGTTCCTGCAGGGCGACACCGGCGTCGGCGCCATCGGCTTCATCGCCGGCATGGCCGTCGCCTCGACCATCGTCGATGTCAGCCCCTTCTCGACCAACGGCGCACTGGTTCTGGCCAATGCCCGCGGGGTGGACCGTCAGGCGTTTTTCCGCAAACTGCTGAACTACGGCGCGCTGGTGACGCTGGTCGCCCCGGTCGTGCTGTGGCTGATCTTCGTCGTGCTGCCGGGGTGATCCCGGCAGGCCACCCGCTATTCGGAGGCCCGAAATGATCAAGACCGTCGAGACCCCGCGCCCCGCCCGCCCGGCCTTCCTGGGCGAGCTGTTCGAGGTGCTGACCGAGCGCGGCCGCCGCCTTTTGGGGCGGCGGGGCGCCGGCACTGCCCCCGAGGCGCCCGATCTGTGCGAGTTGGGCGAGGCGCTGCTGTCGCGACGGGGCGAGGCGTCGGGCGTGGCCCTGGCCCAGGGCCTGCTCGCGGCCTTCGAGGATGCCGGCGAGGGGGCGAGGCTGGCCTTCCTGCAGAACCTCGCCGACCGTTTCGGCCCCGACCCGGCGGCGGTCGGCGCGGCGCTGGAGGCGGTGCAGCGCGACCCCGGCAACATCGAAGCCGTCGAGGCACTGCACGACGCCGCCGAACCGCGCCGGCAGGAACTGTTCCGGCGCCTGAACCTGGCCCCCGGCGGCACGGCGGCGCTGGTGCGGATGCGCGAGGAGCTGCTGCGCCACCTGAAGGGCAACCCCGCGCTGCGCCGGGTGGACGGCGATTTCGCGCATCTCTTCGCGTCCTGGTTCAACAGGGGGTTTCTCGTGCTGCGCCATATCGACTGGAACACGCCCGCCAGCATCCTGGAAAAGATCATCCGCTACGAGGCGGTGCACGCCATCCAGAACTGGGACGACCTGCGCAACCGCCTGCAGCCGACCGACCGGCGCTGCTACGGCTTCTTCCACCCGCAACTGGTGGACGAGCCACTGATCTTCGTCGAGGTGGCGCTGACCGAGGAGATCCCGGACAATGTCGCGGGGCTGCTCGATCTCGACCGCCAGCCGATCGAGGCGGAGCGGGCCAGCACCGCGGTGTTCTATTCCATCTCGAACACCCAGCGCGGGCTGGCCGGGGTGTCCTTCGGCAATTTCCTGATCAAGCAGGTGGTCGAGGAACTCAAGGCCGAACTGCCCAACATCCGCACCTTCGTCACGCTGTCGCCTGTGCCGGGCTTTGCCGCCTGGCTGGCCCAGCAGCGCAAGGACGAGATGTCGGAACTGATCGACGCCGACCAGCGCCTGGCCTTCGCCCTGCTGGACGAGCCCGGCTGGCACAAGGACGCGGCCAAGGCCGAAAGCCTGCGCGCCCCGCTTCTGGCCGCCGCCGCGGCCTATTTCCTGCGCGCCCGCGACGGCAAGGGCCGCGTCGTCGATCCGGTGGCGCGCTTCCACCTGGGCAACGGCGCCCGGCTGGAACGGCTGAACTTCCTGGGCGATGTCTCGGCCAACGGATTGAAGCAGTCGCATGGGCTGATGGTGAACTATCTCTACGACCTCGGCCGGATCGAGGCGAACCACGAAGCCTTCGCCGAACGCAGCGCCGTCGCCGCCTCGGACAGCGTCAGGCGGGCGCTGCCGGCCTCCAACGCATGAACCACGGGGATGACTCATGAGTGACAATCTGTTCGACCTTCTCGCCGCCGGCATCCGCGACCCCGAAGCCCTGGCCATCGAGACCCAGGCGGGCGAGCGCATCCGCTACGCCGACCTCATCGCCCGCAGCGGCCGCATGGCCAATGCGCTGGCGGCCTTCGGCGTCCAGCCCGGCGACCGGGTGGCGGTGCAGGTCGAGAAATCGGTTCAGGCGATCATCCTCTATCTCGCCACCCTGCGGGCGGGCGCGGTGTTCCTGCCGCTGAACACCGGCTACACCCCCGCCGAGATCGGCTATTTCCTGGGCGATGCCGAGCCCCGGGTCTTCGTCTGCGATCCCGCCCGGCAAGAGGCGCTGCGCGCGCCCACCGAGGCTGCCGGCGCCCGCATGGTGACGCTGGATGCCGAGGGCCGGGGCAGCCTGACCGAGGCCGCCGAGGCCGCGCCCGAAACCTTCGCCACCGTGGCCCGCGACAGCGACGACCTGGCCGCGCTGCTTTACACCTCGGGCACCACGGGCCGCTCCAAGGGCGCGATGCTGACGCATGGCAACCTGGTCTCGAATGCCCAGGTGCTGCGCGAAGCCTGGCGCTTTACCGCGCAGGACGTGCTGATCCACGCCCTGCCGATCTTCCACACCCATGGCCTGTTCGTCGCCACCAACGTGGTGCTGTTCTCGGGCGCCTCGATGATCTTCCTGCCGAAATTCGACGTCGACCGGATCTTCGAGGCGATGGCCCGCGCCACCGTGCTGATGGGCGTGCCGACCTTCTATGTCCGCCTGCTTCAGGACGACATGCTGAACGCCGAGACCACGGCCAACATGCGGCTCTTCGTCTCGGGCTCGGCGCCGCTGCTGGCCGAGACGCATCGCGAATGGCAGGCCCGCACCGGCCACGCGATCCTGGAACGCTACGGCATGACCGAGACGAACATGAACGCCTCGAACCCCTATGACGGCGAGCGCATCGCCGGCACCGTGGGCCTGCCGCTGCCCGGGACCGAGATCATCGTCACCGACCCCGAAACCGGCGCCGAACTGCCGCGGGGCGAGATCGGCATGATCGAGGTGCGCGGCCCGAACGTCTTCAAGGGCTATTGGCGGATGCCGGAAAAGACCGCCGCCGAGCTGCGCGACAACGGCTTCTTCATCACCGGCGACCTGGGGAAATTCGACGAGCGCGGCTATCTGCACATCGTCGGCCGCGGCAAGGACCTGATCATCACCGGCGGCTACAACGTCTATCCCAAGGAGATCGAGACCGAGATCGACGCCCTGCCCGGCGTGGTCGAATCCGCCGTCATCGGCCTGCCGCATCGCGATTTCGGCGAGGCGGTGACGGCGGTGGTGGTCCCCACCGGCCGCCCCGCCCTGACCGAATCCCAGGTGCTCGCCCCGCTGGAAGGGCGGCTGGCGAAGTTCAAGCAGCCCAAGCGGGTGCTGTTCGTGGACGAACTGCCGCGCAACACCATGGGCAAGGTGCAGAAGAACCTGCTGCGCGACCGTTTCGCCGGGCTCTACGACTGAAGCCCTGCACCGCTTCGGAAACGGTCACGCGCCCGCCCCGCGCCGGCGCGTGACCTCCGCCGGGCTTCTTCATTCCCCAAATACGCACGGCACCACGGCCCCGCTTCGCCCTTTCCCGACCGTCCGGCCCAGCGCCGTCACACCGGCAAGGGCCGCTCGCTCAGGATGTCGCGCAGGCCGATTCGCGTCGACAGGTGCTGGACACCTGGCAGCGGCAGCAGCTGCTCCTTCAACAACAGCTCGAAGGCGCGCAGGTCGCGGGCGACGATTTCCAGCATGTAATCCTCGTGCCCGGTCAGCAGCGCGCAGCCGACCACCTCGGGGATACGCGCCACGGCCGCCTCGAAATCCGGCAGCGTGTGCTTGTCGTGGATCTTCAGCGTCACCATGCACCAGGCCCGCACCTGCAGCCCCATCGCCAGCCGGTCCAGCCGGTAGCGGCGGCCGGCCAGGATGCCCGCCTCCTGCAGGGCCTGCATGCGCTTCCAGCAGGGCGTGTGGCTCAGCCCCACGCGCTCGGCGATCTCGCGGATCGACAGGTCGTCCCCTCTCTGGATCACCTGCAGAATCCGGCGGTCCGTTTCGTCCATCCAGCCATTCCCGTGACATCTGTCCCCTGAAACGACGTCTTTATAGGATATGATTGCAAATTCCAGTGCCGCGGGCCTGAAAAAAGCAACACCTGTCTTCGCATTCCCGGATTATCCTGACCTTCACCGGACCCAGATCCGGGCGCTCGGGGGAGGAGTGCATGATCCAGAACGACATTGTCTGGCCGTGGGGCCTGCTGCGGCGGCGGATGCGCCGCGATGCCGGCGCACCCGGCTCGGCAATCGCCCCATCCCGCACCGCCCGACGCAACCAGCCGCCGCGATCCGGCATTATCCCTTCAGCGTAACCCACGGAGCCGCCACGACCATGCCCGATCCAGACGCGCTTCCCCCGCTTAGCCTGACGGTCCCGGAACCCGAGGTCCGGCCCGGCGGCCAGCCCGATTTCTCGCATGTGGCGATCCCGCGCGCCGGCACCGTCCGCCGCCCGCCGGTCGATGCCGACCCCGAGGAGATCCGCGACCTCGCCTTCACCATCATCCGGGTGATGAACCGCGAGGGCGAGGCGGTCGGACCCTGGGCCGAGGCGCTGGACTTCACCCCCGATGACCTGCTGGAAGGCCTGCGCCACATGATGACGCTGCGCATCTATGACGCGCGGATGCTGAACGCGCAGCGCCAGCAGAAGACCAGCTTCTACATGCAGCACCTGGGCGAGGAAGCTATTTCCTGCGGCTTCCAGCGCGCGCTCGCGCCGGGCGACATGAACTTCCCGACCTACCGGCAGGCCGGGCTGCTGATCGCCGCCGGCTATCCGCTCAGCGCGATGATGAACCAGGTGTTCTCCAACGCCGAGGATCCGATGCGCGGCCGCCAGTTGCCGGTCTGCTATTCCTCGCGCGAGCATGGTTTCTTCACCATTTCGGGCAACCTTGCGACGCAATACATCCAGGCGGTGGGCTGGGCCATGGCCTCGGCGATCTCGGGCGACCGCAAGATCTCGGCGGCCTGGATCGGCGACGGCTCGACGGCGGAAAGCGACTTTCACGCCGCGCTGGTCTTCGCCTCGACCTACAAGGCGCCGGTGGTGCTGAACGTGGTCAACAACCAGTGGGCGATCTCGACCTTCCAGGGCATCGCGCGGGGCGGTTCGGGCACCTTCGCGGCGCGCGGCCTCGGCTTCGGCATCCCCTCGCTGCGGGTGGACGGCAACGACTATCTCGCGGTGCTGGCGGTGGCGAAATGGGCAACGGAACGCGCCCGGCGCAACCTCGGCCCGACGATGATCGAATATGTCACCTATCGCGCCGGCGGACATTCCACCTCGGACGACCCCTCGGCCTATCGCCCGGCCGAAGAAAGCAATGCCTGGCCGCTGGGCGACCCGATCCTGCGGCTGAAGAACCACCTGATCCGGCTGGGCGTCTGGAGCGACGACCGCCATGCCCAGGCCGAGGCCGAGATCCTGGCCGAGATCACCGCCGCGCAGAAGCGCGCCGAGGCCATCGGCACCCTGCATCACGGCCAGCACCCGAGCCCGGTGGACATGTTCGAGGACGTCTATGCCGAAATGCCGCCGCATCTTCTGAAGCAACGTCACGAGGCGGGGTTCTGACATGGCACGCATGACGATGATCGAGGCCATCCGCGACGCGCTGGACGTGGCCATGGGCGCCGACCCCCGCGTGGTGGTGTTCGGCGAGGACGTGGGCTATTTCGGCGGCGTCTTCCGCTGCACCGCCGGCCTGCAGGCGAAATACGGCAAGACCCGCTGCTTCGACACGCCGATCAACGAATCCGGCATCGTCGGCGCCGGCATCGGCATGGCCGCCTATGGGCTGAAGCCGGTGGTCGAGATCCAGTTCGCCGACTACGTCTATCCCGCCTATGACCAGATCGTGTCCGAGGCAGCGCGGCTGCGTTACCGCTCGGCCGGGCAGTTCACCTGCCCGATGGTGGTGCGCATGCCGACGGGCGGCGGCATCTTCGGCGGCCAGACCCACAGCCAGTCGCCCGAGGCGCTGTTCACCCATGTCACGGGGCTCAAGACCGTGGTGCCCTCGAACCCGCGGGACGCCAAGGGGCTGCTGCTCTCGGCCATCGCGGATCCCGACCCGGTGATCTTCCTGGAACCGAAGCGGCTCTACAACGGCCCCTTCGACGGCCATCACGACCGCCCGGTCACCGCCTGGAAGACCCACGAGCTGGGCGAGGTGCCCGAGGGGCATTACACCGTGCCGCTGGGCAAGGCGGTGGTGCGCCGCCAGGGCCAGGCCGCGACAATCCTGACCTATGGCACCATGGTCCATGTCGCGCTGGCGGCAGCGGCCGAGTCGGGCGTCGATGCCGAGGTGATCGACCTGCGCACCCTGCTGCCGCTCGACATGGAGACGGTGGCGGCCTCGGTCAGCAAGACCGGCCGCTGCCTGGTGCTGCACGAGGCGACGCTGACCTCGGGCTATGGTGCGGAACTGGCGGCGCTGGTGCAGGCGGAATGCTTCTGGCATCTGGAAGCGCCGATCCGGCGGGTGGCGGGCTGGGACACGCCCTATCCGCACACCCATGAATGGAGCTATTTCCCCGGCCCCGCGCGGGTGGCCGAGGCATTGCGTCAACTGGTCGAGGTGGCCTGACATGGGTATTCACGCAATCCGCATGCCCGATATCGGCGAAGGCATTGCCGAGGCCGAGATCGCCGAATGGCTGGTCAAGCCCGGCGACGTCCTGCGCGAGGACGACCCGATGGTCGCGGTGATGACCGACAAGGCCACGGTGGAAATCCCCTCGCCCGTCACCGGCACCGTGGTCTGGCAGGCCGGCCAGCCGGGCGACGTGATCGCCGTCGGCGCCGAGCTGGTGCGGCTGGAGGTGGACGGGCCGGGCAACGTCGCCAGCGATGCCGAGACCCCGGCGCCGGCAGAAGCGTCGGGATCGTCGCGGCAGGCCGAGACCGCGCCGCCCGATCCCGAACCGGCGGAGGCGAAGGCCGAAACCGAGCCCCGGCACGAACCGGAACCCGAAGCGCCGGCCCCGAAACCGGCGGTCAGGCCCGCCGCCGCCTCGGCCGCGCCGCTGCGGCCCGAGGGGGAAAAGCCCATCGCCTCGCCCTCGGTCCGGGCGCGGGCGCGCGAGGCCGGGGTGGACCTGCGGCTGGTGCGCGGGTCGGGTCCCGCCGGCCGCATCGGGCACGAGGACCTGGACGCCTTCATCGCCTCGGGCGGCATTCCCGCGCCCTCGGGCCCGCAGCCCGACAACACGGTCGAGGAGATCCGCGTCATCGGCTTGCGCCGCAAGATCGCCGAGCGCATGGAGGCCGCGAACAGCATCCCGCAGATCACCATCGTCGAGGAAGTGGACGCCACGGCGCTGGAAGAGCTGCGTGCCCGGATGAACGCCCATGGCAAGGGGCCGAAGCTGAACCCCCTGGCCTTCATCGCCCGCGCCATCGTGCGCGCCGTGCATGAGCAGCCGATCCTGAACGCGCATTACGATGCCGAGGCGCGGCTGATCCGCCGCTTCGGCGCGGTGCATCTGGGCATCGCCGCGCAGACGCCCACGGGCCTGATGGTCCCGGTCGTGCGCCATGCCGAGGCGCTGGACCTGCGCGCCACCGCGGCCGAGATCGCCCGCATCGGCAATGCCGCCAAGGACGGCACGGCGAAACGCGACGAGCTCAGCGGCTCGACCATCACCATCACCTCGCTGGGCCCCTTGGGCGCCATCGCCTCGACCCCGATCCTGAACGTGCCCGAGGTCGCCATCGTCGGCGTCAACCGGCTGGCGGTGCGACCCCACTGGAACGGCGCGGCCTTCGAGCCGCGCAAGATGATGAACCTGTCCTGCAGCTTCGATCACCGGGTGATCGACGGCTGGGACGCCGCCGTCTTCGTGGCGCGGCTGAAAGAGCTGCTGGAGACCCCGGCGCTGATCTTCGTGGAGGGCTGAGCGATGCGCGAGATCCAATGCAGGCTGCTGGTCATCGGCGCCGGCCCCGGCGGCTATGTCTGCGCCATCCGCGCCGGGCAGCTGGGCGTCGATACGGTCATCGTCGATGCCGAGCCGCCGGGGGGCACCTGCCTCAACGTCGGCTGCATCCCCTCCAAGGCGCTGATCCATGCGGCCGAGGAATTCCACCGCCTGACCCAGCTTGCCGCGACGCCGGCCATGGGCATCTCGGCCGGCGGCGCGACGCTGGACCTGGCCGCCACCATGGCCTGGAAGGACGGCATCGTCGAGCGCCTGACCGGCGGCGTGGCGACGCTTCTGCGCAAGGCCAAGGTGCGGCTGGTGACCGGCCGGGCCACGGTGCGCGACGGCAAGACCGTGCTGGTCGAGACGCCCGAGGGCCCGGTGCAGATCCGCACCGAGGTCCTGGTCATCGCCACCGGCTCGGAGCCGATCGAGGTGCCGGCCCTGCCCTTCGGCGGCAAGGTGATCTCCTCGACCGGGGCGCTGGCGCTGACCGAGGTGCCCGAGCGGCTGGCCGTGGTCGGCGGCGGCTATATCGGGCTGGAACTGGGCATCGCCTTCGCCAAGCTGGGCTCACAGGTCACGGTGGTCGAGGCCGCGCCGCGCATCCTGCCGCAATATGACGCCGAGCTGACCCGGCCGGTGGCGCAGCGCCTGACCCAGCTGGGCATCCGCGTGCTGACCGGGGCACGGGCCGGCGGGCTGTCGGACAGCGGCGCGCTGCGCGTCGCCGGCGTGGACGGGGCCGAGGACATCGCCGCCGACAAGGTGCTGGTGACGGTCGGCCGCCGCCCGCGCGCCACCGGCGCCGGGCTGGACGGGCTGCGGCTGGACATGGCCGGCCCCTATATCCGCATCGACGAGCGCTGCCGCACCTCGATGACCGGGGTGCTGGCCATCGGCGACGTGACCGGCGAGCCGATGCTCGCCCATCGCGCCATGGCCCAGGGCGAGATGGTGGCGGAACTGGTCGCGGGCCAGCCCCGGGTCTGGGACAAGCGCGCCATCCCGGCGGTCTGCTTCACCGATCCCGAGATCGTCAGCGTCGGCCTGTCCCCCGACGAGGCCAAGGCCCAGGGCCAGGACGTCGTGACGGGCCTGTTCCCCTTCGCAGCCAACGGCCGGGCGATGACGGCGGGCGACGAGGCGGGCTTCATCCGCGTCACCGCCCGGCCCGACACGCATGAGGTGCTGGGGATCCAGGCCGTCGGCGCCGGCGTGGCCGAAATGGCGGGCGGCTTCGCGCTGGCGCTGGAGATGGGCGCAAGGCTCGAAGACATCACCGGCACCATCCACGCCCACCCGACCCGCGGCGAAGCGCTGCACGAGGCCTGCCTGCGCGCCCTGGGTCACGCGCTGCACATCTAGCCGCCCGGCCGCCGCGCGGAAATTTCTTCGCGCGGCTGTCGGAATCCATGCCCGCCGATCGTTCCTTGGTCCTTGCATCCGACGCGATGCTCAACCCGAGGAAAGGAGATCGCCATGCGCGTCATGGTATTGGTCAAGGCCAGCGAGGAGAGCGAGGCCGGCGTCATGCCGACCACCGCCGAACTGGACGAGATGACCCGCTTCAACGAGGAACTGACCACGGCCGGCGTGATGCTGGCCGGCGAGGGGCTGCATCCCAGCGCCCGCGGCCATCGCATCCGCTTCGGCGCGGACGCGCCGCAGGTTCTCGACGGACCCTTCGCCGCAACCGGGGAGCTGGTGGCGGGCTTCTGGCTCTGGCAGGTCGCCTCGATGCAGGAAGCGCTGGACTGGGCGAGAAAGGCCCCGTTCCGCGACGGCGAGCTGGAGCTGCGCCCGATCTTCGAAGCCGAGGATTTCGGCGCCGAGCTGACCCCCGAGCTGCGCGCCCGCGAGGCGGAATTGCGCCGCAAGCAGGGCTAGCCGGCGCAAATCCCTCTGGCGCCGTGCCGTCGGGGGATGGGATAAAGGCCCATCACGGCGGGGGTGGAGGATGCGCTATTTCGATTTCAGCTCGTGGCAGGGGATCCTGACGACGCTGCTGGGCCTGGCGCTGTTCACGCTGATCGGCGTGGGCATCCGGGTGCTGATGCTGCTGACCATCCAGCAGCGCCAGCAACGGATGAACCGCCAGATCAACGAGCGCCTGCGCACCCTGATCGCCGCCTACAAGGTGCTGGGCGGGTCATTCACCGGCGAATTGCTGGTCGATCCGACGCATCTGCGCGACCTGCGGCAAAGGGCGCAGGAGGCGGGCGCCGAGGAAGCCGCCGGCTCGGACCGCTCCCGCCGCATCCGCGACGCGGTCGAGGCGGCGCTGTCGGACATCATCCTGCTGGGCACCGAGGACCAGGTCCGCATGGCCAGCCAGGCCGCCACCGAGATGGCCGCGGGCCGGCCGATCCACACGGCCGAACTGGTGGCATCGCTGCGCGACTTCATCCGCAAGGCGCTGGACCTCGCGCCGGTGCCCGGCGACGTGACCATTCCGCTGCAAGGCCCGGCGCGCCAGCCCGGCGGCTCGTCCCGGGGCGGGCGCGGCGAATCCGGCGGCAAGGGCGGAGGCGGTGGGGGCGGAGGCGGCATGGGCGGCGGGACAGGCATGGGCATGGGGCTTGGCCTTGGCCGCCACGCCGACGACGCCCAGCCCTGACCCGGCTTGCGATGCGCGGGCGATCCTGCAATCCTGCGGCCATGACCGGGGACCTGCATATCCTGCGCCAGCATGTCCTGCTGGCGGCGCGGCTGTTTCGGGACTACGGCGCGGTGCTGGCCGCCACCTGGCTGGCCGGCGACCTGGTGGGCCGGGTGCTGATGATGCTGGCGGTCGAGATCGGCTTCGCCGACCGGCTGGCCGGGCTGATCGCGCTGGTGCCGGTGATCCTGCTGCAGCTGGTATTGTTCGTCGCCATGTTCGTCATCCTGCGCGACGGGCTGCCGGTGCTGCGCTTTCGCGCCAGGCGCCGCCGCGAGGCGCCGACCGCGGGGGAAGACGCAGCCGAAGCTCCGGGCATCGGCATGCTGGCCGGGGCGCTGCTGGCGGTGCTGATCCCGTTCTACGGCTATTATGCCGGCTGGGGCCTGCTCGGGAACACGCTGCGCGACTATTCCAAGGCGTTCCTGTCCACCTCGATGGAGCGCATCGACTTTACGGAGGTCTCGCCCGAGCGCGCACCCACCGCGCTGGAGGTGCAGAGCACGCTCTGGGTGGTGGTGGCGGTGCTGCTGATCTGGGCGATCCGGCGCGGCGCCAAGGCCATGCACAAGCGCAGCGAGGCCGGGATCTGGCCGCTGCTGGTCGTCGCCTGCGAGGCGAGCTGGGCGGTGCTGGGCCTTTACGTCATCTCGGGCTGGCAGGAGGGCTTCGTCGCGTGGCTGGCCCAGCTGCCCTCGCCCGGCGAGCTGTGGCAGAACCTGTTCCCGCCGGCCGCGGCCGAGGTCGTCGATGCCGCGCGCCGCCCGGTGGACTGGCCGCCCGTGTTCCAGCCCTGGCCCTGGCTGACCCGGCTGTTCTGGTATGCGCTGCTGCCGCTGATCTGGTTCAACCTCGGCGCCATCGTCTATGGCCACGACCTGAACATGATGTCCGAGGAGACGCGGCGCTCGGCCGGCAAGGTGCTGGACCGCTGGCAGGGGCTGCCGAAGCCGCTGACCGATTTCCTGGGGCATTTCTGGGCCGGGCTGGTCAGGCGCTGGCATGCGGTGGCGAACGGCGTGCTGCTGGCCGGGTCGGCGGGCTTCGCGCTGACCGTCTCGGTGCTGGTGCTGTGGCGGCTGGCCGACTGGGCGGGCCGCTGGGCCTGGGTCGGGCTGGCCGAGCTGATCGGGCCGCAGGACCTGTCGGTCTGGGAGGTGGCGCAATATCCGCTGGGCCTGCTTTTCGGCGCGCCCGGCCAGCCGCAGGGCGGGGTGCTGGTCTGCGTCGTGCAATTCTGCATCCTCGCCGCCGGGCTGGAACTGGCCGGGCGGGCGCAGGCGGCCCGCGCCGCTAGTGCAGGTCGCGCAGAACCGGCTTGACCGGGAATTCCAGCGCCTCGGGCCGCGTCCCCCAGGCCGAGACGCGCAGCCGCGCGCCCTTCAGCAATTCGGCAGGCACCAGGAAAATCTGGTCCGACAGGAACTCCTGCCCGTCCGGCGGCGCGTCATGGGGGACGGGGTTGCAGCGCCCGTTGTCCTCGCCGTCGGGGGAAAGCACCCGGACGGCACCCGCGGAATCGGCGCTGATCAGCGGCAGCCAGACCCGATCCGCCGCATCGCGCAGGCTGACGTCGCAGCCGGTCCAGCCCTGCCGCGCCGGTTCGGGACCGCGCAGCGCCAGACGGACCAGCACCAGCGCCCGCTCGGACAGGTCGGGCGCGGTGCCCGCCCAGACCTGATCGACCCGGACATGCACGCCGCGCAGCCCGGCCCCCGCCGCGCCGGCCTGCACCACCCGCCATTCGCGGGCGCGGCGCAGGTCGGTGATCTCGGTCCAGCCCGCGACCACGACGTTGGCAAGCAGCAGGACCGCGGCAAGGATGATCCACAGCAGATGTCTCATGGTTCGAACCGGATGATCGGCTGGCGCTCGGGCAGGGCCGGCGGTGCCAGATACAGGGCACTGTCGAAAACCGCGATGAAACCGCCCGTCAGCACCAGCGCACCGCCCGCCACCTCGTCCTCGGGCAGCTCGAAGACCGCGACGGCGCGGTTGCTCAGGCCGGGCTGGAACCAGCGGCTTTCCAGCCCGCGCGGAATGCCCTCGGCGCGGCGCGACAGCGCATAGCGCCGCCCGCTCGCCCCCTGCCAGACCGCATCGAGGCGCTGCGAGGCCAGCCTGGCCTCGGCCTCGATCTCGGCGACCAGGAAAACGCCGTCGCTGTCGCGCACCAGGTCGCGGCTGAAATGCCGGAAGGCGATGCGGTCGGCCAGGCGCAGGCCGGTGAAACGGGCGCGAAAGCTGCGCGCCTCACCCGTCCCGCCCGCCGCGACATGGTGGCGGAAGGGCTGCACGACACTGTTGTAGTCGGGGGCGGTCTGCATCATTCCGCCCAGCAGCGCGGCCCCGGCCAGCACGATGGCAATGCGACCCGGCCAGATCATGGCGCGCCCTCGGGCATGATGGTCATGCGGGCGGCGGGCTGGAACAGCAGCCAGTTCGACATGCCGTAGAGATTGTCCCTGAGCTTGAAGATCTGCCGGTGGAAGGTCAGCGAGACCGGGCCGGGCTGCCAGTCCGGCGGAAGCTGCCAGGCCAGCGTCACCCGCTCGGCCAGGCGCGGATGCAGCTGCGCCAGCAGCTCGCCGTCGCGGTCCAGCGTGACCTCGGGCTCGGGCCAGACCACACCGCCGGAGGCAAGCTCGGGCGGATGCGGCGGGAAGCCGAAGACCGCGAACTGGGACTCTCCGGTCAGGTTCAGCAGCCGGGCGCGCAGCAGCAGCCGCCCCGGCTCGCCCGCGCGTTCCGGCGGCGCCAGCGACAGGGACAGCGGCGTGATCTCGGTCCGGCCCTGATCGACCGCCTGCCCAAGGGTCACCGCCGGCGGTTCCTGCGGCGCACGGGCATCCTGGACCTTCAGCCACAGGCCGACCAGCACTGCGGCCGCGACCCCGACCGAGGCCGCGAGGCGCAGCCTCAGACGCCGAAGCAGAGAGGTCCGTCGCGTTTCCGTCATGCCGGGATTACGCCCGGGGGTCCGCGCCTGCACAAGCTTGGGGTGAAAGCCATCGGCGCGATTCCGCCGGAACCCGCTGCGCGCCGCCCTATTTGGGCCTGCCGCGGCCAGGCGCGGCGAAGGGATCGGCCATGTCGGCGATGTCCGGCGTGGCGATGTTGTTGCTGTGCAGCCAGGGCGGCGCCTCGGCATACATCTCGCGGATCAGGTCCTTGATCAGCGCCAGGATGCGCGAATTGTCCCCGGCGCGGTGGTTCATGATCACCGGCGAGGTTGCGCGCGTGCCCTCGACAGGCCGATAGACCAGGTCCGAGCGCATCTGCCGCGCCGAGGAGGGGATGACGCAAAGCCCCGCCTCGGCCGCCACCAGCCCCAGCGCGGTCTGGATCTCGCGCACCTCGACCACCTCGGCGGGGCGCACTTCCTGGTCCTGCAGCAGCTGCATGACATGGTCGGCATAGCTGGGCCGCGGCTCCTTGGGATAGAGGATCAGCGTCTGGCCGGCCAGCGCCGCCAGCGGCAGGGGCGCGTCCTGGTCGGCCAGCGGCGTGCCGGGCGGCAGGGCGACGACCAGCCGCTCCTCGCGCAAAAGCGTGCCGACCACGTTCGGATCGCTGTGCCGCAGCCGGCCGAAACCCACGTCGATACGCCCCTCCTTCAGGGCGGGGATCTGCTGCACCGACAGCATCTCCAGCAGCCGGATATCCAGTTCGGGCGCGCGGTGGCGCAGCTTGCGGACCAGCGAGGGCAGCCCCCCGTAAAGCGTCGAGGCCACGAAGCCGATCGAGAACACGCTGTTCTGGTTCAGCCCCACCCGGCGCGTGGCGTCCTTCATCTGGTCGACGCGGCCCAGCACCTGCAGCGCCTGTTCATAGAACAGCCGCCCGGCATCGGTCAGCTGCACCGGGCGGCTCTTGCGCAGGATCAGCGTCACGCCCAGCTCCTCCTCCAGCAGCTGGATCTGCCGGCTCAGCGGCGGCTGGGCGATGTGCAGCGTCTCGGCGGCACGGGTGAAGTTCCGCTCGCGCGCCACGGCCACGAAATAGCGCAACTGCCGCAGATCCATGCGCCCCCCTTCTGTCCGGCAAGCGAAACTTGCGCCTGATTTGGGTATCCGTCAGCGGATCAATCCGCTGATATGCGGGATAATTCACAGCATAATACCTTCAGCGCATGGTATCAAACCCAAACGGTGTTGGACGGACGCACCGCCGGGCCGCAATCTTGGCGGCATGAACCAGACATTCGCACCCCTCGCCCCGACCACCGCCGTCAGCCCGGTCATCGACCGGGTCGAGACCATCCTGGTCGATCTGCCCACCATCCGGCCGCACAAGCTGTCGGTCGCCACGATGAACGGCCAGACCCTGATGCTGGTGAAGATCCGCTGCAGCGACGGCGTGATCGGCATCGGCGAGGGCACGACCATCGGCGGGCTGGCCTATGGCGGCGAAAGCCCCGAAAGCATGAAGCTGGCCATCGACACCTATGTCGCCGCCGCCATGCTGGGCCAGGACGCGACCCGCATCCAGGCGCTGATGGCGCGCATCGGCAAGCTGGTCAAGGAGAACCGCTTCGCCAAAAGCGCCGTCGAGACCGCGCTGCTGGATGCCCATGGCAAGCGGCTGGGCCTGCCGGTCAGCGAGCTGCTGGGCGGGCGGCGCCGCGACCGGCTGCCGGTTGCCTGGACGCTGGCCTCGGGCGACACCGCCCGCGACATCGCCGAGGCCGAGGAGATGCTGGACCGGCGCCGCCACCGCATCTTCAAGCTGAAGATCGGCGCTCGCGCGCTGCGCGAGGACGTTGCCCATGTTGCCGCGATCAAACGCGCGCTGGGGGACCGTGCCGCAGTGCGCGTCGATGTGAACATGGCCTGGAGCGAGACCGAGGCCACGCTTGGCATGGCGGCGCTGGCCGATGCCGGCTGCGAGCTGGTCGAACAGCCGGTGGCTTCGGCGGCGGCTCTGGGGCGGCTGGTGCGCCGCTTCCCCACGGCGCTGATGGCCGATGAATCGCTCTCGGGCCCGGAATCGGCCTTCGAGCTGGCCCGGGTCCACGGCGCCGATGTCTTTGCCGTCAAGATCGAGCAATGCGGCGGCCCGTTCAACGCCCTGCGCGTGGCGGCCATCGCCGATGCGGCCGGGATCGGCCTTTACGGCGGCACCATGCTGGAAGGCGCGGTCGGCACTGTCGCCTCGGCCCATGCCTTCTCGACCTTCGCCAACCTGCAATGGGGCACCGAGCTGTTCGGCCCCTTGCTGCTGACCGAGGAGATCCTGCGCGCGCCGCTGGATTACAGCGATTTCGAACTGACCGTGCCCTCGGGCCCCGGCCTTGGCATCGAACTGGACGAGGACCGCGTGGCCTTCTTTGCCCGCGACGGTTTCCGTCGCAAGACCAACTGAGGAGGTCCGCCATGCTGTTCCATGTTCGGATGGACGTGAAGATCCCCTACGACCTGCCGCACGAGCAGGTGGCCGAGATCCTCGCCCGCGAAAAGGCCTATTCCCAGGAATTGCAGCGCAGCGGCAAGTGGCGCCACATCTGGCGGCTGGCCGGCGAATACGCGAATTTCAGCGTCTTCGAGGTGCAGGACAACGCCGAGCTGCACGAGATCCTGTCCGGCCTGCCGCTGTTTCCCTTCATGCAGATCGCGGTGACGCCGCTGCTGCGCCACCCGTCCTCCATCCGCGAGGATGACCGCTAGACCGCCCTTCCCCGGCGCCGGCGGAGGAGCCGGCCCGTCCCAGTTTCCACGAGAATCCAGGAGGAGAGACCATGACTGTGAAGATTTTCGACCGGCCCGACGTGCAGGATTTCCTGAAGGTGCTGAGCGGCCTGACCAATGACGACGGCGATGCGCGCATGAAGCAGATCGTGCACCGGCTGATGTCGGACCTGTTCAAGGCCATCGACGATCTGAACATCACCCCCGACGAATACTGGACCGGCGTGGCCTGGCTGAACGACATCGGCGCCGCGGGACAGGCGGGCCTGATCTCGCCCGGCCTCGGCGTGGACCATTTCCTGGACGAGCGGCTGGACGCCATCGACGCGGCGCTGGGGATCGACAACCCGACGCCCCGCACCATCGAGGGGCCGCTTTATGTCGCCGGCGCCCCGGAATCGGTGGGCTTTGCCCGGCTGGACGACGGCACCGACGCCGACGGCCACACGCTGATCATGCACGGGGTCGTGCACGGCGCCGACGGCCAGCCGCTGCCCGGCGCCAAGGTCGAGATCTGGCATTGCGACACCCGCGGCTTCTATTCGCATTTCGACCCGACCGGCAAGCAGGCGCCCTTCAACATGCGCCGCACCATCATCGCCGACGAGAACGGCCGCTACAAGTTCCAGAGCATCCTGCCCAGCGGCTATGGCGTGCCGCCCGGCAGCCCGACCGAGCGGCTGCTGAGCGCGCTTGGCCGCCACGGCCAGCGCCCGGCGCATATCCACTTCTTCATCAGCGCCGACGGCCATCGCAAGCTGACCACCCAGATCAACATCGAGGGCGATCCACTGATCAACGACGATTTCGCCTATGCCACCCGCGAGGGACTGGTGCCGAAAGTCGTCGAGCGCGACGACGAGGCCAGCATCCACGCCAACAACCTGAACGGCCCCTTTGCCGAGATCGAATTCGACATCCACCTGACCGCGCTGGTCGATGGCGTCGACAACCAGGTCAACGAGAACCGCAAGCGCACCGCCGCCTGACGGACCCGGGCGGGCGCCTGTCCCCAGCGGCCGGCGCCTGCACCCAGCCTGAACCCACCCTTCAATCATCACCGACATCGACCGGGACAGCCGCCTGCGCGCCGCCATCCCGGAGGGAGGAGCCATCATGTCCGCGATCATCGACAAGGCCCGGGACCTGGACCGCCTGCTGGACATCGCCGTGCAGGACGACAGCGAGGCCGGCCTGTTCCGCTGCCGCCGCGACATCTTCACCAACGAAGACCTCTATGCGCTGGAAATGAAGCACATCTTCGAGGGCAACTGGGTCTATCTGGCGCATGAAAGCCAGATCCCCGAGGTGAACGACTATTACACCACCTTCATCGGCCGCCAGCCCATCGTCATCACCCGCGACAAGACCGGCACGCTGAACGCCGTCATCAACGCCTGCGCCCACAAGGGCGCCATGCTGTGCCGCCGCAAGCAGGGCAACAAGGGCAGCTTCACCTGTCCCTTCCACGGCTGGACCTTTTCCAACACCGGCAAGCTGTTGAAGGTCAAGGACGCCAAGACCACGCAATACCCCGAGCAGTTCAACACGGACGGCTCGCACGACCTGACCCGCGTGGCGCGCTTCGACAGCTATCGCGGCTTCCTGTTCGGCAGCCTGAACCCCGATGTCGCCCCGCTGGAGGAATATCTGGGCGAGACCCGCACCATCATCGACCAGATCGTCGACCAGGCCCCCGAGGGGCTGGAGGTGCTGCGCGGCAATTCCTCCTATATCTACGACGGCAACTGGAAGCTGCAGATGGAGAACGGCTGCGACGGCTACCACGTCAGCTCGGTGCATTGGAACTACGCCACCACCATGGACCGGCGCAGCGAGACCGGCACCAAGGCGGTGGACGCCAACAGCTGGTCGAAATCGGTCGCCGGCGTCTATGGCTTCGAGAACGGCCATATCCTGCTGTGGACCAACACGAAGAACCCCGAGGTGCGGCCGATCTGGAACCGCCGCGACGACCTCGTCGCCCGCCTGGGCGAGGAGAAGGCGGGCTTCATCGTCAACCAGACCCGCAATCTTTGCCTCTATCCGAACGTGTTCCTGATGGACCAGTTCAGCACCCAGATCCGCGTCGTGCGCCCGCTTTCCGTGGACAGGACCGAGGTCACCATCTTCTGCTTCGCCCCCAAGGGGGAAAGCGCCGAGGACCGCGCCCACCGCATCCGGCAATACGAGGATTTCTTCAACGTCTCGGGCATGGGCACCTCGGACGATCTGGAAGAATTCCGCGCCTGCCAGACCGCCTATGCCGGCACCGTGGCGCTGTGGAACGACATGTCGCGCGGCGCGCCGCTGTGGATCCACGGTCCCGACGAGAACGCCCGCCGCATGGGGCTGAACCCGCTGATCTCGGGCGAGCGCAGCGAGGATGAGGGGCTGTTCGTCTGCCAGCACGAGCATTGGGCCAAGGTCATGCGCAGCGCGCTCGCGACCGAGAAGCAGGGAGAAGCGGCATGAGCCTGGATCACACCGCCACCCGCCTCGACTACAACGCCATCTGCGCCTTTCTCTACCGCGAGGCCCGGCTGCTCGACGACCGGCAATGGGACGAATGGCTGACCTGCTATGCACCCGATGCCAGCTACTGGATGCCGGCCTGGGACGACAACGACCAGATCACCGAGGATCCGCAATCCGAGATCTCGCTGATCTACTACCCGAACCGCGAGGGGCTCGAGGACCGGGTGTTCCGCATCAAGACCGAGCGTTCGGGCGCATCCACGCCCGAGCCGCGCACCAGCCACACGGTCAGCAATGTCGAGGTCATCGCCGAGCGCGGGGACGAAGTGGACGTGCGCTACAACTTCCTGACGCTGAACCACCGCTACAAGGTCACCGACCAGTTTTTCGGCACCATCTTCGTCACCCTGCGCCAGGCGGACGGGGGGCTGGCGATCTCGGCCAAGAAGATCGTGCTCAAGAACGACTACATCCGGCAGGTCATCGACGTCTATCACGTCTGACCGCCGACCCAGCACAAACGCGAGGAGGAGGCGAGCATGTGCTATCGCATCGCATTGAATTTCGAGGACGGCGTTACCCGCTTCATCGACTGCAAGCCGGGCGAAAAGGTGCTGGACGCCGCCTTTCGCAACAAGATCAACCTGCCGATGGACTGTTCCGACGGCGTCTGCGGCACCTGCAAGTGCCGGGCCGAAAGCGGCGCCTATGACATGGGCGAGGACTATATCGAGGACGCCCTGACCGAGGACGAGGCCGCCGAGGGGCTGGTGCTGACCTGCCAGATGGTGCCGTCCAGCGATTGCGTGCTGGCGGTGCCGACCAGCGCCGGCGCCTGCAAGACCGGCCAGCAGAAATTCGCCGCCACCGTCACCCGGATCGCGCCGCAGGCCGATGCCGCCGTGGTGCTGGAAATGCAGGTCGAGGGCGAGCCGCCCGCCTTCCTGCCCGGGCAATATGTCAACATCGACGTGCCGGGCAGCGCGGGCAACCGCTCCTATTCCTTCAGCAGCGCGCCGGGCGAGGCGGACCTGGGCTTCCTGATCAAGAAGATCCCCGGCGGGCTGATGAGCACCTGGCTGGACCGCGCCGCCCCCGGCGACCGGCTGGAGCTGACCGGGCCGATGGGCAGCTTCTATCTGCGCGACGGTGAACGTCCGCTGCTTTTCCTGGCCGGCGGCACCGGGCTTGCGCCCTTCCTGTCCATGCTCGAAGTGCTGGCCCGCGCCGATGCGCAGCAGCCCGTGCATCTGGTCTATGGCGTGACCCGCGATCTCGACCTGGTGCTGGTGGACGAGCTGGCGGCCTATGCCGAGCGGCTGCCGAATTTCAGCTATGACACCGTGGTCGCCGACCCGGATTCGGCGCATCCGCGCAAGGGTTGGGTCACGCAGCACATGCCCGAGGCGATGCTGGCGGCCGGCGAGGTCGACATTTATCTGTGCGGCCCGCCGGCCATGGTCGATGCGGTGCGCCATTACCTCGACGACAATGGCATCCGGCCCGCCAGCTTCCATTACGAGAAATTCACCCCCAACGCGCCCCTGAAGGCCAGCGCATGAGCGGGCGGGTCTTCGACGGCCGCTTCGCCGGCAAGGTTCTGGTCGTCACCGGCGCGGCGCAGGGCATCGGCCGCGCCGTCGCCAGCCGCGCCGCGGCCGAGGGCGGGCGGGTGCTGTTCGTGGACCGCACCGATTTCGTGGCAGAGGTGGCGGCCGAGTCCGGCGCCCGGGCCTTCTGCGCCGACCTGGAAACCTGGGACGGCGCCGAGGCGGCGATGAACGAGGCGGCGCGCGTCTATGGCGGCATCGACATCCTCATCAACAATGTCGGCGGCGCCATCCGCATGCGGCCCTTTGCCGAATTCGAGCCCGGCCAGATCGACGCCGAGATCCGCCGCTCGCTGATGCCGACGCTCTATTGCTGCCGGGCGGTGCTGCCGCATCTCATGGCGCGCGGCGGCGGCACCATCGTCAATGTCTCGTCGAATGCGACCCGCGGCATCCATCGCGTGCCCTATTCGGCGGCCAAGGGCGGCGTCAACGCCATCACCCGGTCGCTGGCGATGGAGCTGGCCGGACAGAACATCCGCGTCACCGCCACCGCCCCCGGCGGCACCGAGGCGCCGCCGCGCCGCATCCCCCGCAATGCCCTGGGCGACACGGCCGCCGAACGGGCCTGGATGGCCGAGGTGGTCGAGCAGGTGACGCAATCCAGCCTGATGAAACGCTATGGCACGATCGACGAACAGGTCGCGCCGATCCTGTTCCTGGCCTCGGACGAGGCCTCCTACATCACCGGCTCGGTCCTGCCCGTCGCCGGGGGCGACACCGGCTGACCGCGATCTCGACAAACACAACACAGGGAGGAAGGAAATGCGCAACATAGACGTGAGCGAGGCGATAGACAAAAGCCCGTTCGGCCGCTTCCAATGGATGGTGGTCGCGCTTTGCGGCACGCTGCTGGTCGTCGATGGCTACGACGTGTTCGTGGCCGGCACGGTGCTGCCGACGCTGATCGCCGAATGGGGCCTGACCAAGCCGCAGGCCGGCGCGCTGCAGGCCTGGGCGCTGTTCGGGATGATGTTCGGCGCGCTGGTCTTCGGACCGCTGGCCGACCGGATCGGCCGCAAGAAGGGCATCGGCATCAGCTTCCTGCTGTT
The DNA here is from genome assembly GCF_016446475.1 of Paracoccus binzhouensis. GTDB lineage: Bacteria > Pseudomonadota > Alphaproteobacteria > Rhodobacterales > Rhodobacteraceae > Paracoccus > Paracoccus binzhouensis. The sequence goes on along the minus strand of NZ_JAEHFP010000008.1, from coordinate 39,189 downwards.
CACCTCGGCCACGCTGCTGACCGGCTTCGCTGACACGCCCGGCCAGTTCAAGGTGTTCCGCTTCATCGCCGGGCTGGGCTGCGGCGGGCTGATGCCCAATGCCGTGGCGCTGATGAACGAATATGCCCCCAGGCGGCTGCGCGGCACCATGGTGGCGCTGATGTTCTCGGGCTATTCGGTCGGCGGCATGGTCGCGGCCTGCCTGGGAATCGGGATCATCCCCAGCCTGGGCTGGCAGCCGATGTTCTTCGTCGCCGCGCTGCCGCTGCTGCTCTTGCCGCTGATCCTGTGGCGGCTGCCGGAATCGCTGGGCTTCCTGATCCGGCAGGGCAAGCAGGACCAGGCGCGGCGCATCTTCGCCCGCATCGCCCCCGAGGCGCTGGCCACCGGCGACACGCTGGTCTTTACCGAAAGCAAGGCCGCCCGGGCCTCGGTGGCCGAACTGTTCCGCCACCAGCAGGCGCTGCGCACGCTGATGCTGTGGATCGCCTTCTTCTGCTGCCTGCTGCTGGTCTACCTGCTGTCCTCGTGGCTGCCCAAGGTGCTGCAAGAGGCCGGCTATGCCGAGCGCGCCAGCCTGCTCAGCCTGTTCTCGCTGAACTTCGGCGGCATGGCCGGGGCCATCGCCGGCGGCTGGCTGGGCGACCGCTTCGGGCTGCCGAAGGTGGTGATCGGCTTCTTCGCCGCCGCCGCGCTGTCGATCGCCCTGATCGGCGCCACCCCTGCCTCGGGGCTGCTGTTCGCGCTGGTCTTCGTCGCCGGGGCCACGACCATCGGCACGCAGATCCTGCTCTATGCCAGCGTGGCGCAGCTTTACACGCTGTCGATCCGCTCGACCGGCCTCGGCTGGGCCTCGGGGGTGGGCCGGGTCGGCGCCATCGTCGGGCCGACCCTGGGCGGGGCGCTGCTGGCCCGGCAACTGCCGCTGCAGCAGAATTTCCTGATCTTCGCCATTCCCGCGGCGATCTCGGCGGTGGCGATGCTGGTCTTTGCGCTCAGCAACGCCCGGCGGGCCGAGACGGCCAGCCTCGCCGCTGCCTGACCTGACCGCACATCCCTGCCGGCGCCCGGCCTTGTTCCCGGGCGCCGGTGCCATCACAGCAAGGGTTCCCGCCATGCCGCATCTCGACCTGGCCACGCATCGCCTGCATTACCGCATCGACGGCCGGATCGAGGACCGGCCCTGGCTGATGTTCTGCAACTCGCTGGGCACCGACCTGCGGATGTGGGACGCACAGGCGGCGGTCCTGGCGCGGGATTTCCGCATCCTGCGCTATGACCGGCGCGGCCATGGGCTGTCCGGCACCCCGGCGGGCCCCTATGAGCTTGCCGATCTGGGCCGGGATGCGCTGGCGCTGCTGGATGCGCTGGGGATCGCCCGCACGCATTTCTGCGGCCTGTCCATCGGCGGGCTGGTCGGGCAATGGCTGGCGCTGCACGCCGGCGACCGGCTGGACCGCATCGTGCTTTGCGCCACCGCCGCCCGCATCGGCAGCCCCGAGACCTGGGCGGCCCGCGCGGCCGAGGTCCGGGCGAACGGCCTTGCCGGCCTGGTCGAGGCCACGGCCGAACGCTGGTTCAGCCCCGGCTTCGCCGCCGCGCAGCCGCAACTGGTCGGAACCATCCTCGCGCGTTTCGCCGCCACCTCGGTCGAAGGCTATGCCGGCTGCTGCGCGGCCCTGGCCGGGGCCGACCTGCGCGACCGGCTGGCCGGGATCGCCGCGCCGCTGCTGGCGATCTCGGGGGCCGAGGATCCGGTCTGCCCGCCCGCCGATCTGCAGGCCATCGCCGCCGGCGTCCGGCACGGCCGGCACCTGTCGCTGCCAGGCCGGCATATCGTGAACCTGGAATCGGCCCCGGCCTTCAACGCCGCCCTGGCCGGGTTCCTGGCCGGGCCGGGCTGACCGCCACCCCCCCCGGCCCCCGACCCCCGGACCCGCCACCGGGACGAAAACCCCCGCCCGCTGCCCGATGCGTGGCCCGCACGGCCTGCCGCTTATGCAACCGGCCAGGCCCGCCGCCGCCGGCCAGAAAACGGGTTTACCTTTGGACCCGGCTTCGGCAAGTTCGGGGCATGTATGCTTCGCACGGCTTCCTGCGCTCGGATATCGGCGACGTCGACGTGGTGTTTCACGAGGGCATCTATCATCTCTTCCACCTCGTCCTGCCGAACCACGATTTCATCGCCCATGCGGTCAGTTCGGACGGGCTGTCCTGGCGGCGGGTGAAGAACGCCTTCTTCGTCGGCGATCCCGGCGCATGGGACGACGACATGCTCTGGACCATGCATGTCACCCCCGACCCCGAGCGGCCGGACCAGTGGCGGATGTTCTATACCGGCCTGACCCGGGCCGAGTTCGGCCGCATCCAGCGGGTCGGCATGGCGCGATCCCCGGATCTGTATACCTGGACGCGCTGCGGCGACCCCTACCCGCTGGAGATCGGCGGCCCGCATTACGAATCCGGCATCGACGAGGGGCGCTGCTGGGTCAGCTTCCGCGACCCGTTCTTCTTCCACGAGCCGGAAACCGGCGCCCGGCTGCTGCTGGCGGCGGCGCGGGTCAAGGACGGGCCGGTGATCCGTCGCGGCTGCGTCGGCCTGGCGCGCGAGGTCGCGTCGGACCGCTTCGAGTTCGGCGCGCCGCTGCACCGGCCCGGGCTTTACGACGATATCGAGGTGCCGAACCTCTTTCGCTTCCACGGCCGCTATTACCTGATGGGCTCGATCCGCGAGGATACCAGGATCCATTACTGGTATGCCGACGGGATCGACGGGCCCTACGAGAATTTCAGCGACGACGTGCTGCTGCCGCATGGCAACTATGCCGGCCGCATCTGCCGGGCCGGCGACCGGCTGCTGCTGTTCAGCTTCTTCAGCAAGACCGAGCTGCTGATCAACGGCCATGAATTCATCAAGCGCCTGCTGCCGCCCCCCAAGGAGATCGTCGCCCTGCCCGACGGCCGGCTGCGGCTGAAATCCTTCCACGGCTTCGACGCGCTGGTGACCGACCGGCTGGCCTTCGGCAACGCCGCCGAATGCCGGCTGCTCTGCGGCAATCCAACCGCCCGGGCCGAGACCCGCGGCGAGCGGCTGTTCATCGGCAGCCGCAGCGGCTTCGAGGCCTTCCTGCTGCCCGGCCAGCACGACGAGTTCCGCCTGCGGGCCGAGCTGACCATCGAGGGACCGGGCAAGACCGGCCTGATCCTGCGCGCCAGCGACGAGGGCGACGGCTATCACCTGTCGCTGGACTGCATGAACGGCATCGCGCAGATGCGCGCCTGGGGCGCCAATCCCACGCCGGAATTCGAGCACGCCTTCCGCTACCAGCCGCTGCAGGAGGCGCGCTTCCGCGGCGCGGCGCACGGGCCCTGGCGCATCGAGCTGGTCGCGCATGGCACCTATCTGGAACTGTCGATCGACGGCCATGTGGTGCTGTGCCTGGTCGATGACAGCTTCCTGTCCGGCGCCGTGGGCTTCTGGACCGAATCCGCGGAGCTGGGCCTGCGCGAGGTGACGCTGGAAACCCTCAGCCGGCCGGTCAGCGAACACGCACCCGAAATGGTCTATACCACCACCCAGGCGCCCGAGATGCTGGCCGCCGCCGGGGCCGGCGAATGAACCAGCCGGCCGGCCATGGGCCCTGGCTTCTGGTCAGCGATGTCGACGACACGCTGACCGGCGACCGCGCGGCGCTGGAACGGCTCTGGGCGGCGATCCGGCGCCACCCCGGGCGGCTGCGGCTGGCGCTGAACTCGTCGCGGCCGGCGGCCAGCGTCGATGCCACCCTGACGCAAGAGTTTCCCGCGGATTTCGTCCCCGACGCCATCATCACCGGCATGGGCACCGAGATCCGCGTCGCCGGCGCCTGGCTTTCGGACTGGTCGGACCGTTTCCGGGACTGGCCGGCGCAGGCGGTCTTCGCCCTGGTCGCCGGCATGGGCTTCGCCCCGCACCCGGCCGAGTTCCTGACGCCCGGCAAGCTCAGCTTCGCGGTGCCCGATGCCGCGGCGCGCGACCGGGTGCTGCTGGCGCTGGCCGAGGCCGGCCTGCCGGTGCGGGCGGTGTTTTCCGGGCAAGGCGATCTCGACCTGCTCGCCCCCGGCGCCGGAAAGGACACGGCGGCGCGGTTTCTTGCCGAAAGGCTGGGCATTCCGGCCGAGCGCATGGTGGTGGCCGGCGATTCGGGAAACGATCTGGCGCTGTTCGACGTTGGGTTTCGCGCCATTGCCGTCGGCAACGCCCGGCGGGAACTGATCGAGGCCATGCCCCGGGGCAAGAGCTATCGCGCCCGGGCGCCCCATGCGGCGGGCGTCCTCGAGGGGCTTGTCGCCCTGGGCATCCTGCCCGGCTGACCCCGGGCCGCACCAGGAAGGCCGCAACAAGAGAGGAGACGAGAGCATGGCCCAATCCGTGGGTTCGCTGCTGATGATTTCATTGCATGGCTATGTCGCGGGCTCGCCCGAACTGGGCAAGCCCGATACCGGCGGCCAGGTGGTCTTCGTGCTGGAACTCGCCAAGCGTTTCGCCCGCCTGGGCTACCGGGTCGACGTGATGACCCGCCGCTTCGAGGATCAGCCTGCCGAGGACATCGTCAACGACAACCTGCGCATCTGGCGCATCCCCTTCGGCGGCCCGGACTTCATCCGCAAGGAGGACATGCACGACTGGTATGGCGATTTCATCACCAACGCCCTGGCCGCCATCCGCCGCCGCGAGCTGCGCTACGACGTGGTCAACAGCCATTACTGGGATGCCGGGGTCTGCGGCCAGAAGATCGCCGAGGAATTGCAGATCCCGCATATCCACACCCCGCATTCGCTGGGCTGGTGGAAGAAGCACGACATGCGCGGCGCCACCGCCGAGGAGATGGCCGGCTACCGTTTCGACGAGCGCATCCAGAAGGAATTCGTGCTCTATCGCAATTGCGACCATATCATCGCCACATCGGAGCAGCAGGTCGAGCTGATCTCGGCCGAATATGCGCTGCCGCGCGAGCATATCACCATGATCCCGCCCGGCATCGACGAGAACCGCTTCACCCCGGCCCCGCCCGACAAGGTGGCGGCGGCGCGGGCGCGGCTGAACATCGGGCCGAACGATGTCTATGTCGTCGGCCGCGCCGCCGAGAACAAGGGCTATGACCTGATCATCCAGGCGCTGCCGGCGCTGAAGGTGCTGCAGCCCCAGGCACGGCTGGTCCTGGCCGCGGGCGGCAATTCCGAGGCCGACCTGGCGCTGATCGACGACTGGAAGGCGGTGGCCGCCCGGGCCGGCGTGGCCGATGCCATCGACTGGCGCGGCTATGTCCCCGACGAGGAGCTGGTGGACCATTACCGCGCGCCCGGGGTTTTCGCCCTGCCCTCGCGCTACGAGCCCTTCGGCATGACCGCGGTCGAGGCCATGGCCTGCGGCACCCCCACGGTGATGACCATCCATGGCGGGCTGCACGAGCAGGTGGAATTCGGCCGCCACGCGCTGGTGGCCGATCCCAAGCGGCCCGAGGAATTCGCCGCCATGATCAACATGGCGCTGCAGTATCCCTGGCTGCGCGAGGTGCTGGCGGTCGAGGGCGCCCGCTTCGCCCGCCGGGTCTTCGGCTGGACCGGCATCGCCCGCCGCACCATCGCCGTCTTCGAGCAGTTCCGCGGCCGCTACGACGCCTATCAGGCCGATTTCCAGCCCTAGCGGCAGCCGCCTGCCCGGCCGCCGCGGGAACTCCGGCGGCCGGGCCTGGCGACGTCGCGGCGGGCGATGCGGCGCCGATGCGGGGGCCAGCCGAATTTTCTTGCCAAAATTCGGGACTTGCGCTGCACTTCGTCCTGGCTCCGGCACCGCTTGGCGAGGCCGCCGGCCGCGATTTCAAGAATGGAGTTCCTGATCATGCATAAGCAACTGGCCGCCGAGACGGTTGGCACATTCTGGCTGGTCTTCGGAGGCTGCGGCAGCGCCATCCTGGCCGCCGCCTTTCCCGACCTGGGCATCGGCTTCGCCGGCGTGGCGCTGGCCTTCGGCCTGACGGTGGTGACCATGGCCTATGCCGTGGGCGGCATCTCGGGCGGGCATTTCAATCCCGCCGTCTCGGTCGGGCTGACCGTGGCCGGCCGCTTCCCGGCGGCGCGGCTGCTGCCCTATATCGCCGCGCAACTGGTCGGCGCCGTGCTGGCCGCCGCGGCGCTCTACCTGATCGCCTCCGGCCAGGCCGGCTTCGCGCCGGGCGGCTTCGCGGCCAACGGCTATGGCGAACATTCGCCCGGCGGCTATTCCCTGACCTCGGCCCTGGTGATCGAGATCATCCTGACCGCGATCTTCCTGTTCGTGATCCTGGGCACCACGCATGGCCGGGCGCCGGCCGGCTTCGCGCCGCTGGCCATCGGCCTGACCCTGACGCTGATCCACCTGATCTCGATCCCGGTGACGAATACCTCGGTCAACCCGGCGCGCTCGACCAGCCAGGCGCTGTTCGCCGATGGCTGGGCGCTGGGGCAGCTCTGGCTGTTCTGGGTGGCGCCGCTGGTCGGCGCGGTGCTGGGCGCGCTGGTCTGGAAGGCGGTGGGCGAGACGGACTGAGCCGCGCTTCCCCGAAACCGGCCCGGGCGGCATGATTCCGGCCGCCCGGATACCCCGCCCCAATCCGCGTCAGGAGGCGCCGTCGCGGCGCTGCCAGGCGATGCTTTGCGGCCGCACCTGCGCCAGAACCTGCACCAGCAGGCCGGTCACCACCGCCTTCAGCAGGTCGCCGGGGATGAAGGCCGCCGACAGCAGCGTCGCCTCGGCCAGCGATTTCTTCAGCGCGATGGCCATCCCGGCGATGCCGAAAACGTAAAGCACCAGCACGCCCCCCAGCACCGCGCCCAGGCCGGCGGCAAGGCCCGCATGGCGGATGCCGGATTTCTCGACGAACAGGCCGGTCACGGCGGCGGCGGGGATCCAGCCCAGCAGGAAGCCGGTGGTCGGCGCCATGAACACGCCCAGCCCGCCGCGCCCGCCGGCCAGCAAGGGCAGGCCCAGCGCCACCAGCAGGATGAACAGCAGGCAGGCGGCGACGCCGCGCTTCCAGCCCAGCACCGCGCCCGCCAGCATCACCCCCAGCGTCTGGGCCGAAATCGGCACGCCGAAGCCCAGCGTGATCGCCGGCACCAGCCCCAGCGCCGCGATCAGCGCCGCGAACATCGCCACATGGGCAAGGTTTCTTTCCATTCCCCGAACCTTTCTATCGAAGCTCTCTCACAGCGGTCCGCCGCGCGCCCGCAGCGCCTCGGCGACATGATCGGCATCGTCCAGCGCCAGCAGCGCCAGCGGCAGCACCAGCTGCGGCCCCGGCCGGCGGGCCGAGCGCGCCCGCCACGCCTCGACCAGCGCGCCCGCCTTCTGGATCAGCACCGGCGTGAAGCGGATGACCAGCGGAATCGCCGTCTCCAGCAGGTGCATGGGCAGCCCCAGCCGTTGCAGCGGCCGGCCCAGCGCGCGCAGCACATCCGTCAGATCCTCGAGCGAGGTGGTCATGGTCACCAGATTGGCCAGCGCCACCGCCGTCGCCATGCGCAGCGCCAGAAACACGCCTTCGGCCGGGCTGCCCGACAGCGCATGCCAGACCAGCACCAATCCCACGAAGGGCAGCACGATGCGCAGCGCTCCCAGGCCCGAGCGCAGGAAGACCAGCCCCGGCAGCGCATATAGCGCCAGCGCCAGGCCCAGCGCGGCAAGCTGGAACCACAGCGCATCCACCGCGAACAGCGCCGTCGAGGCCAGGCACAGCGCCGCCAGCTTGGCCCCCGCCGGCCAGCGATGCGCGCGCGTCCTAATCGGAGAGCTGAGAGAGATCATCCAGACCACCCTGACGGATCATGTCCGCGGTAAAGCGCGGCAGGACCAGATCGGCCGCCCCCGAGGCGACCAGCCGCCCGCGGTCCAGCCAATGCACCTCATCATAGCCGCGCAGGTCGGCCGGATCATGCGAAATATGCAGCAGCCGGGTGGCGCAGCGGTCCAGGTAGCGGCCAAGCTGCATCTTCGTCGGGATGTCGAGGCCGGCGAAGGGCTCGTCCAGGATCAGCAGCCGCGGGCGCATCGCCAGCACCGCCATCATGCAGACCAGATGCTTCTGGCCCTGCGACAGCGACTGGATCGGCGCATCCTTCCAGCCTGCCTTGTCGAACAGCGCCAGCACGCGCAGCGCCTCGGCCGCGGCCTCGGATTTCGACCGGCCCTGCTGGCGCAGGCCGAAGGCGATCTCCTCCTGCACGCGGGGGAAGATGATCTGGTGCTCGGGGTTCTGGAACAGGATGCCGACGGTGGCCAGCGCCGCCTTGCGGTCGGCATGGACCTCGATCCCCTCGACCCGCAGCGTGCCACGGCTTGGCACCAGCAGCCCGGCCAGCAGCCGCGCCAGCGTGCTCTTGCCCGAGCCGTTGCGCCCCACCACGCCGATGCGCCGCGCCGAGCTGCGCAGCGTCAGCCCTGACAGGATGACCCGCCCCGCCACCTCGTAGCCGAGATCCTCCAGCTGGACGGCAGGGCGCGGGTCGGCGGTCGCGTGCATGGCGGGCGGTTTCGGCTTCCGGTTGCTCTGGCCCGCTTGATGTCCGCAACCGGCGCGGCGCGCAAGGGCCATGGCCCGGAAAACCGCGCGCCCTTGCGCGCCGCGCCCTCAGCCCCCCGCGGCCAGCCGCGACTGCGACAGGCTCAGCAGCCCCTTCTGCAGCAGGATGAACACCAGCAGCAGCACGCCGATGACGATCTTGGTCCACCAGCTCGACAGCGTGCCGTCGAAGACGATGTAGGTCTGGATCAGCCCCATGGTCAGCACGCCGACCAGCGTGCCGAACATGTAGCCCGCGCCCCCGGTCAGCAATGTGCCGCCGATCACCACCGCCGCGATGGCGGTCAGCTCCGTCCCCACCGTCGCCAGCGAATAGCCCGAGCCGGTGTAGATGGAAAACACGATGCCCGAGAGACCCGCCATCAGCCCGGAAAAGGCATAGACCAGCATCGTGGTGCGGCCCTGCCGGACGCCCATCAGCCGCGCCGTCGCCTCGCCGCCGCCAAGCGCATAGACGGAGGCGCCGAAGCGGGTCTTGTGGGCGACGACCATGCCCGCCAGCACGGTCAGCAGCATGACGACGGCGATCAGCGTCAGCCGGCCCTTGCCCGGCATCAGCCAATAGGCTGATTGCAGGGTCTTGTAGAAGGGATGCGCGATCGGCACCGAGTCGATGGACAGCATATAGGCCGCGCCGCGCGCCAGGAACATGCCGGCCAGCGTGACGATGAAGGCGGGCATGGCCAGGCGGTCGATCAGGAAGCCCATGGCCGCGCCGAAGGCCGTGGTCAGCGCCAGCAGCAGGGCGAAGACGACCAGCGGGTGCAGCGGCGTCTCGCGCAGGATCACGGCGATGAAGACGCCGGAAAAGGCGATGACGCTGCCCACCGACAGGTCGATGCCGCCCGACAGGATCACCAGCGTCATGCCGACCGCGACGATGCCCAGATAGGCGTTGTCGGTCAGCAGGTTGCCGATCACCCGCGTGGACAGGATGTTCGGGAATTGCAGCCAGCACAGCAGATAGGCCAGCAGGAAGATCACGACGGTCGCGTAAAGCGGCAGGGCGCGGGTGTTCATTTCGCGGCTCCTCGTTGCAGCGCGGCCTCGCGGCTGGCGCGGTGGCTGTCGCGCCACAGCCGCCATTCCCCGGCGATGCGCGGCGATTGCAGCACCAGGATCACCAGCACCAGCACGGCCTTGATGACCAGGTTGTATTCGGACGGGAACCCGGCCAGCAGGATGCCGGTGTCGATGGTCTGGATGATCAGCGCCCCGATCAGCGAGGCGATGATGGAGAACCGCCCGCCCAGCAGGGAATTGCCGCCGATCACCACGGCCAGGATGGCGTCCAGCTCCAGCCACAGCCCGGCATTGTTGGCGTCCGCCCCGCGGATGTCGGCGGTGACGACGATCCCGGCCAACGCCGCGCAAAGCCCCGAGACGACATAGACCGCGATCAGCAGCACCGTGGCGTTCACCCCGGCCAGGGCGCTGGCGCGGCGGTTGATGCCGATGGATTCGACCAGCAGGCCAAGCGCGGTGCGCCGCATCAGCGCCGCCATGCCCAGGCCGCAGGCCAGCCACAGCCAGGCCGGCACCGGCAGGCCCAGCAAACTGCCCGAGCCGAAGAAGGCGAAGCCCGCGTCGGTGAAGGTCAGGATGCGGCCCTCGGTGATCAGCTGGGCGATGCCGCGCCCCATGGTCATCAGGATCAGCGTGGCGACGAAGGGCTGGATGCCGACCACGGCGACCAGCAGCCCGTTCCACAGCCCCGCGAGCGCACCGGCGGCCAGCGCCAGCAGCAGCGCCGGACCCAGCCCCCAGCCGCCGGCCACGGCCGAGGCAGCGACCGCGCCGCAGATCGCCATGGTGGTGCCGACCGACAGGTCGATGCCGCGCGTGGCGATGACCAGCGTCATGCCCGTGGCCAGCAGCGCCACCGGCGCGCCACGCTTCAAGACGTCGATCATCGGCCCGACCAGCCGGTCGCCGCTGATGCCGATCTTCAGGAAATCCGGATAGAACACCGTCACCAGCGCCACCAGCAGCGCCAGCGCGACCAGTTGCGGGGCAATGCGTTTCAGCAGGGTCATGCCGCCACCTCCCCGCCGGCGATGGCGCGCATGATCTCGGCCCCGGTCACGCGCGGCCCGTCCAGCTCCGCGACATGGCGGCGGTCGCGCAGCACGATCACCCGGTCGGCGCTGGCGACCAGCTCGTCGATCTCGCTCGAGACCAGCAGGATCGACATGCCGGCCTGGGTCAGTTCGCGGATCAGGCGCAGGATCTCGGCATGGGCGCCGACGTCGATGCCGCGCGTCGGCTCGTCCAGGATCAGGAAGCGCGGGTTCATCGCCAGCCAACGGGCAAGGATGGCCTTTTGCTGGTTGCCGCCGGACAGCTCGCCGATGGGCTTTTCCCGGCCCGAGGTGCGGATGTCGAGCCGCTTGATGTAATCATCGGCGATGCGGTTTTGCTCGCTGCGCGGGATGGGCCGCGCCCAGCCGCGCCGGGCCTGCAGGCCCAGGATGATGTTCTCGCGGATCGACAGTTCGGCGACGATGCCGTCGGTCTTGCGCTCTTCCGGGACGAAGCCGAACCCTTCGGCGATGGCGGCGCGCGGGCTGGACAGGTCCAGCCGGGACTGCGCGTCGCTGGCCTCGCCCGATTGCGCGGGACGCACGCCGAACATCATCTCGGCGCTTTCCGTGCGGCCCGAGCCCAGCAGGCCCGCCAGCCCCACCACCTCGCCCTGCCCCACGGTCAGGTCGAAAGGCTCGACCACGCCGCGCCGGCCGAAGCCGCGGAATTCCAGCAGGGGCGGGCGGGCGGCGGCGGTCCGGGCGGCCTGCCCGGCCACCTCATGCTCCAGCGCGCGGCCCAGCATGTGCTCGATCAGCTTCACCCGGTCCAGCTCGGCCGTGCGCTCGGTGACGATCTTGCGGCCGTTTCGCAGCACGGTCACGCGGTCGGTCAGGTCGAACACCTGGTCGAGGAAATGCGACACGAAGACGATGCCCAGGCCGCGTTCGCGCAGCCCCCGCACCACGTCGAAGACCATGCGCACCTCGGCCGCATCCAGGCTGGCGGTCGGCTCGTCCAGGATCAGCACCTTGCCCGACAGCGCCACGGCGCGGGCGATGGCGACGATCTGCTGGATGGCAACGGAATAGCTGCCCAGGTCGCGGTCCACGTCGATGTCCAGGCCATAGGGCCGCAGCGTCTCGCGCGCCTCGGCCCGCAGGGCGCGGCTGTTGACCAGCCCCCAGCGGCGCGGCTCGCGGCCGAACATCAGGTTCTGCGCCACGGTCAGGTTGGGCAGCAGGTTCACCTCCTGATAGACGGTGCCGATGCCCTGCTCCTGCGCCTCGACGGTCGATTGCGGGTCGATGGTCGCGCCGTCCAGGGTGATGGTGCCGCCGTCGCGGCGATAGGCGCCGGTCAGGCATTTGATCAGCGTGGACTTGCCGGCGCCGTTCTCGCCCAGCAGCGCATGGACCTCGCCGGCGGCCAGGTCGAAATCCACCGCGTCGAGCGCCCTCGTTCCCGGGAATGTCTTGGTCAAAGACCGGATGGTCAGCAGCATCGCGCCCCTCCTCGGCTCGGCGCGGGCCGCCGCATGGACGGCCCGGCCGCTTTTTCGTCAGTAGCCCAAGCCCTTGCGGCGCTCGTATTCGCCGGCCGGATCGTCGGCCTGGGTGTAAAGCTTCGACTCGGTCTGGATGAATTTCGGCGGTTGGGTGCCGTCCTTCCAATAGGCTTCCAGCGCGTCGAAGGCGGGGCCGGCCATGTTCGGCGTCAGCTCGACGGTGGCATTGGCCTCGCCATTGGCCATGGCCTGGAACAGGTCCGGCACGCCGTCGATGGACACGACCAGGATGTCGGAGCCCGGCTTCAGCCCGGCCTCCTTGATGGCCTGGATCGCGCCGACCGCCATGTCGTCGTTATGGGCATAGAGCGCGCAGATGTCCTTGCCGCCGTTCTCGGCCTGCAGGAAGCTTTCCATCACCTCCTTGCCCTGGGCGCGGGTGAAATCGCCGGTCTGGCTGCGCACGATCTTCAGGTTGTCGTGCCCGGCCAGCGCGTTCTCGAAGCCCTTCTTGCGGTCGATGGCGGGGCTGGATCCGGTGGTGCCCTGCAATTCGACCACACGGCATTCCTTGTCGCCGACGGTATCGACCAGCCATTTGCCGGCGACCTCGCCCTCATGCACCAGGTTCGAGCCGACGGCGGTCAGGTAGAGATCGTCCGAGCTGTCCACCTGCCGGTCCAGCAGCACGACCGGAATCTCGGCCTCCTTGGCCTCTTGCAGCACCGAATCCCAGCCGGTGGCGACGACCGGGGCCAGCAGGATCGCGTCCACGCCCTGCGCAATGAAGGAGCGGATCGCGGCGATCTGGTTTTCCTGCTTCTGCTGCGCGTCCGAGAATTGCAGCTTCAGGCCGCGTTCCTCGGCCTGGGTCTTGGTCAGCGTGGTCTCGGCCGCGCGCCAGCCGGATTCCGAGCCGATCTGGGAAAAGCCGACGGTTTCGCCCTCGGCCAGTGCGGCCGTGGCCGAGATCGCCAGCGCGGCGGCAGTGCTCATCAGGAATCTGGTCATGGTTTCCTCCCTCAATGACCGTTTTCTACGGGGCTGTCCTCTCAGCCCCGCAAGTCCTCCGGCAGCAGCGCGTCGGGCAGGTTCTGGAAACAGACCGGCCGCAGGAAGCGGCGGATCGCCAGGGTGCCGACGCTGGTGGCGCCGAAATTCGTCGATGCCGGGTAGGGGCCGCCATGCACCATGGCGTCGGCGACCTCGACCCCGGTGGGCCAGCCGTTCGCCAGCACCCGGCCGGCCTTGCGTTCCAGGACCGGCATCAGCCGGCGGGCCAGCGCGGTGTCGCCGGCCTCCATCTGCAAGGTGGCGGTCAGCTGGCCGTCCAGCGCGCGGGCAAGGCCCAGCATCTCGTCCTCCGAACTGGTGGTGACGACAAGGCCAAGCGGGCCGAACACCTCTTCCCCCAGGGCATGGCTGTGCAGGAAGTCCCGCGCGCTGGTCCGGTAGATGCCGGGCCGCGCATTGCGGCCGCGGCTGTCGCAGGCCAGCACCGGCGCGGCATGGGCGGCGATGCGGGCCGCGCCTTCGCGATAGGCGGCGGCGATGCCCTCGGTCAGCATGACCTGTTCCGGGGCGTCCATCAGCGCGTCGGTGGCGGCGGCGGTGAAGGTTTCGGCATCCTCGGCGCGCAGCACCAGCAGGCCCGGATTGGTGCAGAACTGCCCGGCGCCCATGGTCAGGCTGGCGGTCCAGTCGCGCGCGATCTGCTGGCCGCGCGCCGCCAGCGCATGGGGCAGCACGAAACAGGGGTTGATGCTGCCCAGTTCGCCGAAGAAGGGGATCGGCTCGGGCCGCGCAGCGCAAAGGTCGTAAAGCGCCCGGCCGCCGCGCAGGCTGCCGGTAAAGCCGACCGCCCGGATCAGCGGGTGTTGCACCAGCGCCGCGCCGACCTCATGCCGGTCGCCGTGGATGAAGCTGAAACTGCCGGGGGGCATGCCGGTGGCGCGGATGGCGGCATGGATGGCCTCGGCCACGATCTCGCCGGTGCCGGGATGGGCGGGGTGGCCCTTGACCACCACCGGGCAGCCCGCCGCCAGGGCCGAGGCGGTGTCGCCGCCCGCCGTCGAAAACGCCAGCGGAAAGTTCGAGGCGCCGAAGACCGCCACCGGCCCGATGGGGCGCTGGATCAGCCGCAGGTCGGGACGCGGCGGTTGGCGGTCCGGCAGCGCCTTGTCGTGGCGGCGATCCAGGTAATCGCCCTTGCGGATATGATCCGCGAACAGCCGCAACTGGCCCACGGTGCGGCCACGCTCGCCTTGCAGCCGGGCCTCGGGCAGGCCGGTTTCCTGCGTGCCGATGGCGGTGATCGCCTCGGCCCGCGCCTCGATCTCGTCAGCGATGGCGTCGAGGAAAGCCGCGCGTTCGGCGCGCGCGGTCCAGCCATAGGTCCAGAACGCCTCCTCGGCCGCGGCGCAGGCGCGGTCCACCAGATCGACCGTGCCGCTGGCGAAACCATGCGCCGGGCCATGCACGGGGGCCGAGCGGAATGTCGCCTCGCCCCCGAGCCATTCGCCCGCGATCAGATGCTTGCCTTGCGGTGTCCAGTCCATCGGTCTTCCTTCAGAATTCGAATACGTCCACGGTGTTGCGGCTGCCGAGGGTAAAGGCGTCCGCCACCAGCACCATCGGCGACAGGTCCACCTCGGAGGCGCCCCTGCGCACCAGTTCCGCCATGCGCGCGTAAAGCGCCGGATATTCGCCCATGATGCTGGCCTGCCCGCCGGCCTCGACTCCGTCGATCTCCAGCACATTGCCGCCCAGCCGCAACGCGAGGCGGCCGGCGTCGGTCGCGAATTCCATGTCCCAGGTCTGCGGGCCCTGCTGGCGAAAGTCGAAATCGGCGGTGATGTTGCCCGACAGCGCCAGCCGCGCGGCGATGGGGGCCTGGCGGTTTTCCGGGAAATCCAGCTCGGCGGCGCGCAGATGCACCGGCATCGGCAGGATCTCGGTCAGGATCGACAGCGCGTTGATGCCGGGGTCGAAGACGCCCATGCCGCCGGCCTCGAAGATCCAGTCCTGGCCGGGATGCCACTTGCGCACGTCCTCGCGCCAGGTGATGCGGCCCTCGTGGATCACGCGATCCGCCAGCCAGGCCTTGGCACCGGCAACGGCATGGGCCATGCGCGAATGCCAGGTGGCATAAAGCGTCACCCCCTGCGCCTGCGCCAGGTCGCGCAGGATATGCACCTCGGCCAAGGTCGCGCCGGGCGGCTTTTCCAGCATCAGGTGACGCCCCGCGCGCAGCACCGCCTGCGCCGCCTCGAAACGGGGCACGGGCGGCAGGCACAGGCTGACCGCGCCGATGTCGGGGCGGGCGTCGAGCATGTCCTCGATGCGCGGGAAAGCCTCGATGCCCGGGGCGCGGCCATGGCGGCTGACCGTCGCGGCCAGTTCCCAGTCCGGGCTGGAGGCCAGCGCCGGAACGTGCTGGTCCAGCGCGATCTTGCCAATGCCGACGAGCGCGAGTTTCATCAGTGGCTGTCCTTTCCGACCGGGTTGCCGCGGCAGCCGCGCAGGAAATCCAGGTCCGCGCCGGTATCCGCGCCCATGACATGCGCCTGATGCAGCCAGGCGTAACCGCTCGCCGGCTGGTCGGGCAGCGGCTGCCATGCCGCCAGCCGCGCCGCCAGTTCCGCATCGGAAATGTCCAGGTGCAGCCGGCGGTTCGGCACGTCCAGTTCGATCATGTCACCGTCGCGCACCACGGCCAGCGGCCCGCCCGCCGCCGCCTCGGGCGAGGTATGCAGGACCACGGTGCCGTAAGCCGTGCCCGACATGCGCGCGTCGGAAATCCGCACCATGTCGGTGATGCCCTTCCTCAGCACCTTGGGCGGCAGGCCCATGTTGCCGACCTCGGCCATGCCGGGATAGCCCTTGGGGCCGCAGTTCTTCAGCACCATGACGCAGGTCTCGTCGATGTCCAGCGCCTCGTCCTCGATCCTGGCCTTGTAGTCGTCGATATCCTCGAAGACGACCGCCCGGCCGCGATGCACCATCAGATGCGGGCTGGCGGCCGAGGGCTTCAGCACCGCGCCATTCGGCGCCAGGTTGCCGCGCAGCACCGCGATGCCGCCCTGGTCGGTCAGGGGCCGGTCGGCGGGCAGGATCACGTCCTCGTTCCAGTTCACCACGTCCTTGACCTCGTCCCAGATCGTGGCGCCGCTGACGGTCAGCGCGTCCTTGTGCAGCTGCCCGGCCTCGCCCAGCCGCTTGATGACCACCGGCAACCCGCCGGCATAGAAGAACTCCTCCATCAGGTATTTCCCCGAGGGCATCAGGTTCACGATGGTCTTGACGTCACGGCCGCAGCGGTCCCAGTCGTCCAGCGTCACATCGACCCCGACCCGGCCGGCCAGCGCCAGCAGGTGCACCACCGCGTTGGTCGAGCCGCCGATGGCGCCATTGGTGCGGATCGCGTTCTCGAACGCCGCCTTGGTCAGGATGTCGCTGGGTTTCAGGTCGTCCTTGACCATCTGCACGATGCGCCGGCCCGACAGCTGCGCCATGACGCGGCGGCGCGAATCCACCGCCGGAATCGCGGCATTGCCCGACAGCGCCATCCCCAGCGCCTCGGCCATCGAGGCCATGGTCGAGGCCGTGCCCATGGTGTTGCAGGTGCCGGATGAGCGGGACATGCTCGCCTCGGCCTCCAGGAACTCCTCCTGCGTCATCTCGCCGGCCTTCACGGCTTCGCTGAATTTCCACAGATGCGTGCCCGAGCCGACGCGCTCGCCGCGGAAATAGCCGTTCAGCATCGGGCCGCCGGTGACGACGATGGACGGAATGTCGGTCGAGGCCGCCGCCATCAGCAGGCTGGGCGTGGTCTTGTCGCAGCCGACCAGCAGCACCGCGCCGTCCATCGGCTGGCCGCGGATGGTTTCCTCGATGGCCAGCGCCGCGAGGTTGCGAAACATCATCGCCGTCGGGCGGAAGGTGTTCTCGGACGCCGAGAACACCGGCACCTCGACCGGAAAGCCGCCGGCCTCCCAGACCCCGGCCTTCACCTTCTCGGCCAGTTCGCGCAGATGGCCGTTGCAGGGCGTCAGGTCGGACCAGGTATTCAGGATGCCGATCACCGGGCGGCCGTCGAACAGGTCGTGCGGATAGCCCTGATTCTTCATCCAGCCGCGGTGATAGATCGTGTCGCGCGAGGTGCCGCCATACCAGTGCTGCGAGCGCAGCGGGCGCGGCCAGGGGGCGGGGGTGAAGGTCTTGCCCATCACAGCACCTCGACCATGGCGGAACCGGCACCGGCGGCACCTTCCAGCGGATTGCGCAGCGGCAGGCCCAGCGCCGCCGCCTCGATCTCGAAGCAGTCGCCCGGCCGGGTATGGATGCCATCGGCAAAGGACAGCGTCGCCGTGCCGAAGAAATGCACATGCACGTCGCCCGGCTGGCGGAACAGCCCGTATTTGAAATGGTGATATTCCAGGTTGGCGATGCTGTGGCTCATGTTCGCCTCGCCCGAGAGGAAGGGTTTCTCCCAGATCACCGCGCCGTCGCGCAGGATGCGGCTGGTGCCCTCGACATGCTGCGGCAACGCGCCCAGCAGCATCTCGGGGCCGAAGCTGGCCGGGCGCAGCTTGGAATGCGCCAGCCACAGGTAGTTGCCCCGCTCGGTCACATGGTCCGAGAACTCGTTGCCCAGCGCGAAGCCCATGCGGAACGGCCGCCCGTCCGGGCCGATGACATAAAGCCCGGCGATCTCGGGCTCCTCGCCGGCATCCAGCGCGAAGCCGGGCGAGGCCAGCGCCGCCCCCGGCGCCACCGCGGCATGGCCGTTGCCCTTGTAGAACCATTCCGGCTGCACGCCGATCTCGCCCCGGCGCGGCTTGCCTCCCTCCAGCCCCATGCGGAACATCTTCATGCTGTCGGTCAGCTCGCCCGCATCCGGGTCGCCATGCATCGCATCCCGCGTCGCGGCCGAGCCCAGATGCGTCAGCCCCGTCCCGGTCAGGTGCAGATGCGCCGGGTCGGGATGATCGACCGGCAGCAGCATCCGCCCCTCGTCCAGGGCCTGGACCAGATCGACCGCCGCGCCCTGCCCGCGCCGCCGCGCCTCCTCGGCCAGCCCATGCCCGGCGGCAATGGCGGCCAGCGCCAGGTCGCGGCTGCTTTCCGCCCCCGGCACCAGATGGGCGCCGCCGCCGTCGCGCAGCGCCACGGCGCGGCTGCCATCGGTCAGTCTCAGTTGCGACAGGAACATGGAACACCCTTCGGTTCATGGCATGGACGATGCGGCGGCGGCCGCCCGGCCCAGCCGACGGGACAGGGGCCGGCGGAACAGGGACAGACGATCGCCGATGCGGCGGTGGCTGCGAATGTCATGTCTTCCTCCCCCCGGCGGCATGGCCGCCCGTCACCCGCGCCTTGCCGGCATGGGCCGTGCCGGCACGATAGCAAGCCAGGGACATGATGATAAAATTACATTGACGCCATTATTCATACCATAATCGGTATGATAAATGCTGCGTTTGCAGCATCGCGATCGGCCCGGTAGCGGGGGCGCCAGGGGCTATTCCTCCAGCCCCTCCAGCAGGCCGGGCGACATCTCCTCCCAGAAGGCGGCGATGCGGGTGCTGTTCAGCGGCGACATCCAGCCGTGCTTCTCGAAATCCTCGCGCATGCGCGCATCGGAAAGCTGCGCCAGGAACAGCCGCTTGTCGGCATCGCGCTGGGTGGGCGTGCGCGCCTTGACGGCATCGAGGATGCGGCGCAGCCGCTCGGCCCGCGGGTTCGGGCCGCCCCCCTCCCCTGCCCGCTCGGGTGTCGGGCCGAAATTGCCCTCCAGCGCCGCGGTCAGATAACCCAGCTTGCTTTTGACGTTCTTGCGGGTCTCGACATAGTCGAGCTTCTCCAGAACCTGCTCCTCGCCATGCGCCGAAAGCCATTGCCGCGCCAGCCGGTCGCTGACGCCCAGGTCGCGCAGCCGGGCATAGACCGCGCCGTGCCGCATCCCCTCGCCATCGTCCATGTCCAGGATCGCCAGCTGCGGGTTCTCCTTGATGCGGAAGCGGATGTCGGTCACCACCCTGCCCTGCTTGCGGGTCTCGGGGGTCAGCAGGATGTTGCTGGTGCGGTTCACCTCGTCCACCGCCGGCTTGATGACCTTGGCGTTCAGGTGCTTGAAGGTCTCGTAATAGGCGCTGCCGTCCACCCCCATCAGCCGCCGGAACAGGTCCAGCGGCCACCAGCCGGTCGAGCCGGTCCTGACGAAGCGGTAGCAGTTCTCGTAAAGCGCCAGCGCATGGCCGCTGGTAAAGCGGCGCTGGATGTTCAGGTTGATCAGCGCAAAGACCTTGGGATCGTGCAGCTTTTCCGCCAGGGCCGGGGAATAGGCGTATTCGCAGATCCCGCCCTTCAGCTTGGCATAGCTCAGCAGGCTCGACACGCCCCATTCCTGCTGGCCCTTCTCGTCCAGCATGTCCCATTCGGCGACCGTCTCGGCCAGCCCGCGCAGCGACTGCTTCAGCGTGTCCATGTCGTTGCTGTTATAGCCGATCATCAGGCACAGCGTCCGCGCGTCGATCTGGTGGCGCGTGCGGCTGGTCAGCGTGTCATAGGCGTTGAGCAGCAGCACGTTCGACAGCTTGCGCTGCAACAGCGTCAGCTTGCCCGAGACATGGATCGCCGCCACGTGTTTCTTGACCGCCCCCCGGCGCAGCGCGCCCGAAAGCTGGTCCCGAGGAATGTCATCCATCGCCCTGCCCTTCTTATCATTGCCGCAGATTATGACGGATAAGGTACCTTCCGACAACAGCTATCCGGGTCCCCATCGCCGCCGCCGCCCGGTCCCGTAGACGGGTTCCTTTGCGCCGCGCTGCCCGAAAAGGCACCCGTTTACAGGAGGCGCAGATGGCATATCCGGGCGAAACCGGGCCGAAAACCGCATATCCGGGCCCATACCGCAGCCGGAAACCCCTGTTCCCGCGAATCGGTGCCCGCGATCCCGGAATCGGGTGCCCTTCGTCCCGCAGACGGGTGCCCTTGGACCCGTAAACGGGTCCCGGATTTCCTTTATCCAATTGAAATATGATGATTTTCATCACGCAAAGATTCTAAAGACCTGAAAGGAATCACAAACTTTCTGCTGCTGCTTTCTGCTGATTTTTCAGGATTTTCGCGGCGAACCCCCGGTGGGTGATTCACTTGCCCCCGGCGATGTGTAATAGTTTCGCCAAAACATCCATCGAAGCAGCACATCGCAGAGGTAGCGACATGTCCTCAGGCAAGGACCCCCTTCCGCCCTATTTCAACATCAACCCGGCCCGGGCCGCCGAGCGCCTGTCCGAGCCTATCGACACCGCCCGATTCGCGAAAGCCGCCGCCTTCGCCGCCAAGGGCCGCCAGGACCTGGCCGAACGCGGCTATGCCCCGGACGGCAGGAAGCGGCTGCGCCGCTTCTCGACCTGGGAGGTCTGCCGCTACCTGATCCCGGTGGCGCCCGCGCATTTCCGCCGCGTGCTGCTGAAGAACCCCGACCTGCCCCAGGGCCAGGGCGAGGGCAATTCGAAATGGTTCAGCCTCGACGACGTGCTGCGCCTGCGCGACCATTTCGCGACCGAGGGCGCGGCCGGCCGGGAATACCGGCCCTGGCGGCCTCAGGGCCTGCCGGCCAAGACCATCGCCGTGGCGAATTTCAAGGGCGGGGTCGGCAAGACCTCGACCGCCGCGCATCTGGCCATGTCGGCGGCGCTGGACGGCTACAAGGTGCTGGTCATCGACCTAGACAGCCAGGGCAGCATGACCTCGATCATGGGTGGCAAGGTGGCCGACGAATGGTCCACGGCCTTCCCGCTGCTGGCCAAGGACTATGCCCTGGCGCTCCAGGACGAGAACCGGGTGCGCGCGGCGGCGGGCCAAGCCCCCCTGCCCTTCGACGAGACCCTGACCGAGGCGCTGAAGATCACCGCCCAGGACCTGATCCAGAAGACGCATTGGCCGAACATCGACCTGCTCGGCGCGCAGCTGAACCTCTACTGGGCCGAGTTCCAGGTGCCGGTCTGGCGCATGGGCCTGCGCGGCTGGCCGCTCTGGGACGCGCTCGGCAATGCGCTGGTCAACGACCGCATCGTCGACAGCTACGACATCATCATCCTGGATACCCCGCCGGCACTTGGCTACCTGACCATCAACGCCCTGGCGGCGGCCGACATCCTGCTGGTGCCGCTGGGCGCCTCGTTCCTGGAATTCGATTCGACCGGGCGCTTCTTCGACATGCTCTATTCGACCTTCGCCAGCGTCGAGGAAGGCGAGAACGCCGCCCGCCGCCGCGACGGCCTGCCCGAGATGCGCTTCGAATGGGATGCGGTGCGGGCGATCATCACCCGCTTCGATGCCGGCCAGCAGACCGACCTTGCCAATGTCATCCAGGCCTATTTCGGCGATTTCATGACCACCTACCGCCAGGAGCTGACCGCCATGGTCGGCCAGGCCGGCGAGCAGGTGAACGGCATCTACGAGGCCGATTACCGCGAGTTCAACCGCGAGACCTATGTGCGCGGCCGCGAGACCTTCGACCGCACCTGGGCCGAGGTCAAGGAGCTGATCTTGGGCACCTGGTGGCGCGATCTGCAGATGGAACAGGCCGAACGGGCCGCGCAGGTGAAGGAGCAGGCGCATGGCTAAGCGCAGAAGGCTGGAGACCCCGAGCAGCGCCGATCTGGACCGGATCGAGGAACAGTTTCGCAGCGAAACCTTCGAGCGTCCGGCCCTGGGCCGCGGCATCGCGCCCATTGCCCAGGTCGCCGCCGACAGCGCCGCCCTGACCAGCGCCGAAAGCACCGAGAGCCGCGCCGCCCGTGCCCGGGCCGAGGCCGACGCCGCCCGGCTGCATGCGGCGCAGAAGCAGGGGCTGCTGATCGTCGAACTGCCCATCGGGCAGATCGACGAGGCCGCGATGATCCGCGACCGTATGGTGATGAGCGAGGAGGACATGCAGGAGCTGCGGCTGTCGATCGCCGCGCATGGACTGCGGCTGCCGATCGAGGTCTTTGAGATGGAGGCGCCGGAGGGGCAGGGGCCGCGCTACGGCCTGCTCTCGGGCTATCGTCGCCTGCAGGCGGTGCGGGCGCTGTACGAGCTGACCCAGGCCGAGAAGCACAGCCGCATCCGCGCCCTGATCCGGCCGCGCACCCAGGCCGACGAGGCCTTCGTGGCCATGGTCGAGGAGAACGAGGTCCGCGAGGAGCTGAGCCATTTCGAGCGCGGCCGCATCGCCGTGATCGCCGCCAACCAGGGCGCCTTCGCCAATACCGAGGACGCGGTGAACAAGCTGTTCGCCACCGGGTCGAAGGCCAAGCGCTCCAAGGTGCGGTCCTTTGCGCTGATCTTCGAGGAACTGGGCGACATGCTGCGCTTTCCCGAGGCGCTGACCGAAAGGCGCGGGCTGCGGCTGTCGGCGGCGCTGCGCAACGGCGCCGAGGCGCGGCTGCGCCAGGCGCTGTCGGTGCGGGTTCCCGCCGATGCCGAGGAGGAATGGGCCCTGATCGAGCCGCTGCTGCAGGCGCTGGAGAGCGCGCCGCGCGAGCCGAGCCGGGGAGGGCGGCCGCGCTCCAGGCCGGAGGGCTATGGCTGGATCGACGACATGACCATCCGCACCACCAGCGGCATCCTGATCCGCCGGGCCAGGGACGGCAAGGGCCACATCCTGCGGCTGGAGGGCAGCCTGCTGGACGACGCGCTGATGGAGAGCCTGATGCTGGAGATCCGCGCCCTGCTGGAAAAGTGACGGTTTCGCCGCGAAACCCCGCGCGCGTCCCGGCCCGGCTTGATCGCCGCGCCGGGACGTGGCATGTTGGGCCATGCCCGCTTGCGGACCGGCGCGGTCCCGGATGCGGCGGAAAAGCGGAACCCAGGTGATCCGCAAATCCATCAGATTCTGCGGATATGGCTCGGTTGGGGCGGGATTCCTTGCCGCTTCCCGGCAGGGCGGAAACCGCCGCCCGACGGGGTTCGGGTGTTGGGTTGCGGTGGGATCGGATGGGTATTCGGGCAAGGGATGGGAGCGTGCCGGTTACGGTGGGGGTTCCCCCTGGGCAGGGATGTCGCCGCGGCGCATTTCGGGACCGGGCGGTGCGGATGGCGCGGTGGCGTGGGTATTTGGGAAACGGAAAGCCGGGTCCGGTGGGGGCGCGTCTCGCGGTGCGGATGGCGTGTCCGGGCATCGGGCAACCGGGAAGGCAGGCCCTGCGCCGGGGGGAATGAGCCGGTTGCCTGAGCGCACGCGGGCAATGTGCGCCTCGGGACGGGACGGCGCGGTCGCGTGGGTATCAGGGCAACGGAGAGGGCAGGGCTTTGGCTGAACGGGGCGGCTCCCTGGGGTGATGGCGCAGAGACGGTGCAGAGGTTGCGCGCCTTGGGCCGGGCCGTGCGGACGGGGCGGCGCGGCGGATTTGCGCCGCGGTGAAGGCGCGCGGGTCGGAGGGCCGGGTGCCGAGGCGGAGGTGGTGCGGCCCGAGGGGCGCGCATGGGGACGGGGCGCCGGTAAGCGGCGGGGCCGGGTACTCCGGCCGGGTCCGGTTTCTGGGGTTGCCTTGATCCGGCGCAGCTGCCTCGGAGCCTCGGAGCCTCGGAGCCTCGGAGCCTCGGAGCCTCGGAGCCTCGGAGCCTCGGAGCCTCGGAGCCTCGGAGCCTCGGGGACGTCAGAGCGACAGGCGGCGGGTCAGGGCCTTCTCGATCTCCAGCACCGCCATGGTTGCCGCGCCGACCAGCACGATCAGCAGCCCGTCGAGCAGGGCGACCGGGGCGCTGTCGAACAGTCTGTGCATGAAGGGCGCGTAGGTGAACAGCAGCTGCGCCAGCACCACGACCGAGACCGCGGCCAGGACCGCCGGCGTGCCCATGGCGCCGACCAGGCTGAAGGACGTCCGGTGCAGGTAGCGCACGTTGAACAGGTAGAAGATCTCCATTGCCACCAGCGCGTTGACCACCATGGTGCGGGCCGCCGGCAAGTCATATCCGCGTATTCGCGCATATTCGAATATTCCGAAGGCGCCGAGCGTGAACAGCAGCGAGACGAAGCCGATGCGCCAGAGCAGGAAGCGCGACAGGATGGCTGCGTCGCGCGGCCGGGGCGGGCGGCGCATGACCTCGGGCTCGGGCGGCTCGAAGGCCAGCACCAGCCCCAGGGTGACGGTCAGGATCATGTTGATCCACAGGATCTGCACCGGCGTCATCGGCAGGGTGACGCCCAGCAGGATCGCCAGGATCACGCAGAGCACCTCGCCGCCATTGGTGGGCAGCGTCCAGCCGATCACCTTGCGGATGTTGTCGTAGACGGTGCGCCCCTCGTGCACGGCGGCGACGATCGAGGCGAAATTGTCGTCGAGCAGCACCATCTGCGCCGCCTCCTTGGCGGCCTCGGTGCCCTTGCGGCCCATGGCGATGCCGATGTCGGCCTGCCTGA
Organism: Paracoccus binzhouensis; assembly: GCF_016446475.1. GTDB lineage: Bacteria > Pseudomonadota > Alphaproteobacteria > Rhodobacterales > Rhodobacteraceae > Paracoccus > Paracoccus binzhouensis. Next base: position 14,642 of record NZ_JAEHFP010000008.1, on the reverse strand, counting down.
CCGCCGGCGCGTCGTTCACCCCGTCGCCGGTCATGGCGACGATATGGCCGTTGGCCTGCAGCGCACCGACGATGCGCAGCTTGTGCTCGGGCGTGGCGCGGGCGAAGACGCTGACCTCCTCGACCACCCGGCGCAGGGTCTCGTCGGGCATGCCGTCCAGCGCGGCGCCCTCGATCACCTTCGGGTCATCGGCGATAGCGAGCTGGCGGGCGATGGCCGCCGCGGTGCCCTGGTGGTCGCCGGTGATCATCTTGATGGCGATGCCGGCCGCGCGGCAATCGGCCACCGCGGCCACGGCCTCGTCCCGCGGCGGGTCGATGAAGCCGGCGAGGCCGAGGAAGGTCAGGCCGGATTCGACGGCCGGGAAGTCCAGCCTCGCGGTTTCGGGGTCGGCGGCGCGGGTGGCGAAGCCCAGCACGCGCTCGCCATCCGCGGCGCAGGCCTCGATGCGGGCCTGCCAGGGACCGGGCTCGAGGGGCAGGGTGGTTCCGCCCGCCGCCTGGCCCCCTGCCTGGGTCGCGCACATGGCCAGCAGCCGCTCGGGCGCGCCCTTGACGAAGATGCGCCGGCCGCCCTGCGGATCCTCGTGCAGCGTCGCCATGAAGCGGTGCTGGGCGTCGAAGGGGATCTCGTCCAGGCGGGTCCAGCGCCCGCGCTCGGTTTCCGGGTGCAGGCCGGCCCGGGCGGCGGCGGCAAGCAGCGCGCCCTCCATCGGGTCGCCCAGCACCGTCCATTGCCCGCCGCTTTCCACCAGCCGGGCATCGTTGCAGAGCAGGCCGGCGCGGACCAGCGCCTCGCGGGCGGGGTCGGGGGCGGGCGCGGCGCCATCCGGGGCCGAGAGCCGGCCCTGGGGCGCGTAGCCGGGGCCCGAGACCGCGGTGGTGCCGGCGGCGGTGACCAGGTGGCGCACGGTCATCTCGTTGCGGGTCAGCGTGCCGGTCTTGTCCGAGCAGATCACCGAGGTGGCGCCCAGCGTCTCGACCGCCGGCAGGCGGCGGACCACGGCGTTGCGGGCGGCCATGCGGCGGACACCGATGGCCAGCGTGATGGTGATGACGGCCGGCAGCCCCTCGGGGACCACGCCGACCGCCAGCGCCACCACCATCATCAGCGCCTCGAGCCAGCCATGGCCGCGCAGCAGGGTGGCGAAGGCGAAGATGAGCGCCGCGCCGGCGATGGAGAACCAGGTGATGCGGGTGCCGAAGGCGTCGATCTGGCGCAGGAGCGGCGTGGTCAGGGGCTGCACGGCGGCGATCATGCCGGAAATGCGGCCGATCTCGGTCTGCGCGCCGGTGGCCACCGCGATGCCGATGCCCTGGCCGGTGGTGACCAGCGTGCCGGAATAGAGGATCGGGGCGCGGTCGCCAAGCGCGGCATCGGGCGCGACCGGGGGCTCGGCCTTGTCCGCCGGGACCGATTCGCCGGTCAGGATCGCCTCGTCGGCGCTGAGGCCGCGGGCGCGCAGCAGCCGCAGGTCGGCGGGCACCTTGTCGCCGGCCTCGACCAGCACCAGGTCGCCGGGCACGATCCGGCGGCTGTCGAGGCGGCGCCGCTCGCCCGCGCGCAGGACGGTGGCCTGCGGGGCGATCATGTCGCGGATCGCGTCGAGGGCGCGTTCGGCCTTGCCCTCCTGGATGAAGCCGACGATGGCGTTGATCAGCACCACGCCGACGATTACCGCGCCGTCGACGACATGGCCCAGCATCATGGCCGCCAGCGCCGCCGAGAGCAGGAAGCCGATCAGCGCATTCCTGAACTGCGCCAGGAAGCGCAGCGCCGGATGGGTGCGGGCGGCGGCGGGCAGGGCGTTCGGGCCGTGGCGGCCAAGGCGGCGGTCGGCCTCGGCATGGCTCAGCCCGTCCGGGCCGGTCGCCAGCGCCGTGCAGGTTTCCTCGGCCGTGCGGGCATGCCAGGGCGCCCGCGCCTCGATCCGCTCTGGCGTCATGCCGCCCTCCGCTGGTTGCGCTGCGGCAAGGGTGGCCTGCCTGGCCGGGCAGCGCAATGCGGCGGTTGCGCGCCCCGGCGCGGGCGGGGGTCAATAGCTGATGGCGGCGGTTTCGCGCAGCTCGGCGACGCTGGGCTTGGGGAAGCCGAAGAACTCCAGATAGGCCGGGATCTGCTCGAACAGCATGTCGGTGCCGACCTGGTAGCGGCAGCCGCGGGCGCGGGCGGCGGCAAGGAAGGGCGTGATCTCGGCTTTCAGCACCACCTCGCCGACGAAGGTGGCGGGGTCGATGCGTTCGGGGTCGATGGGCAGCGGGTCGCCCTGGTTCATGCCGAGCGGCGAGGCGTTCACCACCAGGTCGAAGCCCGCCGGGTCGTTCGAGCCGGTCTGAAGTGCGATGCCGGGATAGGCGGCGGCGATGCGGCCGGCCAGCGCCTGGGCATTGGCCTCTGCAGGGTCGTAAAGCGCCAGCCGCGCCACGCCGGCTTTCGCCAGCGAGGCGGCGATGGCCGAGCCGACGCCGCCGCAGCCCACCACCAGCGCCGCGCGGCCCTGCAACTCCTGGCCCTTGGCCAGCACGCCGCGCACGAAGCCCTCGCCGTCGAACATGTCGGCCTCGAGCGCGCCGTCCGCGGCCAGCCGCAGCCCGTTCGCCGCCCCGGCAATGCGGGCGGTCACCGAGACGCGGTCGGCCAGCGCCAGCGTGCTGACCTTGTGCGGCATGGTGATCAGCGCGCCGTGGATGTTCGACAGCCGGAACAGCAGGCGCAGGAAGGCGGGATAATCCTCGGGCTTGCAGCCCATCGGCACCACCACCGCGTCGATGCCGCGGCGCTGGAACCAGGGGTTGTAGATCATCGGCGACTTGAAGGTCGTGGTCGGATAGCCCAGATGCGCGATCAGTCGGGTGGTTCCGCGGATCATCATGCCTTGCCTTTCTTTGGGGCCTTTCTTGATGGCCTTTCAGGAACGAAGGCCCCGGGGGACCGGGGCCTTCGGGCGGGGGTCAGCGGCTGGCCACGGCCTCGGCCCGCAGGTGGTCGTATTCCGCCCTGGGCACCGGCGTGGCATCCGGCTTTCCCAGATCCTCGATGCGGATCCGGTAGGTCTCGCGCGCCGACCAGGCCGCGGCGGCGGCGATGCAGCAGATGGCGAAGGCGATCGAGCCCACCAGCATCGGCACATTGGTCGAGCCCGGAGGCGCGACGGTGGCAAAGAGCGCCGGCAGGAGCGCGGTGATCGTGGTGCCAATGTTCTGCGAGATCGCCATCGAGGAGACGCGGGTGCGGGTCGGGAACAGCTCGGGGTAGAAGCTGGGGAACACCGCGTTGTAGCCCTGATAGACCACGCCCCACATCAGCAGCGACATCAGGATCGCCAGCGGCACCGAATGGATCGAGATGGCGTAGAGATAGCCGAAGGCCAGAAGGCCCGATCCCAGCGCGCCGACGATGATCGGCGGGCGGCGGCCGATGCGGTCGGACAGGTTGCCGACCAGCGGGATCACCAGGCAGGCGATGATGTTGCCCATCACCGGGATCCACAGATAGACGTCCTTGTGGAAGCCGATGCCATAGGCGGCCTGCACGGCATAGGCGGCGCCGAAGACGGTGGCGACGACCGGGATGGTGTTCATCAGCGACATGCAGATGACCCGGATCATGTCCGGCCAGGTGGTGCGGATCGCCTCGACCACGGGCGAGCGCGGGGTGGCGTGGCTGGCCTCCTCCTGGCGGAAGGCGGGGGTTTCCTCGACCTCGCGGCGGATGATCCAGCCGGCGATGATGACGACGAAGCTCAGCAGGAACGGGATGCGCCAGCCCCAGCTGTTGAAGGCCGCGTCCGGCATGAAATGCGCCAGCGGCAGGAAGACGGCGGCGGCCAGGATCTGGCCGGCCTGCACGCCTTGCAGGGTGAAGCTGGCGAAGAAGCCGCGCCGGCCGAAGGGCGCGTGTTCCATGATCATCGAGCTGGCGCCCGAGATCTCGCCCGCCACGGCAAAGCCCTGGATCAGCCGCAGGATCACCAGCAGGATCGGGGCCAGCATGCCGACCTGCTGATAGGTCGGCAGAAGCCCGACCAGCAGGGTCGAGATGCCCATCAGGAACATGCACAGGATCAGCACGTTCTTGCGGCCATGGGTGTCGCCCCAATGGCCCAGCACGAAGGCGCCGATCGGCCGGGCGACATAGCCCACGCCATAGGTCGCCAGCGAGGCGACGATGGCGACGCGCGGGTTTTCCGACGGAAAGAAGATCTGCGGAAACACCAGCGAGGCGGCGGTGGCATAGATGAAGAAGTCGTAATATTCCAGCGCAGAGCCGATCCAGCCGCTGGCCGCAGCCTTGCCGGATTGATGCCTGCCCTTGGGCGCGATGGCCGGTGAAGCGGTCATGGGTGTCCTCCCTGAAGCGGATCGCGCAGGTTCCTCGGATGCGCGGTCTGTGGCAAAAGGTCGCAAAAGCCGGCCATAACGTCAAAGACCGTTTTTCGCGTTGGGTTAACCTGATGTTAATATGCGCCGGGCGGAATGGGGTGGGGCGGGGCGCGGAATCCGGACAAAGGCTTGATTTCGCGTCCCTGTGGCGGTGCCCGGGCGGTTCAGCCGGCCGCCGCCAGCTGCCGGGCGATTGTCCAGCCGAAGACCATGGCCGGGCCGATGGTGGTGCCGGGCCCGGGATAGGTGCCCCGGAAGATCGAGGCGGCGTCGTTGCCGCAGGCGTAAAGCCCCGGGATCGGCCGGCCCTCGCCGTCCAGCACCTGCCCCTCGGCATTGCAGTCGAGCCCGCCGCTGCCGGCCAGATCGACCGGCACCACCCGCAGCGCATGGAAGGGCGCCTGCCGGATCGGGCCCAGGCAGGGGTTGGGCTGGACCCCGGGATCGCCGTTGAAGCGGTTCACCACCGTCGAGCCGCGGCCGAAATCGGCGTCAGAGCCGGTTTCCGCGAAGCGGTTGTTGGCCGCGACGCTTTCGGCCAGCCCCTGCGGATCGACGCCGATGGCCGCGGCCAGCGCAGGAAGGCTGTCGGCGCGTTTCAGATAACCCTGGCGCAGCAGGCGGCGCAGTCCGCGCCCGCCCGGCAGCACCAGCCCCAGCCCGTAGCGGCGGATGAAGGCGGAATCGGCCACCAGCCAGGCCTCGGACAGGCCGGCGCGGATCATGCCCATGCAGAAATCGTGATAGCTGCCGGCCTCGTTCACGAAGCGGCGGCCGTCGCGGCCGACGGCGATCAGCCCCGGCTTGGCGCGGTCGAGGATGATATGCGGCCAGATTGCCTGCGAGCCGTCCGGGCGGCCGAGCAGCGAGCAGGGCATCCACAGCCCGGCGCTGTCGCAGCCGTCGTCCAGCGCCGCGCCGGCGCGCTCGACCGCCAGGGCGATGCCGTCGCCCGTATTGCCCTCGGGCGCCTGCGAAAGGTCGGCGATCTGCGGCGGGAACAGCCGGGCGCGCAGGGCGCGGTTCCAGCCGATGCCGCCGGTCGCCAGCACCAGGCCGCGCCGCGCTCGGATGCGGCGCCGGCCCTGCGGGGTCTCGATCACCGCGCCGATCACCGCCCGCCCGTCGCGGATGAGGTCCACCAGCGGGCTGTCGAACCAGATCGGCACCGCGCGCCGGCGCAGGCTGAAAAACAGCCGCGCCACCAGCGCATTGCCCATCAGCAGCCGGGTGCCGCGCCGATGGCCCAGCCGGTCGCGGGCGTAGCGCAGCAGGATCTTCAGCGCGGTCGCCAGGTTGCCGGCACTGGCGAGGGGGTTCAGCAGCGCCCCCAGTTCGCCGCGCCCGACCATCATGCCGCCCAGGCCCATGAACACGTCGCGCGGCGGCCGCACCCGGTCGAAATCGGCCCCGAGCAGCCGGCCGTCGAACTCCACCGGCGCCAGCGCCCGGCCGCCATAGGCCGAACCGGGACCGTCCAGATAGTCGGGATGCGCGGCGGCGGCGACGAAGCAGACTTCTGAATTACGTTCAAGATCGGCGATGGCCTCGGCGCCCGCGGCCAGGAAGGCGGCGCGCCGCGCCTCGCCGCCACGGTCGCCGACGACATGGTCGAGGAAGGCGGCGGCATCCTCGGTGCTGTCGGGCACCCCGGCCCGGTGGCTCAGCTCGGTGCCCGGCACCCAGGTGGTGCCGCCCGAGGTGGCGGTGGTGCCGCCGACCATGCCGGTCTTTTCGCAAAGCAGCACCGACAGGCCGGCAATCGCGCCGCTCAGCGCCGCGGTCATGCCGCCGGCGCCGGCGCCGATCACCAGCAGGTCCACCTCCTGATCGAAAGCCATGGCGGTCATGCGCGATCCCTCCTCCTCGCCCGATGCGCGTGGAACCTGCCATAATCAGGAATTAATTGGAAGATACTTTTACAATTGAATATCATTCAATATGATGCGGGACAGGAGGAAACCAGCATGACACAGGATACAGGGCGGCCGCGCCGCGTTCTTCTGACCGGGGGCACCGGCTTCATCGGCCTGCGGGTGGCGGCGGCGCTGGCGGCGCAGGGCATCGTCCCGCGGCTCTTCGACCTCGAAGCCGCGATCCGCCGCACCGCGCTGCCGGTGGGCTGCGAGGCGGCGGCCGGCGACGTCACCGATGCCGATTCACTGGCCCGCGCGGGCGAGGGCTGCGACGGCATCGTGCATCTGGCCGGGCTGATGACGGTGGATTGCGCCGCCGATCCGGCGCGGGCGGTGCGGGTCAATGTGCTGGGCTCGGCGCATGTCTTCGAACTGGCGCGCCGGCTGCGGGTGCCGGTCGCCTGGCTCAGCACCGCCGGGGTGTTCGGCCCGGACAGCGCCACGGTGCCGCGGCCGATGACCGTCTATGGCGTGACCAAGCTGGCGGTCGAGGGGCTGGCGCGGGTCCATGCCGCCGATCACGGCCTGCCCAGCCTGGGGCTGCGGCCCTATATCGTCTACGGGCCGGGGATCAGCAGCGGCATCGCAGCCGGGCCGTCCATCGCGCTTGCGGCTTCGGTCCGGCGCGAGCCGGCGGTGATCCGCTTCTCGGGCCGGGTGGGCTTCGTGCATGTGGATGACGTTGCGCGGCTGCTGGCCGCGGCGATGCTGCGGCCGATGCAGGGCGCGACGGTGCTGACCATGGCTGGCGACACGCGCGGGATGGCAGACTTCACCGCCGAGCTTGCCCGGCAGAGCGGCTGGGACGGCATCACCATCGACGGCCCGCCGCTGCGCATTCCGGCGGAACTGGCCTCGGACCCGGTGCCGGACTGGCTGGGCGCCCATCCCGTGACGCCGATCGAGGAGGGCATCCGCCGGACGCTGGCGGAACTGGGCGGCTAGGCTTTCGGCATGCCCCTGGGCCGCATGCTGCGCTTTTGCGCGGCGATGCGGAACGGGGCGTTCGGCGCGCCATAGCCGGCATAATCGCCGTGGCGCTGCACGATCTCCAGGAACAGGCCGCCGGGCAGGGCGGTCGAATAGAACTGCAGGAACTGCCCGCCGGCATCCTCGTCATACATGATGTGATGGGCGCGCAACCGGGCGGTGAAGGCGGGGTCGAGGCCGAAGCGCGCCTCGACATCGTCGTAGTAATTGGCGCCGATGCGCAGGAAGGGAAAGCCGCGCGCCGCCATCGCCGTGGCGGTGGCGAAGATATCGTCCGTCGCAAAGGCGATGTGCTGGACCGAGGCGCCGAAGGTCTCTTGCAGGAACTGCCCGGCCAGGGTGCGCCGCGCCTCGGCACCGTTCAGGGTGATGCGCAGCCCGCCGGCCTGGATGGCCTGGCTGCGCACCAGCCCGTCGGGATCGACCACATCGACCATCGGCGCCTTTTCGGCCGTGAACAGGGTGGTATAGAACAGCGACCAGCTGAGCATCTCGTCATGGGCCATGGTCTGGGCCAGGTGGTCGATGCCGGCCAGCCCGGCGCCCGGCGGCGCGGGGTCGTCAAGGGCGAAATCCACCTGCCAGATCCGGCCCAGATCGCCTTTCCGGTCCAGGAGTCGGATCACGTTGCTGCCGGCGCCGCGGATGCCGGGGATCTCCAGCTCCTGCGCGGCATGGGGGGCGACATGCGGCTCGGCCCCCAGCGCCAGGGCGCGGTCGTAGGCGGCGCGGGCGTCGGGGACCATCAGCGCCACCTCGGAGACGCCGGTGCCATGCGTGACCCAGGCGCTGTGGGCGAAGCCCTCGGGCTCGGCATTGACCAGCAGGTTGACGCCGCCCTGCCGCCACAGTGTCACCTGCTTGCTGCGGTGCCGCCCGGCCTGCACGAAGCCGGCCGCGGCCAGCAGCGCCTCCAGCGGCCCGGCATCCTGGGCCGAGGTGGCGAATTCGACGAACTCGACCCGCTCGACCGGGGCGGGGGCGGGAAAGGCGGGCAGATCGACGGAGAGCGAAGGCTCGGCCCGGCGCACGCGGTCCATGAGCGCCACCAGGCTGCGATGGCCGTCGCGGGCCACCAGGCGCGGCAGACCGGCGCGGAACTGGTCGTTGAAGATTTCCAGGCTCAGCGGCCCGTCATAGCCGGTGGCCATGACCGCGCGGGTGAAGCCGGTGACGTCCAGGTCGCCCTCGCCCGGCATGTTGCGGAAATGCCGCGACCAATAGAGCAGGTCCATCCCGATCAGCGGCGCGTCGGCCAGCTGCACGAAGAAGATGCGGTCGCCGGGAATGCGGCGGATGCTGTCCGGGTCGAGCTTGCGGCCCAGCGTGTGGAAGCTGTCGAGGATCAGGCCGACATTCGGGTGATCGGCGCGGCGCACGATCTCCCAGGCGTCGCGGTGGTCGTTGACGTGCCGGCCCCAGCACAGCGCCTCGTAGCCGATGCGGATGCCGCGCTGCGCCGCGATCTCGCCCAGTTCGCGGAAATCGGCCGCGGCGCGGTCGATGCCGCCAAGCGCCTCGGGATGGGTCGAGGAGCAGACGAGCACCAGGTCGGTGCCCAGCTCGGCCATCAGGTCGAACTTGCGCTGCGCCCGGGCGAAGGCGCGCGAGCGCAGGGGCTCGGGCAAGCCCTCGAAATCGCGGAAGGGCTGGAACAGGGTGATCTCCAGCCCGTGGTCGCGGACCATGCGGCCGACCTCGGCCGGGGTGAAGTCCGAGGCGAGGAAATCCTGCTCGAAGATCTCGATCCCGTCGAATCCGGCCTGCTGGATCGCGGCGAGCTTTTCGGTAAAGCTGCCCGAGATCGACACGGTGGCAATCGAGGTCTTCATCCCGCACCCTTTCCCTGATGCGGCAAGGGTCGCAGAGAATCCCCGTAACGGCAAATGCCGGTTTGGTGGTGCGATTAACCGGATGTTAATCTGGCGCAGGCGTCCGCCGCTGGAGGACGCATGAAGCCTGCGAGCAAGCCCGACCTTCTGGTCGTCCATCCCCTGCGCCCCCGCGTCATGCAGGATCTGGCGGCGCGCTATGCCCTGAACCGGCTGGACCTGGCCCGGGACCCCGAGGCGGTGCCGGCCCAGGCCGAACCGCGCCGGATGGGGCCGTTTCGCGGCACGATATTCGTCCATCCCGGCCCGATACGGCATCAAATCGCGGCGGCCCCGGGGCATACTGCCCGGGAACGGCGGGCGGAGCGGGGAGGCGACATGGAGGACAACAAGGCGAGCGCGCCGGCCGACGGGGCCCCGGCGACCGGCGGGCGCAGCCTTGCGCCGCATCTGCGGATCGACGCCTACGAGACCAGCGCCGAGCCGCTGGGCCTGGCGCAGCGGCAATTGCTGCACGAGCTGACGGTGGGGGTGCTGTGGCCGCATCGGCCGCGCGACCTCGACCTGTTCCTGTCGCTGGGCCGGGGCTATCTGGCCACCGACCAGATCGGCCGCCCGGTCGGCTCGGCCATGTATTTCCCGGTCGGCGAGGATTTCGCCATGCTGGGGATGATGGTGACGGCGCCGCGGCTGCAGGCGCGCGGGGCCGGGAAATGGCTGCTGCAGCGGGTGCTGGCCGATTGCGCCGGCCGCGACCTGCGGCTCAGCGCCACGCGCTCGGGCTATCGGCTTTACGCGGCGGCGGGGTTCCTGCCGGTCGCCACCATCCACCAGCAGCAGGGCATCGCCCGCCCGGTCGCGGCCGCGCCTGTGCCGGGCCTGCGGATCCGCGCCCTGCAGCCCGGGGACGAGCCGGCGCTGCGGGCGCTGGATGCGGCGGCCTATGGTGCGGCGCGGGCGCGGATCCTGGATGCGCTGCTGCCGCTTTCGACCGGCATGGTGGCGCTGCACGACGGCGCGCTGCGCGGCTTTGCCCTGCAGCGCGATTTCGGCAAGGGGGTGGTGATCGGTCCGGTGGTGGCGGAGGACGACGGCATGGCCATGGCCCTGGCGGCGCCGCTGATCGCGGCCAATGCCGGAACCTTCACCCGGCTCGACACGCCGGCGGGCAGCCCGGCCTTCCTGGCCTTCCTGGCCGAGGCCGGGCTGGCACCCTTCGACACCGTCACCGAAATGCGCCTCGGGCGGCAGCGCCGGGCGGCGCAAGGGCCGGTGATCTACGGCCTGGCCGCGCATTCGCTGGGCTAGGGGGCTTCAGGACAGCCGGTCCTTCAGCCCGAACCACAGCCCGACCAGCGGCAGGAACCAGGGTTTGCCGGCATGCGCGGGGATCGCGGGCCAGTCCATGCCGGCCAGCGGGTTGCTGTCGGGCCGCCCCATGGCCATGTCGGCCAGCGCCTGGCCGATCAGCGTGGACATCTGCGCGCCATGGCCGGAATAGCCCATGCCATAGATCATGCCGTCCGCCTCGCCGGCGCGGGGGAAGCGGTCCCTGGTCATGTCCACCAGCCCGCCCCAGCAATAGTCGATCCGCACATCCGCCAGATGCGGAAAGATCGCCGCCATCGAACGGCGCAGGATCGCCCCCGATTTCGCGTCCGAGCCCTGATCCGAGCGGGCCGAGAACCGCGCCCGGCCGCCGAAGATCAGCCGCCGGTCGGGCGACAGCCGGAAATAGTTGCCGATGTTCAGCGAGGTGACGCAGGTGCGGTCGCCGGGCAGGGTGGCGGCGATTTCCGCTTCGGTCAGCGGGCGGGTGGCGATGATGAAGGAGCCGACCGGGACGATGCGGCGCCGGAAATGCCGCAGCGGCGGCGTGCTGCCATAGGCGCCGGTCGCGGCGATGACCCGCCCGGCCGCCAGCGCCCCGCGCGGGGTCTGCAGCAGCCAGCCGCCGGTCAGCTTGCTGCGCGCGGTGACCGGCGCCGCTTCCCAGATCGCCGCGCCGTGGCGATGCGCCGCCGCGGCCAGCCCCTGGGCATAGCGCCCCATGTGCATCATCGCCGATTTCTCGTAGAGCATCGCGCCGTGGAAGCCGTCCGAGCCGATCTCGGCCGCCAGGTCCTGCCGGTCCAGCCAGCGGGTGTCGGGATCGACCTCGGCATGGATCAGGTCGAAATTCGCGCGCAAGCCCGCGACATGGCTGGGCTTGGAGGCCAGCTTCAGCTTGCCCGAGCGGCGGAAGTCGCAGGCGATGCCTTCCTCGGCCACGATCTGCTCGATCATGTCGATCGAACGGTCATAGGCGCGATAGAGCGCATGGGCACGGTGCGTGCCCAGATGCGCCTTGGCCTCGGCATAGCCATGGGCGATGCCATTGTTCAGATGCCCGCCGTTGCGGCCCGAGGCGCCCGAGCCGACCGTCCCGGCCTCGAGCAGCGCCACCCTGGCCCCGGCACTGGCCAGGCTGCGGGCGGCGTTCAGTCCGGTGAAGCCGCCGCCGATCACCGCCACGTCGAAGCGCCCCTCGACCGGGCCCTGCTGTCCGTGGGCAAAGGGCGCCACGCCGTCCAGCCAATAGGATGCGTATTTGGTCACAGCCCCAGCACCTCGGCCAGGCCCGAGATGTCCTTGACCTCGGTATAGCCGTAATAGGGATTGGCCGGCTCGTGGCCGCGGTTCACCCAGACCTTGTTGCGAATCCCCAGGTCATGCGCGGTCATCAGGTCGTAGCGGAAGCTCGAGGAGACATGCAGCACGTCCTCGGGGCCGCAGCCCAGCTGGTCGAACATGTATTCGAAGGCGCGCATCTGCGGCTTGTAGGCGCCGGCGCTTTCGGCGGTGAAGACATGGTCGATGGGCGCGCCCAGCCGGGCGATGTTGTGCGGGATCTGCGCGTTCATGGAATTGGTCAGCGCCACCAGCGGGATATGGCCGGCGATGCGCTGCAGCCCGGCCGGCACGTCGGGATGCGGCCCCCAGCCTGGCACGCGGTCGTAGATGGCCGCGGCCACGGCCGGATCGAAGGCGATGCCGTTGCGCCTGCAGGTCCGCTCCAGCGCGTTGTGGACCACCTCGGCATAGGGTTTCCAGGCGCCCAGCACCTCGTCCAGGCGATAGGCGGCGAAATCGGCGATGAAGCCGTCGATCCGCCCGCCCAGCTGCGCGCCGTAATGGTCGCGGGCGGCGCCGGCCATGTCGAAGAGGATCATCGTGCCGTGGCAGTCGAAGGTGATGAATTTGGGGCGATGCGCCATGCTGGCCTCCTGTTGGTCCGTCCGGGCCATCTTCGGCCCGCTCCCGCCACAGCGCATGCGGCAGAGCCGCCGTGGACGGCAGGACATTGCGAATTTCCCGCGGCGGACGGCAGGCGATGCCGCCCCCGCCGTGACAACGGTGCCTTGCCCCGCGCGGATCGGGCGAAGCTGGCGGCGAGCAAGGAAAGGAGATCCCATGGCATTGCTGACCCCCATCGACACCGCCCCCGCCTTCCCCCCGCGCGAGGACGGTGCCGCCCCCGAGAAGCTGGTCGAGGGCGCCCCCGCCTTCCGGACCTGGGCGCTGGACGAGGTGCCGCTGGGCAACTGGACGAGGATCCGCACCGGCATCTGGGAAGCCACCCCCGGCACCACGCGCTCGGCCAAGGGCGAGGCGCTGGAATTCTGCCATATCCTGTCCGGGGTGGTCGAGCTGACCGAGGAGGGCGGCGAGACGCGCCGCTTCGTCGCCGGCGACAGCTTCCTGATGAAGCCGGGCTTCAGGGGCATCTGGAAGACCGTCGAGACGGTGCGCAAGATCTATGTCTTCGCCGATTGATCTTCTGGAGCGGCTGGTCGGGTTTCCCAGCGTCGTGGGCGGCCCGAACGGCGACGTCATCGGCTTCGTGCGGGGCTGGCTGCACGGGCACGGCATCGCCTCTGCGCTGATCCCCGGGCCCGAGGGCGACCACTGGAACCTTTTCGCCACCATCGGCGAGGCGGCGCGCCCGGGCTATGTGCTGTCGGGCCACCTGGACGTGGTGCCGGCGGCCGAGCCGGGCTGGCGGGCCGATCCCTTCGCGCTGCGGCGCGAAGGCGAGCGGCTGGTCGGGCGCGGCGCCTGCGACATGAAGGGCTTCGTCGCCGCGGCGCTGGCCGTGGCGCCGGAACTGGCGGCGATGCCGCTGTCGGTGCCCATCCACATCGCGCTGTCCTATGACGAGGAGGCGGGCTGCCGCGGCGTGCCGCATCTGCTGGCGGCGCTGCCGGATCTGTGCGCGCCGCCGCTGGGGGCGATCATCGGCGAGCCCTCGGGCATGGCGCCGGTGCTGGCCCACAAGGGCAAGGCGGCGCTGCGGCTGCTGGCCTCGGGCGTGGCGGGCCACAGCGCGCGCCCCGACCTGGGGGCGAACGCGATCCATGCGCTGCTGCCGGCGCTGAACGCAGCCGCCCTACAGGCCGAGGCGCTGCGGTCGGGGCCGCAGGACGCGCGTTTCGCACCGCCCTGGTCCAGCCTGCAGATCGGCACCGTGGCCGGCGGGCAGGCAGTCAACATCATCCCCGACCGGGCCGAGGCGCAGATCGAGGCCCGGGCGATCCACGGCGCCGATCCCGGGGCGATCCTGGAGCCGGTGGTCGCGGCGGCCGAGGCGGCGGGGCTGGCGGTGGACTGGCTGTCCTCCTATCCGGCGCTGGCGCTCGAGGGCGAGCATCCGCTGGCGCGGCTGGTGGCCGGGCTGACGGGCACGGCGCCGCTGGGCGCCGTCAGCTACGGCACCGAGGCCGGGCTTTTCCAGCAGGCCGGCATTCCCGCCATCATCTGCGGCCCCGGCGACATCGCCCGCGCCCACCGCCCCGAGGAATACCTGGAACGGGGCGAATTGCAGGCTGCCTGCGCCATGATCCGCCGGCTGGGGCAGGCGCTATGTCCCTGACGGCATTTTCTGCGGCGGCGCGGATGCGATCCGCAGGACATGCCGTCCGGCCGCGCCAGATCGGTGATCCTGCCTTTCGGCGCGTGGCAGGATGGGCGCGAACAAGGATGACCGCATGAGCACCGCCACCACCATCCCCCCCGCGCTGGCCGGCTTCACCGCCGCGCATCTGCCGCAGGCCCTGGCGCTGTCCCGGCAGGCCGGCTGGCCGCACCGGCCCGAGGACTGGGCGCTGAACCTGTCCGTCTCGCGGGGCGTCGTGGCGCTGGACGGGGATCGGGTCGTCGGCACGGCGCTGTGCTCGGCCTTCGGCGCGGTGGCGACGCTGAACATGATCATCGTGGATGCCTCGATGCGCGGCCGCGGCCTGGGCCGGGCGCTGATGCAGGCGGTGATCGCCCTGGCCGGAGAGCGCGAGATGCGCCTGGTCGCCACGGCGGCGGGGCTGCCGCTTTACGAAAGGCTGGGCTTTCGCGCCACCGGCCGCATCGCCCAGCATCAGGGCATCGCCCTGGACGCCGCGCCGGGCCTGCCGGTCGCCACCGGCACCCCCGCCGACCTGGACCGGCTGGCCGCGGCCGATCGCGCCGCCAGCGGCATGGCGCGCGCG
>NZ_JAEHFP010000079.1 GCF_016446475.1 Paracoccus binzhouensis | reverse complement strand
CTCCGAGCAGGCGGTGGCCGGCGCGCGGGCCGAGATCGACGCCCAGACCGAAGCCGCCCGGCTGGCCGCCGCCCGCCGCGAGGCGCTGGAGGCGCTGATCGGCGACCTGCGCCGCCGCAACGCCGAGACGCAGCAGCAGCTGGACGAGACCGAGGCCGCCCGCCTGACCGATGCCGCCGCCGCCGAGGCGCTGCGCGAACGGCTGGCGAAATCCGATGCCGAGCTGGATGCCGCGACGCTGGAACTGGAGGCGGCGCGCAAGCAGGCCGAGGAGACGCTGACCCTGCTGGCCGCCGCCGAGGCGGCGAAGAAGGAACTGGGCACGCAGGCCGAGGCCCAGGCCAGCGAGGCCGAGAAGCAGGCCGGGCTGCTGGCGCTGGCGCAGCAGAAGCTGTCCGAGCAGGAGGCGCTTTCCGCCGAGGACCGGCGCCGCGTCGCGCTGCTCAACCGGCAGGTGGCGCAGCTCAACGACCAGCTGGGCAGCCTGCGCGCCGTACTGGACGCGGCCGGCGATGAACGCCGCGCGGCCGACCTGCGCGCCGAGGACCTGGGCCGGCAGCTCAACGTCGCCCTGCTGCGCGCCGCCGAGGAGGAGCGCAAGCGCCGGGCGCTGGAGGCGGAGGCGCGCGCCAGGGCCGAGGCCGAGGCCAAGGACCTGGCGCGCTATCGGTCCGAGTTCTTCGGCCGGCTGTCGCAGATCCTGGCCGGGCGCGAAGGCGTGCGGGTGGTGGGCGACCGCTTCGTGTTCTCCTCGGAGGTGCTGTTCCCGACCGGCGAGGCGACGCTCTCGCCCGAGGGGCGGGCGCAGATCGCGCGCGTGACCGAAAGGCTGCAGCAGATCTCGGCCGAGATCCCGCCCGAGATCGACTGGATGATCCGGGTGGACGGCCATACCGACAACCAGCCGCTGTCCGGGCAGGGCCGCTATCGCGACAACTGGGAGCTGAGCCAGGCCCGGGCGCTGGCGGTGGTGCGCTACATGGTGGACGAGTTGGGCTTCCCCGAGGCCCGGCTTGCCCCCACCGGCTTTGCCGATACCCGGCCGGTGGCGCCGGGCGACACGCCCGAGGCCCGGGCCCAGAACCGCCGCATCGAGCTGAAGCTGACCGAGCGCTAGGCGCGCGGGTCGAGCAGGGTGTATTCGTCGGGAAAGCGGTTCAGATAGCGCAGCATCGGCCCGGCCGCCCGCCATTGCCGCAGCAGCGAGGCCCGCAGCGCCCCGACGCGCGGCCAGTGCCGCGCCCATGCCCCGGCGGGGCGGGGCGCCTCGGGGAAATGCCGGGCCAGCACCTCGGCAAAGGCGGCGCGCATCCGCATCGGCACCACCCCGGCCGCCTCGTCGCGCCAGGGTTTCGCGGGGCCGATGAAATGGATCAGACAGGGATCGGCCATGGCGGCCAGATGCGACGAGGCCCAGGTGAACTGCCAGTTCCACAGCGGGCTGATCTCGGCCCAATCGCCTTTCAGCGTGCCGTTCAGCAGCGCCTGGTCGCGGCCCAGGCCCCGCAAGTGCCGGCGGGCGAATTCGGCCAGGCGGGCGGGCAGATCCTGGGCCGCAAAGGCTTCGGTGTCGATCATCACCACGCCCGAGTTGAAATAGGGATGCGCCGGCTCGGCCAGCCTGCGGAACTCGGCCACGCGACGCTGCGGGCTGCGCCATTGCCGGTTATCGCGCACCGCCGCCACCGCCCGGCCCAGCATGTCCGCCCGCATCAGCCGCGCCGGGTCGCCGCGCTCGTAAAGGATGTCCGCGTCCAGCACCAGGATGCGGCGGTAATGCCCGGCCAGGGCATGGCCCAGGAAGACCGACATGTAGGCGGCGAGCGAGCGGCGCGCATCCAGCGGCAGCGCCTCGGCCAGCACCGCGTCGCGCGCCGCGACCTGGCCGATGCCGGCGCCGATCAGGCCCGGGGGCAGGGCCAGCAGTTCGGGGCTGCCGATCAGCACGTCATAGTCGCGCCCCGGCCGGGCCGCCAGCGTCAGTGCCGGCGTGGCGGCATAGGGCAGATAGGCCGCATCGCAGGCGATGGCGACCGCCATGTCGGAGCCGGGACAGAAGCCGGTCGGGAAAACGGGGGCAAGAGCCATCGGGACCTCGGCCGCGCGTGATCGGCGCCGAGGGGGCTGCCACGCGGCGCCTTGCTCAACACCGCGGCGCGGTGACGGGTTTCATCGCCGCGCGACGAAAACCGCGGCGCTGCCGGGACGGGGTTGCCAGCGCCGAACCCGGTCCCGCCGGAAACCGGACGGCCGGGCGAGGCGCCCGATCCGGAGCGCGGATCCTCCGGGTCAGCTGTCCTGCTGCGCGGCGGCGGTCTCGCGCGGGGGGCGGCCGATGATGTCGCGCAGCGCGTCCAGCTCGATGAAGTTGTCGGCCTGGCGGCGCAGTTCGTCGGCGATCATCGGCGGCTGGCTGCGCATGGTCGAGACCACCGAGACCCGCACGCCCTGGCGCTGCAGCGCCTCGACCAGCGGCCGGAAGTCGCCGTCGCCGGAAAACAGCACCGCATGGTCCAGCCGCGGCGCCAGTTCCATGGCGTTGATCACCAGCTCGACATCCATGTTGCCCTTGACCTTGCGGCGCCCCAGCGCGTCGGTATATTCGCGGGCGGGCTTCGTCACCATGGAATAGCCATTGTAATGCAGCCAGTCGACCAGCGGGCGGATCGGTGAATAATCCTCGTTTTCCAGCAGCGCCGTATAGTAATAGGCGCGGATCAGCTTGCCGCGCCGCTCGAATTCCTGCCGCAGCAGCTTGTAGTCGATATCGAAACCCAGCGACTTTGCCGCAGCGTAGAGATTCGACCCGTCGATGAACAACGCCAGCCGGTCGTCCTTGTAAAACACGATTCCCCCGAGATGTCTCGTAACCCAATCCAGAAGGCGAACTTAGCGCTGGTTGCGCTGGGTGCAAACCTACCTAGTTCGGCAGGTATTCCGGCCGAGAACCTGCGTTTTGCCCTTAAAAAGATCTTGCAATTACCGCAGGTTGTGCCGGTGGCGATCAGCCGGTTCTGGACCACGCCGGCCCATCCGGCCGGTTCCGGTCCCGATTATGTGAACGCCGCCGCCGCATTTCTTTGCACCATGCCGCCTGATGCGCTGCTGGCGGAACTGCATGCGATCGAGGCCGAACTGGGCCGCAGCCGCGAGGGCGCCCGCTGGCAGGCGCGCGGGCTGGACCTGGACCTGCTGGCCTGCGGCGACCTGGTGCTGCCCGACGCCGCGGTGCAGGACCGCTGGCGCGAGCTGCCGCCCGAGGAACAGCCGCGGCATGCGCCCGAGCAGCTGGTGCTGCCGCATCCGCGCCTGCAGGACCGCGGCTTCGTGCTGGCGCCCCTGGTCGAGGTCGCGCCGGACTGGGTGCATCCGCGTCTTGGCCGCTGCGTGGCGCAGATGCTGGCGGCGCTGCCGCCCCAGGCGCTGCAGGGCATGAGGCCGGCAAGCGCTTGACATTTCCGGGGCAAGGCACCAAATATCCGGCTTCGCCCCTGCATCCCGATTCCAGCTGATAAGGTGACCGATGGCCCGCGTTACAGTCGAAGATTGCGTCGACAAGGTTCCGAACCGTTTTGACCTGGTGATGCTGGCGGCCCATCGCGCGCGTGAAATCGCGGCGGGCAGCCCGCTGACCGTCGACCGCGACAATGACAAGAATCCCGTCGTCGCCCTGCGCGAGATCGCCGACGAGACCCAGCCCGTGGACGAGCTGCGCGAGCGCATGATCGAGTCGAGCCAGACCCAGATCGAGGTCGACGAGCCCGAGGAGGACGCGATGGCGCTGCTGCTGGGCGCCGAGATCGACCGTCCCAAGCCCGCCGACGAGGAATCGGAAGAGCGCATGCTGCGCATGATGCTGGAAGCGCAAGGCAGGAACTGAGCACGAAGGTCTTCGGCTGAACATGATCGACGTCGAAGACCTGATCGCGCTTATCCGCAATTACAACCCGCGCACCAATGCCGAGCTGATCCGCGACGCCTATGAATACGGGCGTCGCATGCACGAGGGGCAGTTCCGCCATTCGGGCGAGCCCTATTTCACCCATCCCGTTGCCGTCGCCGCCATCCTGACCGAGATGCGGCTGGACGATGCCACCATCATCACCGCGCTGCTGCACGACACCATCGAGGACACCCGCTCGACCTGGGCCGAGGTGGCGCATATGTTCGGGCGCGAGATCGCCGATCTGGTCGATGGCGTCACCAAGCTGACCAACCTGCAGCTGTCCGGCGCCCATTCCAAGCAGGCCGAGAATTTCCGCAAGCTTTTCATGGCAATGTCGCGCGATCTTCGCGTGATCCTGGTCAAGCTGGCCGACCGTCTGCACAATATGCGCACCATCAAGTCGATGCGGCCCGAGAAGCAGCTGCAGAAGGCGCGCGAGACCATGGACATCTTCGCGCCGCTGGCCGGCCGGATGGGCATGCAATGGATGCGCGAGGAGCTGGAAGACCTGGCCTTCAAGGTCATCAATCCCGAGGCGCGCAACTCGATCATCCGCCGCTTCGTCAGCCTGCAGCGCGAATCCGGCGACGTCATTCCCAAGATCACCGCCGACATCCGCGCCGAGCTGGAGCGCGAGGCGATCGAGGCCGATGTCTATGGCCGCGCCAAGCGCCCGTTCAGCATCTGGCGCAAGATGCAGGAAAAGCAGCTCAGCTTCTCGCGCCTGTCGGATATCTACGGCTTTCGCATCATCACCCGCTCCGAGGCCGACTGCTATCGCACCCTGGGCGTCATCCATCACCGCTGGCGCGCCGTGCCGGGGCGGTTCAAGGATTACATCAGCCAGCCCAAGGCGAACGGCTACCGTTCGATCCACACCACGGTTTCGGGCCGCGACGGCAAGCGGGTCGAGGTGCAGATCCGCACCCGGCAGATGCACGAGGTGGCCGAGGCCGGCGTCGCCGCGCATTGGGCCTATCGCGACGGCGTGCGCACCGAGAACCCCTTCGCGGTCGATCCGGGCGAATGGATCGTCAGCCTGACCGAGCGCTTCGGCGAGGAAGATCACGACGAATTTCTCGAGCATGTGAAGCTCGAGATGTATTCCGACCAGGTGTTCTGCTTCTCGCCCAAGGGCGACGTGATCCCGCTGCCGAAGGGCGCGACGCCGCTGGATTTCGCCTATGCCATCCATACCCGGCTGGGCTCGTCCTGCGTCGGCGCCAAGGTGGACGGCATCCGCGTGCCCTTGTGGACGCGGCTCAAGAACGGCCAATCGGTCGAGATCATCGCCGCCTCCGGTCAGCGCCCGCAGGCGACCTGGCTCGACATCGTCGTCACCGGCCGCGCCAAGGCCGCCATCCGCCGCTCGCTGCGGCAGGAGGACCGGACGCGCTTCATCCGCCTGGGCTCGGAACTGGTGCGGGTGGCCTTCGAGCATGTCGGGCGCAAGGTCAGCGACAAGGCGCTGCGCACGGCGGCCAAGACCATGGCGCTGCCCGATACCGACGAGCTGCTGGCGCGCATCGGCAGCGCCGAGATCTCGGCCCATGACGTGCTGACCACGCTTTATCCCGAACTGGCCGAGAAGCGCAGCGAGATCGACGCCAAGCGCGCCGTCGCCGGGCTGGAAGCCGACCAGGAATTCACCCGCGCGCCCTGCTGCAACCCGCTGCCGGGCGAGCGCATCGTTGGCATCACCTATCGCGGCAAGGGCGTGGTGATCCATGCTATCGACTGCCCGGTGCTGGCCGAGTTCGAGGACAGCCCGGAACGCTGGGTCGACCTGCATTGGCGCGAGGGCCAGCATCCGGCCGCCTATTCGACCATGCTGTCGCTGACCATCCGGCACGATGCCGGGGTGCTGGGCCGGATCTGCACGCTGATCGGCGCGCAGGGGGCGAATATCTCGGACCTGGAATTCGTCGACCGCAAGCCGGATTTCTACCGGCTGCGCGTCGAGATCGAACTGCGCGACCGCGAGCACATGCACACGCTGCTGACCGCGCTCGAGGCCGAGAGCGACGTGGCGCAGGTGTCGCGCATCCGCGACCCCTCGGCCCATGTCGCCTGAGGCGGGCCGCGCATGTTCAAGCGCCGCAAGCCGCTGAGCTATGCCCAGCTTTGGACCGAGATGTTCTATCCGCGCTCGGGCTGGAAGCGGGCGTCGAAATACGTGCTGCACCGGCTGCGCCGCCTGCCGGACCAGCCGCATCGCGTGGCGCGCGGCTGGGCCTGCGGCATCTTCATCTCGTTCACGCCGTTCTTCGGCTTCCATTTCATGGGCGCGGCGGCGCTGGCCTGGCTGATCCGCGGCAATATCCTGGCGGCGCTCCTGGGCACCTTCGTCGGCAACCCGCTGACCACGCCCTTCATCGCGCTGACCTCGGTCGGGCTCGGGCGCTGGATGCTGGGGGTCGAGGGCAAGTTCACCCCGCATCTGATCTTCGGCGAATTCGCCCGCGCCGGTGGCGAGCTGTGGAACAACCTGCTGGCGCCGCTGAGCGCCGAGCGCACGGCGCATTGGGACCAGCTGCTGCAGTTCAACGAGCAGATCTTCCTGCCCTATGCGGTGGGGGGCATCCTGCCCGGCCTCGCCGTCTCGGTCGCGGCGCATTACCTGACCGTGCCGCTGATCCGCGCCTATCACCGCCATCGCGAAAGGCAGATGGCCGAGCGCATCGCCCGCGCCAAGGCGCGGCGCGCGCGCGAACTGGCCGCGAAATCCGAAGACTAGAAGCCCAGCCGGTCGCGCAGCGAATACCAGCCCATGCCGGCGACCAGCAGCGGCCAGCGCAGCGCCGCGCCGCCGGGAAAGGGTGGCGAGGGCAGGGCGGCCATGGTGTCGAAGCCTTCGCTCTGGCCCTGCACCGCCTGCGCCATCAGCTTGCCGGCCAGCGTCGCCAGCGCCAGCCCGTGCCCGGAATAGCCGCTGGCCGACAGGCAATTCGGCGCCGGCCGGGCGAAGCAGGGCATCCGGTTCATGGTGATCGCCAGCGTGCCGCCCCAGGCATGGGTCAGCGTCACGTCGGCAAGGCCGGGATAGATCTCCAGCAGCGGCTTGCGCACCTTGGCGGCGATGTCGGCGGGAAAGCGATAGCCGACATTCTCGCCGCCGCCGAAGATCAGCCGCCCCTCGGGATCGAGCCGCCAGTAGTTCACCACGAATTTCGTGTCATGCACGCCGATGGGCCGGGTCAGCACCTCGGCTGCGCGCCGGCCCAGCGGCTCGGTCGCGACGATGAAATTGTTGATCGGCATGACGCGGGCGGCGACATGGCTGTCGAGATGGCCCAGATAGCCATTGGCCGCCAGGATCACCTGGTCGCAGATCACCCGGCCCTTGCCAGTCTGGACGATGCTCTTTTCGCCGGCCTTCCGGGCGTGGCGGATGTGGTGGACATGGCTCAGCTCGCGGATCCGGGCCCCGGCCGCATCGGCCAGCCGCGCCATGCCGATGGCCAGGTTCAGCGGCTGCAGATGCCCGGCGCCGTGGTCCAGCTCGCCGGCGACATAGGCCTCGGACGGCACCAGCGCCCGGAAGGCGTCGCGGTCCAGCGCCTCGATCCGGTCGTAGCCGTAGTCGCGGGCCAGCCTGTCGATCATGGCGCGGGCATGGTCGAGTTCCGCCGGCTTGCGGAAGGCATGGGCGATGCCGTCGGCCACCGGCACCCCGGCGCGCGCCGCCAGATCGCGGGTCAGGGCCTTGGCGTCCTCGGCCATGTCCCAGAGCCGGCGGGCGGCCTCGCGCCCCGCCATCCGCTCCAGCTCGTCCACCTCCAGCCGCTGGCCCGAGCCGAGCTGGCCGCCGTTGCGCCCCGAGGCGCCGAAGCCGACGCGATGCGCTTCCAGAACCACCACGTCGCGCCCCGCCTCGGCCAGGTGCAGCGCCGCGGAAAGCCCGGTATAGCCGGCGCCGACCACCACGACATCGGCGCGCTCCTCGCCGCGCTGCTCGGGAAAGGCCGGCAGCGGGTCGCGGGTCGCGGCATAGAGGCTGGGCGGATATTCCCCCCGCCGGTCGTTGGAAAACAGCAGGTTCATGCTCCGGCTTTCACCGTTCCTCAAATACTCATCCGACGGCGCGCAAGGGCCCGGCCGCGCCCGGCTCTACACGTTCAGCAGCAGGTGCTCGCGCTCCCACGGGCTGATGACCTGCAGGAATTCCTTGTATTCGTTGCGCTTGACCGCCTGGTAGACGTCGATGAACTCGGATCCCAGCACCTCGCGCATCGGCGCGCTCTCGTCCATCAGGTCCAGCGCGTCGCCCAGGTTGTAGGGCAGTTCGTCCTCGGACATATAGGCGTCGCCCAGGCATTCCGAGCGCGGGTTCTCGCCCTCGATCAGGCCCAGATAGCCGCAGGCCAGGCTGGCGGCGAGGCCGAGATAGGGGTTGCAATCCATGCCCGCCAGCCGGTTCTCGACCCGCCGCGCCTCGGGTTTCGAGATCGGCACCCGCAGCCCGGTGGTGCGGTTGTCGCGCCCCCATTCCAGGTTGATCGGCGCCGCGAAATCCGGGACATAGCGGCGATAGCTGTTGACATAGGGCGCCAGCAGCGCCACCGCCGCCGGCAGGTGCTTCTGCATGCCGGCGATGAAATGCATGAAGGCCGGCGTCTCGCGGCCCTGTCCGTCGGAAAAGATGTTGCGGCCGTCCTCCAGCCCGACGACCGAGTGATGGATGTGCATGGCGCTGCCCGGCTCGCCCTCGATGGGCTTGGCCATGAAGGTGGCGAAGCAGTCGTGGCGCAGCGCCGCCTCGCGGATCAGCCGCTTGAAGTAGAAGATCTGGTCGGCCAGGTGCACCGGGTCGCCGTGGTTCAGGTTGATCTCGACCTGGCCGGCGCCGCCTTCCTGCAGGATGCCGTCGATCTCGAAGCCCTGCGCCTCGGCGAAGTCGTAGATGTCGTCGATCACCTTGCCGTATTCGTCCACCGCCGACATGGAATAGGCCTGCTTGGCGGCGGCGCGGCGGCCGGTGCGGCCCATGGGCGGCATGATCGGCTGGTTCGGGTCGATGTTGCGCGCGACCAGGAAGAACTCCATCTCGGGCGCGACGATGGGCTTCCAGCCCTTCTGCCGGTACAGATCGACCACGCGCTTCAGCACGTTGCGCGGCGCGATCGGCACCGGGTTGCCGGACTGGTCGCTGACGTCGTGGATCACCTGCAGGGTCACGTCCGCCGTCCAGGGCGCCGCCGCCGCGGTCGAAAAATCCGGGGTCAGGATCATGTCCGGCTCGGTGAAGGCGCCCGAGGGGTTGTCGGCCCAGTCGCCGGTGATGGTCTGCAGGAAGATCGAATTCGGCAGGTAGAAGCGTTCCTGATGCGCGAATTTCGACGCCGGCATAGCCTTGCCGCGCGCCACCCCGGCAATGTCGGCGACGATGCATTCCACCTCGTCCAGCCGGCGACCGGCGACGTAGTCCTGGGCGGCTTGCGGGGTTTCCTCGATCCAGTGCGATTTCATGCGGCACCCTGCTTCCTCTGCGCCGCAAAGGCGCGCGGGGCCTTGAAGAAGGCCTCGATCCGGTCGGCGATGCCGGCCGAGTGCCGGGGCCCGCCCAGCCGCGCCCGGGCCTGCCGCTGCAGATCCTCGGGCACCACGCCCTTGGCGCGATGGTCGATCAGCCCTTCGATGAAGGCATCCTCGAATTCCGGATGCGCCTGCACGGTGAAGGCGCGGGTGTCATAGACCAGCGCGGCGTTCTCGCAAAAATCGTTGCTGGCCACCACCTCGGCATCGGCGGGACGCTCGGCCACCTGGTCCTGGTGCCAGGCGTTCAGCGTCACCGTCTCGCCGCCGAAATCGTAGTCCTGCGGGCCGACCGCCCAGCCGCCGGGATGCTTCGCGACCTTGCCGCCCAGGGCCTGCGCGATGATCTGGTGGCCGAAGCAGATGCCGACCATCGGCACATGCGCGGCATAGGCGCGGCGGATGAAATCCTCGAGCGGCGGGATGAAGGCGTGGCCTTCATAGGCGCCGTGGCGCGAGCCGGTCAGAAGCCAGCCCTCGGCGTCGTGGACGCTTTCGGGAAACTCCATGTTTTCCACATGGTAGCTGGCGAAGTCGAAGCCCCGCCCGGCCAGGAGCCGCTCGAACATGGTGTCATAGTCACCCAGTTCGCCGCGCAGAAGCTCGGGCGATTGGCCGCATTTGAGAATGCCGATACGCATGGATTGGCCTGTCGTTTGTTCGCCCTCAAGCTAGTCGCCGGGGCGCTTGCCGGCAAGGGGCTGCGACCTTCCGCGGGGCTGGCCCATGCCGGCGGGCCGCGCTAGGCTGGCGCGCAGGATCGGCAGGAAAAGGATTGGCCATGCCCGGACTTCGCCCAGATGTGGACCCCGAGGGGCTGCAGGAATTCTCGGTCGTCTTCACCGACCGCTCGCTCAACCACATGTCGCAGAAATTCCAGGCGGCGATGCGCGACATCTCGGCCACGCTGCGCGAGGTCTATGGCGCCGAAGCGGTGGCGCTGGTCCCCGGCGGCGGCACCTGCGCCATGGAGGCGGTGGCGCGCCAGTTCGGCCGCGACGCCCATGCGCTGATCGTCAGGAACGGCTTCTTCAGTTACCGCTGGAGCCAGATCTTCGAGGCGGGTGGATTTGCGCGCGACACCACGGTGATGGCGGCGCGCCCGGCCGGGAACGAGCCGCGTGCGCCCTTCGCCCCGGCCCCGGTCGAGGAGGTGGTCGCGAAGATCCACGACAGCCGCCCCGATGCCATCTTTGCCCCGCATGTCGAGACCGCCTCGGGCATGATCCTGCCCGACGACTACATCCGGGCGCTGGCGGCGGCCGCGCATGAGGTCGGCGCGTTGATGGTGCTCGACTGCATCGCCTCGGGCGCGATCTGGGTCGACATGCGCGAAACCGGCGTCGACGTGCTGATCTCGGCGCCGCAGAAGGGCTGGTCGGCCTCGCCCGCGGCCGGGATGGTGATGTTCTCGCCCCGCGCGCTGGAGCGGCTGGAGGCCACGACCAGCGACAGTTTCGCGCTGGACCTGAAGAAATGGCGCGCCATCATGAAGGCCTATGAGGACGGCAGCCATGCCTATCACGCCACCATGCCGACCGACGCGCTGATCGGGTTGCGCGACGCCATGGCCGAGACCCGCGAGATGGGCTTCGAGGCGGCGCGCGAGGCGCAATGGCGGCTTGGCGATGCGGTGCGGGCCGAACTGGCGCGGCGCGGGCTGCGCTCGGTCGCGGCCGAGGGCTTCGCGGCGCCAGGGGTGGTGGTCTGCCATACAGACGACCCCGACGTGCAAAGCGGCCGGAAATTCCTGGCCGAGGGCTACCAGATCGCCGCCGGCGTGCCCCTGCAGGTCGGCGAGGGCGAGGGCTTTCGCAGCTTCCGCATCGGGCTTTTCGGGCTCGACAAGCTCAGGGATGTCGAGGGCACGCTGGCGCGGCTGATCCCGGCCTTCGACGCGGTGTTCTGACCTGCCGGCCCGCGGCGCCCGGCGGACAGGCGGGGGACAAAGCGTCGCAGGGCCGGAACAATCCACGGGGCTTCGCCGTTGGCTTGCCGAATAGGGACCCAGTCTTTGAAAGGAGACCACCATGGCCAACAAAGAAGCGACCTCCGACGAACTGAAGGCCGAGGCGCGCCGCGCCGCCGACGAGGTCGGCCGCCACGCCCGCCGTGCCGCCGACGAGGCGGGGGAGGCTTTCGAGACCGCGCGGGATCGCGGCGCCGACCTTTACGAATCGGCCCGGGAAAAGGGTGCCGAATTTGTCGATTCGGCCCGCAGGCGGGGCGAGGAATACCTGGAAAGCGCCCGCGAGCGCGGCCATGAATATGCCGAGCGCGCGCGCCGCGAGGCCCGGCGCATCTATCGCGAGGGCGAGCGCCGCGCCGGCGAGGTCGCCTCCCATGCCGAGGATTACTACGACGAGGTCTCGGGCGCGGTGCGCCGCCACCCGGCCCAGGCGCTCGGCATCGCTGCCGGCCTCGGCTTCCTGCTGGGCCTGATCGTCGCGCGCCGCTGAGCCAGGCGATGTTCGATTACGCCAGGAACCTGCAGCTTGCCCTGGCCGACAGGCTGCGCCGCGCCGGGTTGGCGGCCGGGGCAGGGGCGGTGCTGCTTGTTGCGGCCGGCTTCCTGCTGGCGGCGCTGTGGACCTGGCTGGCCCATTACCTGCATTGGGGCCCCCTGGGCGCCTCGCTGGCCATCGGCATCGCCTTCCTGCTGGCCGGGCTGGCGATGCTGCTGCTGGCCCGCAAGGAGCGCCGCCGCATCCCCGGCCCCGATGAGCTGAAGGCCGAGATCGAGCAGAAGCTGAACCTTGCCGCCGACATCGCGGTCGAGAAGGCCACCGGCGCCGCCGATGCCGCCCTGGAAAAGGCCTCGCAAAAGGCCGGCCAGTTGATGCGGCAGGCCGAGCGGCGCGTCCATGCCGTCAGCGACAGCCTGTCCTACAAGGCCGACCGCTTCGCCGACCGGGCCGAGGCACGGGTCCAGGGCGCGGCCCGCAAGGCCGGCGAGACTGCCGCCCAACGGTTGGGCCTGCCGCCCGATGCCATGCGCCGGGCGACCGGCCGCCTTGGCGAGGCGTCGCAATCGCGCGCCGCGGGCCTTGCGCCGCTGATCGGGGCCTTCGCGGTCGGCATGACCCTGGCCTCGCGCCTGCAGGCCTGGCGCCACCGCGACGACCGGGATGATGATGGGGAATGGGACGCGGAATGGGATGATGCCGGGGACTGGCCCGACGATCCCTATGATCCCTGTTGACAGGTCCCCGTTGACAGGAGAGCCCGCCTTGCGGCGGGCTTTCGCGTGCTGCGGCCGGGGCCAGCTCAGGCGTTCGCTTCGCGGATCTTGTTGGCGGCGTCCTTGTCATAGGCCACGCCGGCCTTGTCGAGCAGCTGGTCCAGCTCGCCCGAGAGCGTCATCTCGGTGATGATGTCGCAGCCGCCCACGAACTCGCCCTTGACATAGAGCTGCGGAATGGTCGGCCAGTCCGAGAATTCCTTGATCCCTTGCCGGATCGTCTCGTCGGCGAGCACGTTCACGTCGCGATATTGCACGTTCATGTAGTTCAGCACCCCGGCCACCCGGCTCGAGAAGCCGCATTGCGGCATTTCCTTGGTGCCCTTCATGAACAGGACGACATCATTGCCGTCGATGGTCTCCTGGATCTGCTGGCGCGCGTCGGTCATTCTGCTGGTTCCTTCCTGAAGCATGGGCATGCTGGCCTGCTTTTTAATCGGGTGCCTTGGTGGTCAGCGCCAGCGCGTGCAGCGCGCCTTGCGGGCCGTCCATCTTGCCCTGCAGGGCGGCATAGACGGCGCGTTGCTGCTGGACGCGGTTCTGGCCACGGAAGCTTTCATCGATCACCTCGGCGGCATAGTGATTGCCGTCCCCGGCGAGGTCGGTGATGGTGATCTTGGCATGCGGGAAGGCAGCGCGGATCAGGGCTTCGATGTCCTGGGCTTCCATAGCCATGGCGGTTCCTTTCACTGTTCTCCCTGATGTAGGCGAAGCCCGCGCAGGCCGCAAGATCACCCCCTTGCCGCAGAGGCAGCGGCTGGAACACCCCTCGAATCTGCTGTCGAATTGAACCCGTCGCAGTTGATCCAAAATCAAGGATCCTGCGGTAAAAGATTGTTTTCAAGGGAGAAATGAACTGGCTGGGGCGGTAGGATTCGAACCTACGGTACACGGTACCAAAAACCGTTGCCTTACCACTTGGCCACGCCCCAACTCTGTGCAGGCGTATCTATCCAAGCCGGCCGAAGCGTGCAAGGGGCAAAAAGGAAAAATCTTGTGGCTTCCCGCCGGGGCATTTATGCGCCCGGCATGGAACAAGCGGATACGGTCATTCTGGGTGCCGGCGCGGCCGGGCTTTTCTGCGCCGGCGCGATTCTCGAGCGGCTGCAGGGCCGGGGCGGGCAGCGCATCGTGGTCCTGGATCACGCCCGGGCGCCGGGCGAGAAGATCCGGATCTCGGGTGGCGGGCGCTGCAATTTCACCAACCTGGCCACGGCGCCGGATCGTTTCCTGTCGCGCAATCCGCGCTTTGCCGCCTCGGCGCTGGCCGGGTTCACCGCGGCGGATTTCGTTGCCATGGTGGACCGGGCGGGCATCGCCTGGCACGAAAAGACCCTGGGCCAGCTGTTCTGCGACGATAGTGCCCGGCAGATCATCGACCTGCTGCTGCACCGCATGCGCGGGGCCGAGCTGCGGCTGGACACAGCCGTCGAGGGCGTCGAGCCCATGGCCGAGGGCTTTTGCATCGCCACGCCGCGCGGCCCGCTGCAGGCGCGCCGGGTGGTGGTGGCAACCGGCGGCAAGTCCATCCCGAAGATGGGCGCGACCGGGATCGGCTATGACATCGCCCGGCGCTTCGGGCTGGAGATCGTCGAGCCGCGGGCCGGGCTGGTGCCGCTGACCTTCGCCCAGCAGGACCTGGACCTCTGCCGACCGCTGGCCGGGCTGTCGGTCGCGGCCGAGGTCAGCCATGGCGCCGGCCGAACGCGGGCGCTGTTCCGTGACGGGCTGCTTTTCACCCATCGCGGCCTGTCGGGGCCGGCGATTCTGCAGATCTCCAGCTTCTGGCGCCCGGGCGAGGCGATCCATATCGATCTGGCGCCGGATGCGGATGTTGCGGCCGGACTGCGCGAGCTGCGCGGGCAGGGCGGCCGTGTCGCGGTGGCGACCGCACTGTCGCGCTGGCTGCCGGCGCGCCTGGCCGAGGCCATCGCCGCAGAGACCGGCCTGGCCAGGGCGCGGCTGGCCGACCAGAACAACGCCACGCTGGGCCGACTGGCCGACCGCATCAACCGCTGGGTGCTGCGCCCGGTCGGCTCGGAGGGCTGGCGGACCGCCGAGGTCACCGTGGGTGGCATCGACACCCGTGCGTTGGACTCGCGCAGCCTGCAGGTGAAATCGGCACCCGGCCTGTACTGCATCGGCGAGGTGGTGGACGTGACCGGCTGGCTCGGAGGCTACAATTTCCAATGGGCCTGGGCCTCGGCCCATGCCGCCGCCAAGGCCATCGCCGCCGGCTGAGCTAGCCCATCACCGGGTCCGACTTCGCCAGCGCGTCGAAGCGCATCAGCGAGGCGATCAGATCCGGCATGCGGTCCAGCTGGATCATGTTCGGCCCGTCCGAGGGCGCGTTGTCGGGATCCTGATGCGTCTCGATGAAGACGCCCGCGACGCCCAGCGAGACCGCGGCCCGCGCCATCACCGGGGCGAATTCGCGCTGCCCGCCCGAGGATCCGCCCTGGCCGCCCGGCTGCTGCACGGAATGGGTGGCGTCCATGATCACCGGCCAGCCGGTGCGGGCCATGATCGGCAGGCTGCGCATGTCGGCGACCAGGGTGTTGTAGCCGAAGCTGACGCCGCGCTCGGTCAGCAGGATGCGCCGGTTGCCGGTCGAGGCGACCTTGTCGGCGACGTTTGGCATGTCCCAGGGCGCCAGGAACTGGCCTTTCTTGACGTTCACCACCGCGCCGGTCTCGCCCGCCGCCAGCAGCAGGTCGGTCTGGCGCGACAGGAAGGCGGGGATCTGGATCACGTCGACCACGGCGCCGGCCATGCGCGCCTGCTCGATGTCATGCACGTCGGTCAGCACCGGGCAGCCGATGCGGGCCCGCACCTCCTCGAGCATGCGCAGCCCTTCCTCGATGCCGATGCCGCGCCGGCCCTTCAGCGAGGTGCGGTTGGCCTTGTCGTAGCTGGCCTTGAACACATAGCCGGCGCCGGCCTTGGCGGAGGCCGCGGCCACCGTCTCGGCGATCATCAGCGCGTGGTCCAGCGTCTCGAGCTGGCAGGGGCCGGCGATCAGCACCAGGGGCAGATCGTTTCCGAAAGTGACATTGCCGGTCTGGACATGGTTCATGAGGACACCTGTTCGCGCAGGATCGAGGCCGTCAGCGAGAGCATCAGGTAGATGCCCGAGAAGATCAGGAAGGCGACGATCGTGTTCTGGAAAGCCTTGGGATAGGTCGGTTCGTCCGGCGGCACCGGGGCGACCGACAGCGAGAGATAGCGGACCTGCTTGTTGGCCTCGATGCGGGCATTTTCCATCTGCGCTGCAGCAGCGGCAAGCAGTTCCTGGCGGGTGAGGAGATCGGATTCGGCGATGCGGATCTCGCCCGAGATGGTGGCGAGCGAGCCGCGGGCGTTGTTGCCCTCGGTCAGCTGGCTGCGGGTGTCCGCCAGCATCTCCTCGAGCCGGCTGATGTCGCCCATCACCCCGGCGACCCGGCTCTGGTTGGGCTGCGGGTTCGACTGCAGCTGGCCCAGTTCCAGCTTCTTCTCGGCCAGCTGGCGCTCGAGCTCGGCGATATGGCCCATGATGACCGAGCCCTCGGCCACCGGGTCGAGCACGCCCAGCTTCTCCTGCAGCTCCTGCACGCGGCGCTGCGCCGCCTCGACCTTGGCCTCGGCGTCCTGGTAGCTTTCGATGGCGCCCTTCATCTGGTCCTCGCGGAGGCGGGCGGTCATCTGGTCCACCTGGCCCTCGGCATATTTGATCAGCGCCAGCGAGAATTTCTGGCTCAGCTCGGGATCCGGGGCGATCACCTCCATGTTGATCACGCCCTCGGTCGGATCATAGCCAATCTTCACCGAGTTCTGGTAAAGCTTGTAGGTCTGCTCGTTGGTCGCCTGGGTCGGCAGGCGCAGGATCGGGTCGATGGCAGGGCTCTGGAAGGCCTGCCTGAAGCCCAGTTCCTTGTCGAGCCGCAGCATGGCGTCGCGTGAGGTCAGGTAGCTTTGCACCGAGACCGAATCGGTATTGGTCGCCAGCTGCGTGCCACCGAACAGCCCGCCCAGGCTCGAGGACCCGGACTTCTCGGCCTGCTGGATCTGGAATTGCGACATCGTGGCGTAAAGCGGCGTGGCGACGAAGAAGTAATACCAGCCGGCGATCAGGGTCGGCAGGACGACGAAGGCCGCCAGCCGCCCCAGCAGCATCAGCAGCTTGCGCCGCCGCCGGCGGGCGATGTCCTGCTGGATGCGGATGATCTCGGCGGCGCGGCGGTCCTCGGTCAGCGCCTCGCGCGAGGGCAGGCCGGTCGAGCCGGGCGGCAGCGGCATGATCTCGGAACCGCGGCCGCGCCGCGCCGGGGCGTTCTTGCGGGACGGCACCGGCATGTTGGCCGAGGCCGCAGGCTCGGCCCGGGCCTGGGCACGCGCGCCTTCGTCCGACAGGATCTTGCCCACGGCGGCGCGGTGGAACGGGTCGATGCCGCGGTCGCGCAGCGCCACCACCGCCTCGTGATCGGTTTCCACCTGGATCTCGTGCATGGCGGCAATGCGGCGCGCCATGCGCAGCTGCCGGTCGGTCAGGTTCTCGGCCCGCACCGCCGCGATCCGCTCCTGCATCGAGGGCTGGTCCTCGGTTGGCGGGGCTTGCGGCACCGGGTTTTGCGGCGCGGCGCCGGGAAAGCGCATGTCGCCGAAGCCGTCATCGCCGGCC
Source organism: Paracoccus binzhouensis (assembly GCF_016446475.1). Lineage (GTDB taxonomy): Bacteria > Pseudomonadota > Alphaproteobacteria > Rhodobacterales > Rhodobacteraceae > Paracoccus > Paracoccus binzhouensis. The sequence continues at coordinate 3,893 of NZ_JAEHFP010000079.1, read as the reverse complement.
GCCGCCCCGAAAAGCGGCTCGGTCCCGGCGGCGGGATCGCCCGCTGCACCGCGCTTGTGGACCGAGACCTGCACCTTGCGCGCCGTCTCGACCGCGCCCGACCCACGCCGGACCGCCAGGGCCGATTCCTCGCGGCTGATGCGATAGGCGCGCGCCTTAGGCGGTGTAGTCATAATATTGCCTTGCCTCTTCGAGGGTTTCGAACTGATAAAGCTTGCCGTCGCGCAGCACGGCGGCGCAATTGCAGAATTTCTCGATGGTCTGGGCCTGGTGCGAGACCACCACCACCGTCGCCGATTTCAGCCGATCGTAAAGCACCGAGCCGGCCTTGCGGTTGAATTCCGCATCCGTGGTGGTCGGCATGCCCTCGTCGATCAGGTAGACGTCGAATTCCAGCGCCAGCATCAGCGAGAAGGTGAAGCGCGAGCGCATGCCGGCGCTGTAGGTGCCGACCGGCATGTCGAAATATTCGTCGATATCGGTCAGCCAGCGGCAGAAGGCCTCGACGTAATCGGGATCGAGCCCGTAGATGCGGGCGATGAAGCGGGCGTTCTCGTTGGCGCTGAGCGTGGCGGTGATGCCGCCCATGAAGCCAAGCGGAAAGGACACCCGGCAATCGGTGCGGATGGTGCCCTCGTCGGGTTTTTCCAGCCCGCACATCATGTTGATGATCGTGGTCTTGCCGGTGCCGTTCGGTGCCAGGATGCCCATGGACCGCCCCAGCTCGATCCGGAACGAGGCGCGGTCGAGGATCACCTTGCGCTGGGTCCCGGTCCAGAACGACTTGGAGACATCGTCGAATTCGATCATCTGACCGTCCCGATCCGCGCATTCCGCGCAGCTGGCTAACAAACTGACAAGCCGCCGTGCAGGTGCTGTCCGGCGGGGCTGGCCGGACATTATGCGCAGGGCCATCCGCTGTCCACCATGGCCGATCAATGCTTGAAACTTCGTGAATGCCCGGCCCTTTTTTCCGGGGCATTCCATCCATATCTGCGGGCCATGGCCGGTTGCGGGGATCTTGTGCAGGAAATCAGGGGCTGCAGGCTCTGCGCGCCGCGGTTCGCGCAGACCGCGACCCGGCACAGCCCGCGCCCTGTCGCCTGGTTCCAGCCGGGCGCGCGCATCCTCGTGGTCGGGCAGGCGCCGGGCATGCGGGTGCATCTGGCCGGCCGGCCCTTCGCCGACCGCTCGGGCGACCGGCTGCGCGACTGGATGGGGGTCGCGGACGAGGTCTTCTACGACCGGTCGCGCATCGCCATCGTGCCGATGGCCTTCTGCTTCCCGGGCTATGACGCCAAGGGCTCGGACCTGCCACCGCCGCCGATCTGCGCCACGACCTGGCGCGCGCGGGTCATGGAGGCATTGCAGCCGGACCTGACCCTGCTGGTCGGCGGCCATGCACAGCGCTGGCACCTGGGGCAGGCGGCGCGGGGCGGGGTCACGGAGACGGTCGCCGGCTGGCGCGACCACGCACCGCGCATCTTTCCCTTGCCTCATCCGTCCTGGCGCAATACCGCCTGGCTGCGGCGCAATCCCTGGTTCGAGGCCGAACTGCTGCCCGAACTGCGCGCCGCCATTGCCGGATTGCTGTGAGAGGCCGATGACCCCGCTGGACGAGCTTTGCCAGATCCCGTTTCACGAAGCCGAGACCCCGGCCCGGGCGCGCATCCTGTCGCGCCTCGCCGATACCGAGCTGTTCGCCGCGCTGGTGGCCGAGCCACCGGACGACAAGGCCGAACTGCGCATCTTCGAACTGCCCGAGGGGCCGGTGGCCCTGGCCTGCGACACCGAGGACCGGCTGGCCGATTTCCTGGGTGGGCCGGTCGCCTATCTGGCGCTGCCGGGCCGGGTGCTGGCTGCCGCCCTGGCCGCCGAGGGGCAGGGGCTGCTGGTCAACCCCGGCCATGCCTCGCAGCTGATGCTGGATGCCGCAATGCTGGCCTGGCTGGTCGGCGCCCTGGAAGCCCGGCCCAGCATGGCCCCGGAGGACGCGGCGCAGAGCCTTGCGGCGCCCGCGCCCGAGGCGGTGGCGCTGCTGGCCGAGCCGCTGGCGCAGCGGCTGGCGGACATGGCCGGGCTGGTCGGGCGGATGGCGCTGGTTTCGGCGCAATGGCGCGACGGGCGGCGCAGCCACGCGCTGCTTCTGTCCGGCGTCGATCCGGTGCATGAGGCGGCGATCGCCAAGGCCCTGGCCGAGCTGCTGGCCTTCCTGCCGGAACTGCCGGGCGGCGTGGATATCGGCTTTGCGGCGCGGACGCTGCCGCGCGGGGCGCTGATTCTCGAGCCGCCCTTGCCTTTGCCTTCTCCGGAGCCCGAGCCGGCACGGCGCGATCCCAAGGCGCCGCCGCGGTTGCGGTAGGCGCAAACGAAAACCCGCCCCAAGGGGCGGGTCTTTGCGTGATCAGCGAAAGTTGATCGGTCGCGAGTCAGGCGCCCCAATGGCGGACCGGGCCGCAGTCCATGTGGACGAAGTTCGAGCGCGAATACTTGCCGACCCCGCCGGCCCTGCAGGCGGAAGCGGCCTTGTACATCTGCGAGACCGAGCGCGATTTCAGGCGCAGGTCGGCAGCCTTGCCCACCATGTGCAGCGAATTCCTGGCCACGCCCGAGGACCGCGCGCGCAGCATGGCGTTGGTCTTGGGCGAGCGATAGCCCGACAGCATCATGTAGGGTTCGTTGGTCTGCAGCAGCCGGTGCGAGGCTGCAGCGATGTCGATGGTGCGCGGGTCGATCCCGATCGCCTGGCCCGTGCGCCAGTCGCGCATGAACACGTTGATTTCATTCAGGGCGTCCCGGATATACTTGCCATCGACCCAATAGACGGTGTCGATGCTTTCCCCGGTGCGCCCTGAATACATGCGGATGCGGCGGATGTCGCCGGCACCTCGCAGCAGCCCGAAAGCATTGGCCATAACCGGCGCTGCTGCCACTGTCGTCGCCGCGAAGACACCAAGGATGCCCCGACGCGAGATGGTTTCAAACGTCATGTCAGATCGCCTGTCCTGCTTCGTTGTGTCACCGCCCGTTCTGGGGCGACCCGTCCCGGTTTAGCCGGGACTGGTTAAGAATATGTCACTGCCGCGCGAGCAGAGGGAAGCGTTTCGTTCCCGGCGCGGCGGAGTTCCGCCCCTGTCGGCGAAAATCCGCCGACGACAGATCCGAATCGGAACCCGAGCGAATGTTTTTCGGTGGCCGTGCTCGGGCCGCATCACTGTTGCAAGAAAAAAACGCCCGCGCTGGACCCCAAACCCGGCGAATGAGAAGATTTCCGCCATCAGGAAAGGAATAGTTAAAGGTGCATTTCGCCAGATTGATTCGCGCCATGATTGTTGTCACCTTGCTGGCCGCCGCGCCGCGCCCGGCAGGGGCGCAGGCGCTTGACGTCGTGCCGGTGGCGGCGCTGCCGGCTCCGCGGCTGGCCTTTTCGCAGCAGGAGATGGCGCTGGCGAGCCGGGTCGCCGGCAATCCCGGGCTGGCGGATTTCTATGGAACCAACGGCTTGCAGCCGATCTTCCTGGGTCCGCAGGGCGCCCGGCACCGCGCGGCGCTGATCGAGGCGGTGGGGCAGGCGGCTTCGCACGGGCTGCCCGCTTCGCGCTACCAGCAGGCCGCCCTGCGCCGGCTCGACCGCGAGGGCGCCGATTCGGTCGAGGCGGAACTGCGCTTCGCCCGGGTCTTCGCGCTCTGGAGCCATGATGTCTCGGGCGGTATCCTGGATCCGCGCAAGGTCGAAAGCGGCATCAAGCGCGAGGTGCGGCGGCCGCGCACCGGCGACCTGATGCGGGACTTCGCCCGCGCCGCCGATCCGGGCGCGGTGCTGGCGGCGCTGCCGCCGCGCGATCCGCGCTACCGGGCGTTGCGCGACGCGCTTGCCCGGCAATCCCGGCTGG
>NZ_JAEHFP010000078.1 GCF_016446475.1 Paracoccus binzhouensis | reverse complement strand
TTGCGTGCCAAGGTCACCTCCCACGTAGAGATGATCTTGAATCACAGCCAGACGCGCAGGGGAATCCTTTTTGTCAACACAACCTAGCCAGCGCTGTCTCTTGCCAAGCCCGAAGGTCAGAACCCGGCCAGTGCTCCGCCGTCCACGGCCACCGTCTGACCGGTGATATAGGCGGCGGCGTCCGAGGCCAGGAAGACGCAGGTCCAGCCGACATCCTCGACCTCGCCGATGCGGCCCATCTGGATCCGGCCGAGCGCCTTGGCCTTGCGGGCCGGATCGGCGCCGGTCGCCCCGCGATACAGCGGCGTGTCGATCCAGCCCGGCGCGATGCCGTTCACCCGGACGTTCTGGCCGGCGAACTCGGCCGAAAGCGCGCGCACCACCCCAAGCAGGGCGGTTTTGGCGACCGTATAGCCCATCACATAGGGCAGGCCCATGTAGGAGGCCATCGAGGCGGTGAAGATGACGGCGCCACCGCCGGTTTCTGCCTGCCGGGCGATGATCGGGCGCGAGAATTCCAGCGCGCCGCGCAGATGCACGTCCACGACCGCGTCGATGTCCTGATGGGTCGTCTCAAGGAACGGCTTGCGGATGGTGTTCCCGGCGTTGTTCACGAGGATGTCGATCTTGCCGTGCCGCTCCAGGATGGATTTCGCGGCCGCGTCCAGCGCGGCGATGTCGGCCAGGTCCACAGTCGCGACCTTGGCGCCGGGGATGCGGCCGGCCGCCTGTTCCAGCAGGTCCCTGCGGCGGCCGACCAGGATGACCTCGGCGCCGGCGGCGGCCATGGCGGCGGCCATCGCCTCGCCCAGGCCGGAACCCCCGCCCGTTACCAGCGCGCGCTTGCCCTCCAGGCTGAAAGCCCGCTTGAAGCTGTCGTTCATAGTGCCACCATTACCTTGAGATTGTCGCGATTGTCGTTCCAATAGGGGAATGCCTGATCCGCCTGCGAGAAGGGAAAGGTCTTCGAGATCAGCAGATCCGCGCTGTCGCCGATCTTTTCCAGATGGGCGATCACGTCGCGGAAATCCTGCATCGTCGCATTGCGCGAGCCCAGGATGTCCAGTTCCTTGAGATTGAAGAAGGCGGTGTCGTAGCTGACCGGCGCCTTGGAATAGCCGACATAGACCACGCGCCCGGCATAGCCCGCGAGCGTGATGCATTGGGTGAAGGTGGCGGGCGTGCCCACCGCCTCGAAAACCACGTCCGCGCCCAAGCCGCCGGTCAGTTCCGCGACGGAGGCCTCGACATCCTGCTCGGCCGGGTTCAGCGTGACCGCCGCGCCGAAACGGCGGGCCAAGTCTAGCTTCTGCGCGCTCATGTCCACGGCGACGACCCGGGCACCCCGCGCCACCGCGCCGATCAGCACGCCCATGCCGATCATGCCGCAGCCCAGCACCACCACCGTGTCGCCGGCGCCGACCTGGCCGCGCGCGACGGCATGGAAGCCGACCGCCAGCGGCTCGACCAGCGCCAGGTGCTGCGGCGCCAGCGTGTCGTTCAGGATGATCTTTTCCACCGGCACGACGATTTCGGGCGTCAGGCCGCCCTGCTGCTGCACGCCCAGCGTCTTGTTGTAGCGGCAGGCATTCAGCCGGCCCTTGCGGCAGGACGAGCATTCGCCGCAATTGGTATAGGGCACCACCACCACGCGGTGGCCGGCGGCATATTCGGCCGGGACTTCCGCGCCCGCCTCGATGATCTCGCCGCCGATCTCATGGCCGGGCACGCGCGGCAGGGTCACCAGCGGGTTGAGCCCGCGCCAGGAGTTGAAATCCGTGCCGCAGAGCCCGACATGGCGCACCCGCACCCGGACGTCCTTCGGTCCCATCTCGGGCACGGCGATCTCGCCGATGACCGTATGGCCTTCCTTTTCGATGATAAGCGCCTTCATGTATCCCTCCATTCCGGGCGGAAGCTGAATTGGATGTGGCCGTCGGGCAAAGCGCCGCCTCAGCCGTTGCGCGCGGCGGCCTCGTAAGCCGCGATGATGCGGCGCGCCCGGGTGCCGACCTCGCCGGCCGACAGGCCGGGGCGGAACAGGTTCGAGCCGATCCCGAAGGCCGAGACGCCCGCCGCCAGATAGCTGGCGAAATTCTCCTCGCCGACGCCGCCCACCGCCGCGATGGTGGTATCGGGCGGCAGGATGGCGCGGATCGCCGCGATCCCGGACGGGCCCAGCACGCTGGCCGGGAAGAACTTCAGCGCCGAGGCGCCCAGCCGCAGCGCCCGCAGCGCCTCGGTAGACGTCAGGACGCCGGGCATCGTCACCATGCCGAAGCCCCCGGCCGCCTGCATCACCGCCTCGTCGATATTGGGCGAGACCAGCAGCCGGCCGCCGGCGTCATTGAGGCGCGCGACCTCTTCGGCGCGGGTGACGGTGCCGGCGCCGATCAGCACGCCCTCCGGCGCCAGCCGCGCCGCGATCTCGATCGAGCGGAAGGCGTCGGGCGAGTTCAGCGGCACCTCGATGGCCTGCAGGCTGGCGTCCAGCAGTTCCTGGGTGACGGCCTCGGCCTCGTCGGGGCGGATGCCGCGCAGGATGGCGACGATGGGCAGGGACAGGGCAGGAAAGGGCATGGGCGGCACTCCGGTTTGCGTGGTCATGGCCAGATCCGGCCGGCGGCGAGGGTCAGGCCGGCAAGGACCGCCCGGTCGGCGTCCTCGACGGCGAAGGCAATGCCGAGCAGGTCGAAAGCCTCGATGTAAAGATCGGCGAGCCGGCCCGAGGCGAGGATGCGGACGGGCGATCCGCCGGTCCCCTGCGCCAGCCCGGCCGCGATCTCGGCGCCGATCAGGATGCCGGAAATCCGGTCCCGCGCGGCATCGGCGTCCGCCCCGAACAGCAATTGCCGGCCGCGCACCTCGAACAACCGGCTGGACCAGCCGGCCGGCGCGGCGAAGGTCTCGGCGACCCCGGCCCGGAAGGCGGTGTGGTCGCGCCGGCCTTGGGCGCCCTCGACCGCGTGTTTCAGCAGCGTCGCGTTGGTCAGGGCCTGGAAGATTTCGCCGGTCATATGGGTCGAGAAGCTGGCCAGCGTGCTTCCCTCCAGCCGCACCCATTTCGAATGCGTGCCGGGCATCACCACGGTCTGCGCATCCTTGCCATGCGCGACGCCCAGAAGCTGGGTTTCCTCGCCCCGGATGACGTCGGGATGATCGGCGTCGCGCTGCGCCACGCCGGGCAGGATGCGGATGTCGCGGGCCGGATGCGCGACGCGGATGGCGCACGCCGCCAGATCGTCCAAGGGCGCGGGGCAGTCGAGATAGCCGGCCTCCACCCAGCCTTGCCGCGCGCCGGCCATGCCGCAGATGACGACACCCAGACCCTCGGGGGCCTGCATCGCGGCAAGATGGCTGTCGAGGATTTCGCGAAAGCCCGTCTCGCGGGCTGCGGTCATGCCTTGGGCGCTGCGGCGTTCGGCAAGCACCCGGCCGGCCGCATCGACAAGCCAGGCGCGGAAGCTGCTGGTGCCCCAATCGACCGCCGCGAAGCGGGGGGTGCTGTGAATGGCCATGGTTCAGCCCTGCTTTCTGGGTTGCGGATCAGGTGACGACGGCGATCTGCCAGGGCACGAATTCGTCCTGGCCATAGCCGTGGATCTCGCTTTTTGACGGCTCGCCCGAGGCGCAGGACAGCATCCGCTCGAAGATCTGCCGCCCGACCTCCTCGATGGTGGCGTTGCCCTCCAGGATCACGCCGCAGTCGATGTCTATGTCGTCCTGCTGTCGCCGCCATGTGGCCGAGTTCGTCGCCAGCTTCAGCGAGGGCGTCGGCATACAGCCGAAGGCCGAGCCGCGCCCGGTGGTGAAGCAGATCAGGTTCGCGCCGGAAGCGACCTGCCCGGTGGCCGAGATCGGGTCGAAGCCGGGGGAATCCATGAAGACGAAACCGTGCTGCGTCACCGGCTCGGCATATTCGTAAACCTCGGTCAGGTTGGTGGTGCCGGCCTTGGCAACCGCGCCCAGCGATTTTTCCAGGATCGTGGTCAGCCCCCCGGCCTTATTGCCGGCCGAGGGGTTGTTGTTCATCTCGGCGCCGTTCTTGGCGCAATAGTCCTTCCACCAATCGATGCGCGCGATCAGCTTCCGCGCTATCTCGGGCGAGGCCGCGCGGCGGGTCAGCAGATGCTCGGCGCCGTAGACCTCGGGCGTTTCGGACAGGATGGCGGTGCCACCGTTGCGGACCAGCAGGTCCACGGCCGCACCCAGTGCCGGATTGGCCGAAATGCCCGAATAGCCATCCGAGCCGCCGCATTGCAGGCCCACGGTCAGATGGGACGCCGGCACCGGCTCGCGCTTCACCTCGTTCAGGCCGGGCAGCAGCGAATTCACCAGCTCGATCCCCTGCCGGATGGCGTTGGTGGTGCCGCCGACATCCTGGATCGTATAGCTGTGCAGGGTGGCACTTTCCGTCAGCCCGCGCGAGGCCAGGATGTCGCCGATCTGGTTCGCCTCGCAGCCCAGGCCGACGAAGATCACGGCCGCGAAATTCGGATGCACGGCATAGCCCGAAAGCGTCCGGCGGATAATCGCCATGCCCTCGCTTTTCACATCGATGCCGCAGCCGAAGCCGTGGGTCAGCGCGACGACGCCGTCGATATTGGGGTAATCCGCCAGCGCCTCGGGGCGGATGTCGTGGCGGAAATGGTCGGCGATGGCGCGGGCGACGCGGGCCGAGCAGTTCACGCTGGTCATGATGCCGATGTAGTTCCGTGTCGCAACGCGTCCGTCGGGGCGCCGGATGCCCATGAAGGTGGCCGGCGGGTCGGCGTATTCGGTTGGCGCGGCATCGGCGCCGATGGCATAGTCGTTCTCGACGCTGGCCATCATTACGTTCTGGACATGGACATGCTGCCCGGCCCGGATGGGCTGCGTCGCCAGGCCGATCACCTGGTTGTAGCGCCGGATCGGTCCCTGGGCCGGAATGTCGCGCGTGGCGATCTTGTGGCCGGCCGGGATGGGTTCGCGCAGGTCCAGTCCTTCGGCCTCGATGCGCGAACCCGCTGCGAGGGGTTCAAGGGCGATAACGACGTCATCGTCGGGATGCAGCCGGATCGTCTTCGCTTTCATCACCATGTTTCCTGTATTCTGGGTCATGAAGGTCGTCACCGCCCGTCCCCGATCATTCCTCGGGGATCACGTCGGGCAGCGACGACAGGTGATAGGTCTGGTAGATCTCGTTCAGCTTGCCGTTGGCGAGGTTCTCGGCGACCCAGTTGTCCAGCCATTCCTTCAGCGCCGGCTCGTCCTTGCGCAGGCCGATGGCCAGCGGATAGGTGCGCAGGACGAATTGCGGCTCGATCTTGCGCGAGGGATTGGCCTCGTTGATCGGCACCAGCAGCGATTTCGCCACGACATAGACGTCATGCTGGCCGCTGAGCACGGCATTGGTTGTCATGGCGTTGTCGTCGTAGCGCACGATGGTCGCCTTGACCTCGCCGGCCGTGATGGCATCGGTGATCAGCGTGTCGTTGGTCGAGGCGCGGGTGACCGCGACCTCATGGCCCGCCAGGTCGGCCGGACCCGAGAGCTTCAGCCCGCCGGTGGTGGCCACGACGACTTCGCTGACCGCATAGGGCTTCGAGAAATCGACCTGTTTCTTGCGCTCCTCGGTGATCGAGAAGCTGGCGACGACGACATCGACCTTGCCGGTCAGCAGGAAGGGGATGCGGTTGGCCGGCGCGACCGAGACGACGTTCAGCTTGACGCCCAGGTCCTCGGCCAGCTTGCGGGCGGTGTCCACGTCCGAGCCGGTCTGGTTCATCGAACCGTCCACCATGCCGAAGGGCGCCTGGCCGATATCGACGCCGATGTTGACGATGCCGCGGTCGCGGATATCGGCCAGCGTGTCGGCGCCGGCGGGCAGGGCGGCGGTCAGGCCGACCGCGGTCAAGGCGGCAAGCGCCAGGTTGCGAATGTTCATGTCTTTCCTCCCATGAATGCAGGTTGGGGCAAGCGCCGGCCGCCGCTGGCCGCCGCCGGATGCCGGTTGAGTATCAGTCGAAGGTCACAAGCCGTTGCCGACGAACTGGCGCAGTTCCGGGGTCTGCGGCGCGGACAGCATCTCTCCGCCGCCTTCCTCCCAGACCCGGCCCTGGTGCATGAAGACGATCTTGTCGGCCACGCCCCTGGCGAAGGCCATTTCGTGCGTGACGAGGACCATCGTCATGCCGTCCCTGGCAAGGCTTTCCATCACCTTCAGCACCTCGCCCGTCAGTTCTGGATCGAGCGCCGAAGTCACCTCGTCGAAGAGCATCAGCTTGGGCTCCATCGCCAGCGAGCGCGCGATGGCCACCCGCTGTTGCTGGCCGCCGGAAAGCTGCTCGGGATAGGCGTCGAACTTTTCGGCCAGCCCGACCTTGCGCAGCACCTCGGCGGCATGTTCGCGGGCCTCGGGTTTCGACTGCTTCCGAACCCAGCGGGGCGCCAGCATGATGTTCTGGCCGACGGTCAGGTGCGGGAACAGGTTGTAGCTTTGGAAGACGATGCCCACGTCCAGATGCAGGGCGCGCAACTGGGCTCGGGTCACGTCGTGATGCAGGTGGTGGTTGCAGACGGTGATCTCGCCGCTGTTGATCTTTTCCAGCCCGTTGATGCAGCGCAGCGCGGTGCTTTTCCCCGAGCCGCTGCGACCGATGATCGCGACCACGCTGCCCGCAGCGACGTCGAAGGACACGCCTTGAAGGACATGCAGGCTGCCGAAGCTTTTGGAGACGTTGTTCAGTTTAACGATGGGCGACATTCAGTTTGTCCTCGAGTTTGCGGCTCCACCAGGCCAGCGGGTAGCACATGCAGAAGTAGAGCACGGCGACGACGCTGAAGATGATGAAGGGCTGGAACGTCGAATTGTTGATGAGCTTGCTGGTATAGGTCAGCTCGGCGACGCCGATCACCGAGGCCAGCGAGGTGTTCTTCACGATCTGGACCATGAAGCCGACCGTCGGCGGCGTCGAGATGCGCAGCCCCTGCGGAATGATGACCAGCCAGAACCTCTGGACCGGATGCAGGGCCAGGCACTCGGCCGCCTCCCACTGGGTTTTCGGAACCGCAAGGATGCCGCCGCGCCAGATCTCTCCGAAATAGGCGCTGGAATAGATCACCATCGCAAAGCTTGCGGCGGTGAAGGGCGCGAGGTCGAAGCCCAGGATGGATAGGCCGAAGAAGGCCAGCATCATCATCACCAGCAGCGGCGTGCCCTGCACGATCTGGATGTATGTGAAAGCGATGCCGCGCAGCACCCGATTGGCCGAGACCCGCATCACCGCGATGAGCAGGCCGACCGCGCCGCCCAGGACGAAGGCGATCAGCGACAGCCCGGCCGTCCAGACGGCGGCGGTCAGCAGGGCCTGCATTTGGAACGTCGTCAGCATCACTCTCTCCTAAAGCGGGGTGCCGAGGCGGCGCAGGCGCGGGAAGACCAGCCGCGACAGCGCCCAGAACCCCAGCCGAAAGACGAAGGCCAGGCCGATGTAGATCAGGGCGACCACCGTGTAGATCTCGAAGGACCGGAAGGTCATCGAGTCGATGCGCGCCGCGGTCGAGGTCAGCTCCTCGGCCGAGATCTGCGAGACAAGGCTGGTGGCCAGCATGATCAGGATGAACTGGCTGACCAGCGCCGGATAGACGCGCTCGGTCGCGGGCGGCAGCACGACGAGGAACAGGGACTGAAGCCAGGTGAGGCCAAGGCAGTCCGAGGCCTCGCGCTGGCCCTTTCTCACCGATTCGATGCCGGCGCGCATGATCTCGCAGGTATAGGAGCTGACATTGATGACAATGGCCAGCACAGCGCAGAACTCGGCCGACAGCTTGAAGCCCACCGAGGCCAGCCCGAAATAGATCATGAACATCTGCACCAGCAGCGGCGTGTTGCGGATCGCCTCGACATAGATGGCGCAGACCCGGCGCAGCAGCTTGCTTTGCGCCGTGCGGCCGATGGCCAGCAAGGTTCCAAGCAGGAAGCCGAAGATGATCGACAGGAGAGAAAGCTGCGCGGTCTGGGCCAGGCCCTTGAGCAACTGGGGCCAGTATTCCGCGAGAAAGCTGAAATCGAATGTGTAGGTCATGCGCAAGGCACCTGCACATCCCGTGAGGCCGGGCGGATCAAATGTGGAATGCCTGGCTGTGCGGACAAGCATGACTTATCCGGCCCCGGCCTTGCCGGGTTCATTGCTGGCAACGGAATCACGGTCGCCTCCCATATCCGATTAGTTCGCTGCGTCCTCCCGGCGCAGTTAGCGTTTCATATTATGGGAGCAAATCCCATGTCAAGCGAGAATCATAAAAGTCTTTCAAATAGTGAGTTATTGTGCCATAATATGGGAAATGATCTGATCGAGGATGGATATGGACGCCGAGAACACCAAGGCTGGTACGCAATCGCTGTCGCGGGTTTTCGCGGTCCTGGAGGCGGTAAGGGCCGGCCAATCCGATCTCGCCTCGATCGGCAAACATGTGGGGACCGGGCGCAGCACGACGCATCGCCTGGTCAGCTTCCTGCTGCAGCACAGCTACCTGCGCCAGATCGACGGGCGGGGTTATGTGCTGGGGCCGGCGCTCATCAGCCTGGGCAACGCCGCGCTGGAGCAGATGCCCCTGACCAGCTGCGCGCGGCCGCATATCGAGCGGCTGGCGCGCGAGACCGGCGCCTCGATCCACTTGAGCATCCGCGAGGGCGATAATATCGTCTATGTGGACAAGATCCCCGGCACCAAGGGGCTCGAGATGCGCTCGCATGTTGGACTGCAGAAGCCGATGGCGACGACGGGCACGGGCAAGGTCCAGCTCTTCGACTCGCCCGAGGCGGAATGGCGGCGGCTTTACGACCTGGCGCGCGAGGATGCCCTGGCCAGCCCCATCGCCCCCCCCGGCTTTCTGGACTGGGAGGTCTTCAGGGCCAGCTTGGCCGACTTCCGCGACAAGGGGTTCGCGATCGAGCGCGAAGAGAATGAGGTCGGCATCAGCTGCGTCGCCGCCCCGATCCGCGACGCCCGGGGCGCCATCGTCGCCGGTCTCAGTGCTGCGGGTTCCGTGCATTACATGTCGGACGAGAGGCTAGAGGCGCTGATCGCCCCGGTAATGCAATGCGCCAGCATGGTCTCGGCGGAACTGGGATATGCAGGTCTGACGTCGTGAAGCTTCGAAACAAGTGGCCTTGGATCAATGAGTTTCGACTGAATGGATGGAACACCCGTGGCAGGTCGCCTGCGCCCCACACAGATTTCGGGCAATTCCGCACCGGCCGCTCGGCGGCGCGAAGCGGTCCATCGGGCGCCGTCCCGATGGACCGGCCGGGCCGGGACGCGGCTAGGCCATGGATGGCGCAGGCGATGTCGGGGTTCTCGGCATCCGGAACGGTGCGATCACTGCCAGTCCTATCCCGAGGCGGGGTTTTCCCGCCTCGCACGACTGCTTCGACCGGGAGCAGTAACCCCTGGCAAAGCCGGAAAAGCCCGTTATCCTTGGCGGCCAGATGGACAGCGCTTGCCCGAGGGCGGCGCAGTGCGGAGCTTGAGGCATAGACGGACGGATTGGGCGGACTGAACAAGACCGGGAACGGCATCGTCCTGGGGCTGGTGCAAATGCGCAGCCCCGAGATCGCAGCGCCCGGGGATCTGGTCTCGCGGCCGAGCGGCTCGCCTCCTTCGTGAGGCAGGTGAAGCGGGGACGACTGAACATCGAGCCTGTCGTCTTTCCCGAATACTCGCTCAACGGGGCGTCGAAAGCGATCGACCCCGAGTTGCAATGCGCGATCGGCGGCCCGCAGATCGGCCTGCTGCGCGATGCCTGCCGGCGGGACGGCGTCTGGGCCTGATTCTCCTTCATGGAGTTCAATCCCCACGGCAACCCCTACAACACGGCGATCCTGGTCGATGACGAGGGCCGGATCCGCCTGCATTACCGCAAGCTGCATCCCTGGGTTCCCGGCGAACGGTGGGAGCCGGGCAACCTGGGCCTGCCGATCTGCGAGGGCCCTGGGGGCTGCAAGATCGCCGTCGCCATCTGCCGCGACGGGATGTTCCCCGAGGTCGCCCGGGAAGCCGCCTACAAGGGCGCCGAGCTGCTGATCCGCATCGCCGGCTATTCCTCCTCGCCGCGCCACCAATGGCACCTGACCGCGCAGGCCGACGCCTTCTGCAACCTGATGTATACGGCCAGCGTCTGCGGCTGCTCGGCCACGGGACCGTTCGGTGGCATGGGCCGGGCGATTATCGTCGGCTTCGACGGCGTCCCCATCCGCCAGGGCGGCGACAAGGAAAACGGGCTGGTGACCGCCGAGATCCGGCCGGATCTCTTGCGCGAGGCACGCCGGACCTGGGGGGCCGAGAACAACATCTACCAGCTTGGCCACCGGGGTTTCGTCGCGGTCGAGGGCGGCGCGAAGGATTGCCCCTATACCTACATGCAGGACATGGTCGCGGGGCGCTACCGGCTGCCATGGGAGGACGAGGTGCTCGTGACGGACGGCACGGGCGCAGGGCATCCTCCGCCACGGCGGGCATAGAGGCGGGGCCGACGAACAGCCGACGGTTTCCGGAGATGTCTCGGGCTATGGACACTGTTGCGCAAAGAAGTGGCCACGGGCAATGACGGGGCGACGGTCTGGATCAAGGACGGCGCGTCGCTGCCATCTGACATCCTCGACATGCCCGCGTGATCCGTGAGGATTAAGGCGTGCAGCAGGCTGCGCGCATGGTCCATCATCTCTCAATGCGCGGGCAGCCTGTCCAGCGCGCCCGATTTGCCGTGGATCCCCAGCCTGTCGACAATGGTTTCGGATGATCGAGCAGCCGTTATCCCTCGCGATCTGCTTTGTCAGTCTTGCCATTCCTCGAACCCCTGGGCGGCAAGCGACGCCTGGGGGCGGTATAATAGGTATTGAGCTCCAGCAGGTGGCGGTCGGCGTTCTGCAACGCGGCCAGCGCGCCGTCGCGGTCGCGATTGGCCAGCAAGCCGCAAAGCACCTCGGACACCGCCAGCGCCGGCGTCAGCGTGTGAAAGAAGGTCGGGCTTTCGGTTGGACAAAGGATCACCTCGTCGGCGATGGCGACCAGAGGCGAGACTTCGCTGTCGGTGATCGCCACCACGGCCAGCCCCTTGTCGCGCGCCATATGCGCCAGTTCCAGCGAATGCCGCGCATAGGGGGCGATCGACACCGCCAGCAGCACGTCCTGGGCCCCTGCGCCCATCAGCCCGTCGCCGACCGTGCCCGCCGGCCCGTCCAGATGCACGCTGCGTTCGCCCAGCAGGGTCATGACATAGTGGAAATGCCAGGCGACCAGGTGGCACGAGCGCAGCCCCAGAACGTAAATCCGGCGCGCCTGGCCCAGGCGCGCGGCAGCGGCTTCAAGCCGGGCGATAGCACCGGACTCGGTCAGGCGCGCAATCTGCACCGACAGGCTTTGCAGCATCTGCACGGCCAGCCCTTCGCCGCTGGCGCTGGCGCGTTCCTGCTGCGCGGCAAAGCCGTCGATACGCTGGCGGATGGCGCGGGCATGATGGGTGCGGATGTCGTCATAACCGTCCAGGCCCAGGAACTTGGCCAGCCGAGTCATGGTCGATGGCTGCACCTCCGCGTTGCGGGCCAGCTGCCGCATCGAAACCAGAGCCACCTCGTCGGGATGTTCCAGGATATAGCGCGCGGCCTGCTGCAATTGCGACGGCATGCTGTCGAAGGCGGCGATCAGCCGGGCCCGTAGGGCGTCCTGATGAGACATTCGTTCCAAGCCTTTGGGACAGATGTGGGCAAGATTGGCAAAATTCCGGCAAAGTGCAACAGCTTTGCTCAAAAGGAGGCGATACAAACGTCTCCCCGTCAAAATAACAAAACATTTGTTGCTTACTTGACTAAGTTTTGGCACAAATGGATTGGGAGCAGGGGAAGGCGATTCTCCTTCATCAACGGGACAAATCAATGACCAGAATTCTCCACCGCTCGATTGCGGCGTCGCTGCCGCATGCCGTCGCCGGACAGGGTGTCCATATCCAGGACGCCGAGGGACGCAGCTATATCGACGGTTCGGGGGGGGCGGCGGTCAGCTGTCTGGGCCATGGCAATCCCGAGGTGCTGGAGGCAATGCGCGCGCAGATGGATCGCATCGCCTATGCCCATACCTCGTTCTTCACCACCGATGCGGCGGAATCGCTGGCCGAGCGGTTGGTGGGGCTGGCCCCCGAGGGGCTGGATTACGTCTATCCGGTTTCGGGCGGCTCAGAGGCGGTCGAGGCGGCGCTGAAGATGGCGCGGCAATATTTCGTCGAGATCGGCCAGCCGCAACGCCGCCATATCATCGCGCGGCGGCAAAGCTATCACGGCAACACCATCGGCGCGCTGGCCACCGGCGGCAATGCCTGGCGCCGGGCGCAGTTCCAGCCGATCCTGCCCGAAACGCATCACGTCTCGCCCTGCTACGCCTGGCGCGACCAGCGCGCGGACGAAACCGCCGACGACTACGCCCTGCGTCTGGCCGACGAGTTGGACGCCAAGATCCGCGAGCTTGGCACCGATGAAGTCATCGCCTTCGTGGCGGAGCCTGTGGTCGGCGCGACCATGGGCGCGGTGCCTGCGGTGCCCGGCTATTTCCGCCGTATCCGCGAGGTCTGCGACCGCCATGGCGTGCTGCTGATCCTTGATGAAGTCATGTGCGGCATGGGCAGGACCGGCACCATCTTCGCCCATGAGCAGGAAGGAATCGTGCCCGACATCGTCACCATCGCCAAGGGCCTGGGCGGCGGCTATCAGCCCATCGGAGCGGTGATGCTGTCCGAGGCGATCTATCGCGCCTTTGCCGAAGGGTCCGGCCTGTTCCAGCACGGCCACACCTATATTGGCCATCCAGTCGCGGCTGCAGCCGCCGACAAGGTGGTCGAGATCCTGTCGCGCCCCGGCCTCATGGAGCATGTGCAGGCCATGGGAGAGCGCCTGCAATCCAGTCTCGACGCGGCGCTGGGACAATCGCCTCATGTCGGCGACATTCGGGGCCGGGGGCTGTTCCGGGGCATCGAGCTCGTCGCCGACAAGGAAAGCAAAACCCCCTTCGATCCGGGGCTGCGCGTCCATGCCCGCATCAAGAAGGAAGCGATGGCACGCGGGTTGCTGTGCTATCCGATGGGCGGGACCATCGACGGGGTGCGCGGCGATCACGTCCTGCTGGCGCCGCCCTATATCATCCAGCCCGAGGAAATCGACCAGGTTGTCGACCGTCTTGCCGGCGCCATCTCCGCCGCGACGGCGGGATAGGGCCGCCATGGCGCTGCGCATCGCATTCGCCGGATTCAACCTGGAATCGGTCAGCACCGTCCCGCAGCGGGTCGAACTGGCCGAGTTCCAGCGCGTCTGCACCCGGGGCGCCGAGATCCCGGCGCGGTTTCGCGACACCAACACCGTGCCCGGCGGCTGCATCGCGATCTGCGAGGCAGAGGGTGCGGAATTCGTGCCATTGTTTCATACGCTGTTGGGCGCACTTGGTCCCGCCAGCGACGAGGCGGTCGAGTTCTACACCCGCGAATTGCTGGACGGCGTGGCTACGGCGGGGCCGCTGGACGGGATCGTCCTGTTCCTGCATGGCGCCTGTTGGGCCGAAGGTTTTGCCGATGTCGAGCGCCACGTCATCGACAGCCTGCGCGCCGCCCAGCCCGATCTGCCCATCGCCGTCGCGCTGGACTATCACGGCAACGTCGATGCGCGGATGCTGCGCGGCGCCGATATCGCGGTGGCCTATCGCCACTCGCCGCATATCGACATGGGCGAGACCGGCGAGCGTGCCACCCGCGCCCTGCTGCGAATGATCCGGGAAGGCCGCCGGCCGGGGCTGGCGGTGGCGCGGCCGGGGATCGTGATCCCCTCGATCATGTCCGCGACCTCGTTGCAGCCGCTGGCGACGGTCATGGCCGAGGCGCGTGCCGCCGAGGCTGCGGGCGATTGCGACATCTCGATCATGGCCGGGTTTTCCTATGCCGATGCTGCCAATACCGGCATGTCGGTGATCTGCCTCGACTGGGCGGGGCAGGCGTCGGCCGAGGCGCGGGCGTTGGATTTCGCTGAAAAACTGCACGGGCTGCGGCGCGAGTTGTCGGCGGCGGTGCCGGTGCTGACCATCGATCAGGCGCTGGCCGATCTGGCGGCGCATCAGGCGACGGGACGTCCCGTGGTGCTGCTGGAACATGCCGACCGGATGAACGATTCCACCCATCTGCTGCGCGCGCTGCTGGAGCATGATCCCGGCCCGGCCATGGTGCCCTTCCTGCTGGACCCGGAGGCCGCGGCGCAGGCCCATGCGGCGGGGGCGGGCAGCCGCATCACGCTGTCGCTGGCCGGCAAGTCCGCGCTGGAAACCGGCGGGCCGCTGGAGATCGAGGCCGATATCCTCTGGACCGGGCCGAAATCCTTCACGGTTTCGGGCCGCTATCAGCAGGGCAGCTTTGTCGATCTGGGGCTGACGGCGCTGATCCAGATCGGGCGCGTCCGGGTTTCGGTCGTGTCGCATTTCGCCTTCGCCGTGGATGGCGACGCCTTCACCATCTTCGGCGAAAGCCCGCAGGATTACGAGATCATCCTGCTGCGGTCCAAGACGCATTTCCGCGATTTCTACGAACCTATGGCCGAGCGTATCCTGGTGGTCGATACCCCCGACCTAGGGCCTGCGGATGTGCGGCTGATCCCCTATCGCCGGCTGGACGTCACGCGCGCATGGCCGTGGTGCGAACTGCCGGACATCACAAAAGAACCAGAAACAGGAGAGGTATGATGACGATTACTGGACTTCGCGCCCTTGGCGTGGCCGCGATGGCGGCGGGCTGGATGCAGGTGGCGCCTGCACTGGCCGAGACCGAGCTGAACGTGGTGATGCAGGCGCCGCTGCGCACGTTGGACCCGCATCTGAGCACGGCGCAGATCGTGCGCACGCATGGCTTCATGGTCTTCGACACGCTGTTGGGCATGGATGCGGATTACAAGCCGCAGCCGCAGATGGCGGATTACCAGGTCTCGGACGACGGGCTGACCTATACCTTCACCCTGCGCGACGGGCTGAAATGGCATGACGGCAGCGATGTCACCGCCGAGGATTGCGTCGCATCTCTGAAACGCTGGGCCGCGAACGACGCGGCGGGCAAGACGATGATGGAATATGTAGCCTCGATCGAGGCCACCTCGGACAAGGTGCTGGTGCTGACGCTGGCGAAACCCTTTGGCCATGTGCTGGAACTGTTGGCCAAGCCTTCGCCGGTGCCCCCCTTCATGATGCCGAAGCGGCTGGCCGAAACGCCCTCGGGCGAGCAGGTGACGGATATGATCGGCTCTGGCCCGTTCAAGTTCGTGGCCGAGGAATACCGCCCCGGCGATCAGGCCGTCTATGTGAAGAACGAGGATTATGTCCCGCGCACCGAGCCGATGAGCTGGACCGCCGGTGGCAAGGTGGTGAATGTCGACAAGGTGGTGTGGAAGGCGATGCCGGACATGCAGACCTCGATCAACGCGCTGCAATCGGGCGATGTGGACCTGATCGAGCAGGTGGCCATCGATCTGCTGCCGCTGTTGCAGATGAACGACGAGGTCGAATATGGCGTGCTGAACCCGTTGGGCATCCAGGTCACGGGCCGCTTCAACCATCGCCTGCCGCCCTTTGACAACGCCGATGTGCGCCGCGCCGCCATGTATGCGCTGGATCAGGAGCAGCTGATGCAGACCGCCATCGGCGACCCGGAATATTACACGCTTTGCGTGTCGGCCTATGGTTGCAAGGTGCCGCTGGCCTCGGATGCCGGCTCGGAATTTCTGACCGGGAACGCCGAGGAGCGCATGGCCAAGGCGAAGGAGCTTCTGGCGAGTTCCGGCTATGACGGCACCTCGGTGCTGATGATGCAGCCGACCGACCTGACCATCCTGTCCACCCAGCCCATCGTCGCCGCCGAGCGGCTGCGCGAAGCCGGCTTCACGGTCGAGGTCGCCTCGATGGACTGGGCGACGTTGCAGTCGCGCAAGAACGGCTGGCAGCCGGTGGCCGAAGGCGGCTGGAACATGCTTTTCACCTATTGGGGCGTGACGGGCATCTGGAACCCGCTGGTTCACGCATTGCTGGACGGCTCGGGGGACGACAACGCATGGTCTGGCTGGCCGGTCAGCCCCGAGATCGAGGCGCTGCGCAAGGAATACCTCGTCACCGGCAATCTTGAAGACCAGAAGCGCATCGCCTCTGAGATCCAGAGCATCGCCTATGACCAGGGCTTCTATTTCAACGCCGGCGAGGCCCAGACCGTTTCTGCCTGGAGCAAGGGGATCGCCGATCTTCAGCCCGGCCCGATCATGTTGTTCTGGGGCGTGACCAAGCCCGAATAAGCCCGCGCGGCGGGCGCGGGCCCGCCGCCATCCCCTTTTTCCACAGAGGATGCCATGGCCTATTACCTGATACGCCGGTTGCTGATGGCGATCCCCGTCATGGGGCTGATCGCGCTGATCGTCTTTCTGCTGTTGCGGCTGACGCCGGGCGATCCGGCGCAGGCCATCGCGGGCGATCAGGCCACCCCCGAACAGATCGCGGCGATCCGCGACAGCCTGGGGCTGGACGCGCCGCTGACCTCGCAATTCGTGACCTGGATCGGCAACATGCTGCGCGGCGATTTCGGCTATTCGCTGATCTCGCAGCGCCCGGTACTGGAGATGATCGGCCAGCGCATCGGTCCGACGCTGGCACTGGCAACGGTGGCGATGATCCTGACGGTGGTGATCTCGATCCCCCTGGGCATCCTCGCCGCGCGCAGGCATGGCCAGCTTGTGGACCGCTTCGTCATGTCGCTGTCCGTGATCGGCTTTTCGGCGCCGATCTTCGTGATCGGCTATGTGCTGATCGGGATCTTCGCCGTAAACCTGAAATGGTTTCCGGTGCAGGGCTACAAGCCGCTGGCCGATGGTCTGTGGCCCTTTCTGCATCGTATCTTCCTGCCGGGGCTGGCGCTGTCCTCGATCTATATCGCGCTGGTTTCGCGCATGACCCGGGCCGCGATGCTTGAGGTTTTGCGCGAGGACTACATCCGCACCGCCCGCGCCAAGGGCCTGTCGGAACGGGTGATCCTGTTCCGCCACGCGCTGCGCAACGCCGCCATCCCGATCCTGACGGTGGTGGGGACCGGCTTTGCGATGATGATCTCGGGCGTCGTGGTGACCGAGACGGTGTTCAACATTCCCGGATTGGGCCGGCTGGTGGTCGATGCGGTGCTGGCGCGGGACTATCCGCTGATCCAGGCGATCATCCTGCTGACCGCCGGCACCTACGTCGTCATCAACCTGCTGATCGACATTTCCTATGCCGTGACCGATCCGAGGATCCGCTATCAATGACCGCGCCCGTCACCCCCGCGCTGCCGCGCCGCCGCCTGGCCGAGAACCTGCCGCACTGGACCATCGTCCTGTCGCTGGTCGTCCTTGCCGCCACCATCGCCATGGCCGTCTTCGCCCCGCTCCTGGCCAATTTTCCGCCCACGCAGCTTAATGCCGCAGCGCGGCTGCAACCCGCTTCGGACATCTACTGGCTGGGCACCGACAGCTTCGGGCGCGACCTTTATTCCCGTGTCGTCTATGGGGCGCGGGTATCGCTTCTGGTCGGCGCGGGTGTCGCCGTGGGGTCGATCCTGATCGGCCTGCCTCTGGGGCTGCTGGCGGGCTGGTTCCGCGGCTTCGACGCGGTGATCATGCGGGTCATGGACGGGATGATGGCGATCCCCGGCATCCTGCTGGCCATCGCCATCGTGGCGCTGACCAAGGCCGGGCTGGTGACGGTCATCATCGCTATCATGCTGCCCGAGATCCCGCAGGTGGTGCGATTGGTGCGGTCGCGCGTGCTGGCGGCGCGGGCGGAATCCTATGTCGAAGCCGCGCAGCTTCTGGGCACTCCCGCGCCCACGTTGATCATGCGTCACCTCATGCCCGCGACGATCGCGCCGCTGATCGTGCAGGCGACCTATATCTATGCCTCGGCCATCCTGACGGAAGCAGCCTTGTCCTTCCTGGGCGTCGGCATCGGCACCGAGATCCCGACCTGGGGCAACATCATGGCCGAGGGGCGGCTCTATTTCGCCATGAAGCCGTGGCTGGTCTATTGGCCCGCCATCGTGCTGTCGCTGTGCATCCTGTCGATCAACCTGCTGGGCGACGCGCTGCGCGACCGCCTTGACCCGAAGATGAAGGGAAGGGGCGAATGAGCGATCCCGTGCAACCCAAGCCGGTCCTGTCGATCCGCGACCTGCACGTCTCGACCTGCGGCCGCGAGCCGGTCGAGATTCTCAAGGGCATCGGCTTCGATATCGCGGCCGGGGAAACGGTCTGCCTGGTGGGCGAATCCGGTTCGGGCAAGTCGGTCACCTCGCTGGTGACGATGGACCTGCTGCCGCAGGGCGAGTTGCGGACCACCGGCGGCTCGGTCCTGCTGAACGGAGAGGACATTCTGACCGCCACCCCCGCGCGCACCAAGACGCTGCGCGGGGCCGATATGGCGATGATCTTTCAGGAACCGATGACGGCCCTGAACCCGGTGCTGAAGATCGGGCTGCAGATGGACGAGGTTTACCAGACCCATCGCAAGATGCGCCCGGCCGAGCGGCGGCAGGCGGCGCTGGACATGTTCGCCTCGGTCCATCTGCCCGATCCTGCGCGTATCTATGACAGCTATCCGCACCAGCTTTCGGGCGGTCAGCGCCAGCGGGTGATGATCGCCATGGCGCTGGCGCTGAAGCCGAAACTGCTGATCGCGGACGAACCGACGACCGCGCTGGACGTGACCACCCAGAAACAGATCCTGACCCTGATCCACGAATTGCAGGAACAGCAGGACACCGCCGTTCTGTTCATCACCCATGACATGGGCGTGGTTGCCGATATCGCCGACCGGGTCTGCGTCATGCGCCACGGCGAGATGGTGGAAACCGGACCGGTGGATCAGGTGCTGGCCCGCCCGAGCCAGCCCTATACCCAGGCGCTGCTGCGCGCCGTGCCCTCGCTGACCCCGCGCGCGGCCCGCGCCGGCAAGGACGGCCCCGCGGTGATCGAGGTCAGGTCGCTGGAAAAGGTGTTCGAGATCGGTTCGCTGCCCGCGCGCCTTCTGGGCCGTGCGCCGCATCGCGTGCAGGCGGTCGATACGGTGAATTTCACCCTGTCGCGCGGGCGCACGCTGGGGATCGTGGGCGAAAGCGGGTCCGGCAAATCCACCGTGGCGCGCTGCGTTTTGCGGCTGGAGGATCCGACCTCGGGTGAGATCGTGATCGACGGCCAGGACATTGCCCGGCTGCACGGCGCCCGCGCGCTGGCCCCGGCGCGGCGCCGGGTGCAGATGGTGTTCCAGGATCCCAACCGCTCGCTGAATCCGCGCCTGCGCATCGCCGACAGCATGATCGAGGGGCCGCTGAACCTGGGGGAAAGCCGCGCCTCAGCTTTGGAGCGGGCGGGCGAGCTGATCGAGGTCGTCGGCCTGCCGCGCACCAGCCTGCGGCGCTTTCCGCATCAGTTCTCGGGCGGGCAGCGGCAGCGCATCGCCATCGCGCGGGCGCTGATGATGGACCCCGAGGTGATCGTCGCCGACGAGGCGGTTTCGGCGCTGGACGTGTCGGTTCAGGCGCAGGTGCTGGAGCTTATGGCCGACTTGCAGGCCAGGCGCAATCTGGCGATCCTGTTCATCACCCATGACCTGCGTGTCGCCGCCCAGATCTGCGACGAGGTGATGGTGATGCGGCGCGGCCGCGTCGTTGAACACGGTCCCGCCGGGGAGGTTCTGGCTCATCCGCGTGACGATTATACCCGCGCGCTGATCGCGGCCGCACCCGGACGCGACTGGGACTTCGCCATCGGCCGGCGGCTGGGGGTGCCGGCATGATCGCGGCAAGCCTTGTCCAGATGGATGTGACGCCGCTCGACCCGTCCGCAAACCTGCGTCGCATCCATGATCACATCGTGGCCGAAGCGGCGGCGGGCACGAAGCTGATCCTGTTCCCCGAACTGGCCAACCTCGGCTATGTCGAGCCGTTGGTGCCCGGCGGCCCGATGACCCAGCCGCCTGCGGATTACGCCTTCGCGCTCTGGCGCGCCTGCGCCGCGCCGGACGGCCCCGAAATCGCCGCGCTGGCCGAGGCGGCGCAGCGGCACGGCGTCCATATCGTCATCGGGCTGGGGATGCGCGATCCGCTGCGCGACGGGGTGATGCGCAACGCCTCGCTGCTGATCGGGCCGGGGGGCGTGCTGGGCAGCTATGTGAAGCTGCACCAGTGGCAGAACGAAAAGCTGTATTTCACCCGTGGCGACCGGATCGACACCTTCCCTTTCGGCGATACCCGGCTGGGCATGCAGATCTGCTACGATATCCGCTTCCCCGAGATCACCCGCATCCTGGCCATGCAGGGGGCGGGGATCGTCACCTCGGTCTGGGCGTCGTTCGGCGGGCAGGATATGCCAGTATCCGACGAGGCACTGTTCATCCACCGCGCCTATACCCGCGCCACCGAGAACGGCATATTCTTTCTCAGTTGCAACCGCAGCGGCAGCCATGGCGGACAGCGCTTCTTTGGTCGTTCCTGCGCGCTGGCCCCGGACGGCACGGTTCTGGGCGCACTGGATCACGACGGCGAGGACGTGTTGCGCGTCGAGATCGACCTGTCGCAGATCGCGCGCTATCGGGGCTTTACCGGCATCTGGACCGACCGCGCACCAGAGATCTATGCGAAATACCTGTAAACGGAGCCTGCCATGACCTCGCCCTGTCAGCCGCTGACCGATGCCGAATGGCCCGCCGAGATCCTCGATCTGCGGGACGGGTTCGCGGGGGCGCTGAACGTCTATCGCACCATGGCGCATCACCCGGCACTGCTGCGGGCCTGGGCGCCGCTGCGCCAGCATATCGTCAAGGATAATGCCTTGGGGCCGATCCGTTCGGAGCTGGTGATCCTGCGAGCCGCCTATCGCATGGGCTCGGCCTATGAATGGGCGCATCACGTCAGCCGGGCGCGGGTGCTAGGGATGGACGATGCTCGCATCCTCGCCATGCGCGGCCATCCCGAGGGGGAGGACGGGCTGATCGCGGCGGCGGTCGATGCCCTTTTCGATCAGCGCCGCCTGCCCGAGGCGCTCGAGGCCGAGCTGGCGCAGACCATCGGGCGCGAGGCGGTCATGGATCTGATTGCCACGGTCGGCTTCTACTCGGTCCTGGGCTATATCCTGATGACCTACGATACGCCGGTCGATGCCGGAGTGGCAGAGGAAATGCGAGAATGCCCGCTTTAGACTCCATTCTTTTCCGGCGGACTAGGTTGTGTTGACAAAAAGGATTCCCCTGCGCGTCTGGCTGTGATTCAAGATCATCTCTACGTGGGAGGTGACCTTGGCACGCA
>NZ_JAEHFP010000077.1 GCF_016446475.1 Paracoccus binzhouensis | reverse complement strand
CGGTCGGTCTTGCGCGGGCCGGCGGCGCTGACGCCCTTGGTCTCGGCGCGCACGGCGGCGGCCTCGGCGGCGGCGCGGTCGGCCGGGGTGGCCGGGCGCGCTTCCGTCTTGGGCTTGGCGATCTCGGCCTTCTTCTTCTCGCGCAGCTCGGCTTCGCGGGCGCGGCGCTCGTCCTCCTCGGCCTTCAGCCGCAGGGCTTCCTCGCGCTCGCGCTCCTCGCGCTCCTTGGCTTCCAGCTCGAGGCGGCGGCGCTCGCGTTCTTCCTCGCGGGCCTTTTCCTCGGCGATGCGCTGCGCGGCTTCCTCGACCTCGCGGGCCTTGGCGGCGCGCAGGGCGGCCATGCGCCGCTCCATCTCGGCATCCGAGATGCCGGCGGGACGCTTCGACGGGTCGCCCGACACGGCCGAAGGCGAGCCCGAGCGCCCGCCGCCCGCTGCCGCGCCGGTCTTGCCGGGCACGACCACGCGCTTGCGCTTGGTCTCGACGACCACGTTATGGGTCCGGCCGTGGCTGAAGCTTTGCTTCACATGGCCCGAGCGGCCGCCACCAAGACCCAGGGGTTTCTTTCCGTCAGTATCGCTCATCCGATCTTCATTCCTTCCCGGCGGCCGCATTGCCACCGTCATGCTCGCGCAGACCCGTCAGTCTGCTCGCGTCCCTGATCAATTTGTCGGTCAGGCCCCCCGGCGCAAGCGCGCTGTGTATGACATGATCGCGCCCAAAGGACAAACCCAATTCTGATGCGGTCATGCAGCCGAACCACCGGCCCCCGGGCGGGGTCCAGAGCTTGCCCTTGCCGCGTTCCGATCCGTCGCTGGCCTGCAGCAGCACCTTGGCCTTGCCGGCGGCCAGCCAGTCCTTGACCTTCTCGAATCCGGCGACCGCCAGCCCGGCCTTGCGCGCCAGCGACAGCGTATCCGTCACCCGCCGCGCCAGCCCGGATTCGATCAGCGCCAGAAGTTCGGGCGGGGCGGTCACCCGCGCCTTGGCGCCTCGTGAAAACAAGCCCTTGGCAGCAGCCTTGTCCAGCGCCTGCCGGTCGGCCACCACCCAGAAGCCGCGTCCGGGCAGCTTCTCGGCCAGGTCCGGCACCACCTCGCCATCGGGGCCCGCGACAAAGCGGATCAGTCCGGCCTTCGGCTGGACCTCGCCCGTGACGATGCAGCGCCGTTCGGGCGTCTCGCGGTCCTTGATACGGCCCCCGCGTGTCATCCGGCTCCCGGGGCGTTACACCCCGGCCTCCTGTTCGTCGCTCTCGCCCTCGGCCTCCTCGGCCGATTCGAGCTCGGCCGGATCGACCCAGCCCAACATGACCCGGGCGGTCATCACCAGGTTCTGCGCCTCTTCCAGCGACACGTCGAAGGGCTCCAGGATGCCGTCGTCCTTGACGCGCTGGCCGTCCTGCGTGGTCCAGCCGCCGGCCAGTTCCCAGTCGGCGCAGGTGGCGAAATCCTCCAGCGTCTTGACGCCGTCCTTGGCCAGTGCCTCGACCATCTGCGGGGTCAGGCCCTCGAACTCGATCAGGCTGTCCTCGGCGCC
Source organism: Paracoccus binzhouensis (assembly GCF_016446475.1). Classification (GTDB taxonomy): domain Bacteria; phylum Pseudomonadota; class Alphaproteobacteria; order Rhodobacterales; family Rhodobacteraceae; genus Paracoccus; species Paracoccus binzhouensis. The sequence continues at coordinate 20,077 of NZ_JAEHFP010000077.1, read as the reverse complement.
CAGGGCGCGGGCATTTTCCAGCGCCGCCTTGTTGGCGGCTTCCAGATGCTCGCGGGCGCGGGTCTGCAGCTCCTCGGCGGTGCCTTCGTCCACGCCCTCGATGGACAGAAGCTCGTCCAGGTCGACGTAGGCCACCTCTTCCAGGTTGGTGAAGCCCTCGGCCACCAGCAGCTGGGCGAAGAACTCGTCCAGGTCCAGCGTGTCCATGAACAGCTTGGTGCGGGCGTTGAACTCGGCCTGGCGGCGCTTCGACTCCTCCTCCTCGGTGAGGATGTCGATGTCGAGCCCGGTCAGCTGGCTGGCCAGCCGCACGTTCTGGCCGCGGCGGCCGATGGCCAGCGACAGCTGCTCGTCCGGCACCACCACCTCGATGCGGGTCGCGTCCTCGTCGAAGACGACCTTCGCCACCTCGGCCGGCTGCAGCGCGTTCACCAGGAAGGTCGCCTGGTCCTCGGACCAGGGGATGATGTCGATCTTTTCGCCCTGAAGCTCGCCCACCACGGCCTGCACGCGCGAGCCGCGCATGCCGACGCAGGCGCCGACCGGGTCGATCGAGTTGTCATAGGAGATCACCGCGATCTTGGCACGCGAGCCCGGGTCGCGGGCGCAGGCCTTGATCTCGATCACGCCGTCATAGATTTCCGGCACTTCCATCTTGAACAGCTCGGCCATGAACTGCGGATCGGTGCGCGACAGGAAGATCTGCGGGCCGCGCGCCTCGCGGCGCACGTCCTTGACATAGGCGCGGATGCGGTCGTTCGGGCGATAGCTCTCGCGGCCGATCTTCTCGTTGCGGCGCAGGATGGCCTCGCCCCGGCCGACATCGACGATGATGTTGCCGTATTCCTCGCGCTTGACGACGCCGTTGATGATGGTGCCGACGCGGTCCTTGAATTCCTCGTATTGGCGGTCGCGCTCGGCCTCGCGGACCCTCTGCAGGATCACCTGCTTGGCCGATTGCGCGGCGATGCGGCCCAGATCGACCGGCGGCACCTGTTCCTGGAACACGTCGCCCGGCTGCGGCTTGCCCGAGAAATCGGTCAGCACCTGGCCGTCGCGCAGCCAATGGGCGCGGCCGTCCTTCGAGGGCTCGAAATAGGCGCGGGCCTGCTCGGCGGTGAATTGCGCCTGGTAGTTCTCGACCGCGTCGTCCTCGACCACGGTGCGGGCGCGGGTGAAGGTGGCGTTGCCGGTCTTGCGGTCGATATGGACGCGGATGTCCATTTCCGAGCCGTAGCGCGATTTCGCCGCGCGGGCCAGGCTGTCCTCCATCGCCTCGATCACCAGGTCGGGGTCGATCATCTTCTCGCGCGCGACCGCCTCGGCGGTCTGCAGAAGCTCAAGCTGGTTGGCAGAGGTGATGGCCATTCCTCACTCCTTCGCACCGGCGTTGTCGCCGGATTCCGTTTCGATCTCGTCAAAAGCGGCTTCGTCCAGATGGTCGATCTGCACGCCCGCATCCTTCTTTTGCCGCAGCATCTCGGCGATCAGCTCGTCGGTCAGCACCAGCTTGGCATCCGAGAGCCAGTCGAAGTTCAGCCCGATGGTCTGGACCTCGCCGCCCTCCTCGATGTTGAGCAGCACCTCGTCGCCGCCCTCGCCCTTCTCGACCCCGGCCAGAACGCCCTTGAAGCGTTTGCGGCCGTCGATGGGCTGGTTGGTTTCCAGCCGCGCCTCGTAGCCCTCGAAGGTGGCGAAGTCCTTCAGCCGGGTCAGCGGCCGGTCGATGCCGGGGCTGGAGACCTCGAGGTGATAGGCGTCCTCCAGCGGATCCTCGACATCGAGGATGGCGCTGACGGCGGTCGAGATATCGGCGCAGTCGTCGACATTGATGCCGCCTTCGGGCCGGTCGGCCATGATCTGCAGCGTGGCGGTCTTGCCGCCCTGCAGGCGGATGCGCACCAGCTCGAAACCCAGATCCTCGATGACCGGGGTGATGATCTCGGCCAGGCGCCGGTCGATGGCGGTCTTGGCGATGAGGTCGGTCATTGGTGATACCCCAAATACGAAAAACGGGCCGAGGCGGCCCGTGCGTCTTCCCGGTGGGCAGGGTGTGGACGCCTGCGCCGCTGTCGAGCCGCATATAGGGCGCGGCGCGGGGGATTGCAAGGAAAACCGGCGGGGGCCTCATTGCGGCGCCGGATTGTCCCGCCAGATGCGGAAATTCAGTGCCCCGGCCAGGGTCAGCCAGGCCAGATAGGGCAGCAGAAGCACGCCGGCCAGCAGGTCCAGCCGGAAGGCCGCGACCAGCAGCGTCGCGACCACCAGCCACAGGATCGCCAGCACCGCCATCGCCGCGCCCGGCCGGCGCGCGCCGAAGAACACCGGCGTCCACAGGGTATTCAGCGCGATCTGCGCCGCCCACAGCGCCAGCGCGGGCCCCGCACCCGGCAGGCCGGCCAGCCGCGCGCCCACCCAGGCCAGCAGCAGATAAAGCGTGGTCCAGGCCACCGGAAACGCCCAGCGCGGCGGGGTGAAATCCGGCTTGCGCAGCCCGTCATACCAGCCACCGGGCTGGAAGATCAGGCCGGCCGCGGCCGCCGCGCCGCAAGCGATCAGGAAGAACAGGAACGTCGTCACGCCGCACCCCGTTGGAACAGGCGGCGCGCCCTATCGCGCCGCATCCCGGAAAGCGTCCATCACCCGCACCAGCTCGGCGGCGATTCGCGGCTCGCTCAGCGCGTGGCCCGAGGCGGGGACCAGCCGCAGGTCGGCCTTGGTCCAGCCCTCGGCAAGCTCCCAGGCGGTCGCGGGCGGGCAGACCATGTCGTAGCGGCCTTGCACGATCACCGCCGGGATGTGCTCGATGCGGTGGCGGTCGTGCAGCAGCTGGCCCTCGGCCAGGAAGCAGTCATGGGCGAAATAGTGATTCTCCAGCCGGGCGAAGGTCCGGGCGTAGTCGGGCGGCGCATGGCCCGGCCCGCTGATCTCCAGCCCGGCCAGGGCGTTTTCCCAGACCAGCCAGGGCAGGGCGAAGCGGATCTCCTGTCCGCGGTCGCCGCTGAACAGCCGCCGATGATAGGCGGCGATCATGTCGCCGCGCTCGGCCTCGGGGATCGGGGCCTGGAACTCGGCCCAGCGGTCCGGGAAGAAGCGGGCGACCCCGCCGCCATAGAACCAGTCCAGCTCGGCCCGCCGGCCCAGAAACACCCCGCGCAGCACCAGCGCCACCACCGGGTCGGGATGCGCCTGGGCATAGGCCAGCGCCAGGGTGGCGCCCCAGCTGCCGCCGAACAGGATGGCGCGCCCGATCCCCAGCTCGCGGCGGATCACCTCGATATCGGCGATCAGGTGCCGGGTGGTGTTGGCCGCCACCGCGGCATGGGGCTGCGAGCGGCCGCAGCCGCGCTGGTCGAACAGCACCGCCCGGTAATGCGCCGGGTCGAAGAAGCGTCGCATGAAGGGGCTGCACCCGCCGCCGGGCCCGCCATGCAGGACGATCACCGGCACGCCGTCCGGATTGCCGCTCTGTTCGACATGCAGCATGTGGCCGTCGCCGACCTCGATCATCCGGCGGTCGAAGGGCTCGACCATCGGGTGCAGCCTGCCATGCGACGCCGTGCCGCCGATTTGCCCTGCCAATCTGTCCATGGCACCACTATATAGCGCCTCGCGCGCGCCCGCCACATGAAGGACGGCCAGATGACCGAAAGACCAGCCCCCGCCAGCCCGGCCCCCAGCAGCATCGACCCGGCCGAGGTCGCCAAGTTCCAGGCCATGGCGCGGGAATGGTGGGACCCGAACGGCAAGTTCAAGCCGCTGCACATGCTGAACCCGACGCGACTGGACTATGTCACGACCCAGATCGCGGCGCAGTTCGGCCGCGACCTCGCGGCGCCCCGACCCTTCGAGGGGCTGACGCTGCTCGACATCGGCTGCGGCGGCGGGCTGATGGCCGAGCCGATGGCCCGGCTGGGTGCCACTGTGACCGGCGCCGACGCGGCCGAGGGCAATATCGCCATCGCCGACCTGCATGCCGCGGAACAGGACCTCGCCATCGACTACCGCGCCACCACGGCCGAGGCGCTGGCGGCCGAGGGGCGCCGCTTTGACGTGGTCATGGCCCTTGAGATCGTCGAGCATGTCGCCGACCCGGCACAGTTCATCGCCACCTGCCGCGACCTGCTGGCGCCGGGCGGCATGCTGATCCAGTCCACCCTGAACCGCACGGCGCGCAGCTTCGCCGCCGCCATCGTCGGGGCGGAATGGGTGATGCGCTGGCTGCCCAGGGGGACGCATGACTGGCGCCGCTTCATCACCCCGGACGAGCTGGCGCGGATGACCGAGGCGGCGGGGCTGCGCGTCGTCGACCGCTGCGGCATGGTCTTCAACCCGCTGGGCTGGAGCTGGTCGCTGTCGCATCGTGACCTGTCGGTCAATTACGCGATGACCGCCTTGCGCGACGCCTGAGCTTCTTCGTTCCGCAAATACCCGACCGCCACGGCGCGGCCGGGCGCGGCCGCAGCCGGCTTTCACCCTGTCCCGAATGCCCGTGCGACCGCTGCCCTCAGCGCCCGCCGCGCGATTCGTGACGCAACGTCTCTTCCAGCCGCTTGCGCAGCATGCGCAGCACCGGCAGCGCCGCGCGCACCCGGTCGGCGCCGACATCGCGCACCACGTCGGCGATTCGCGGCATGAAGGCCGCCAGCGCCGCGTCCCGTGCCGCCCGGCCGGCCGGGCTGATCGCCACGAACTTGCGCCGCGCGTCGTCCCAGTCCGGGCGGATATGGATATGCCCGGCCCATTCCAGCCGCGACAGCGTGTTGGTCATCGCCCCCCGGGTGACATGGAAGGCCTCGGCCAGCTCGGCGGGCGTGCGCTCGACATTCAGATGCGCCAGCAGGTTCAGCACCGAGAAATGCGAGATCTGCATGCCCTTGGGCAGCGCCTTGCCGATCAGGTCGCGCGCCAACTGGTCGGCGATGAACACCTCGGAAAACAGGCTGGCCGCAAGGGCATCGGCCGATATGTCGGCATGCCCTGCCGGGCTGTCGTGGGTCTTGTCGATCATGGGCCGCTGAAGTCTCGGTCATGCGTGAGCGATGGGATGCGGGACCGTGCCCCAGGGATGGCCCCGGGGTCAAGCGTGACGAAGCTGACGCCGGGCTCGCTGCCGCCATCGGCCAGCACCTCGCCCCAGGGACCGACGGCCAGGGAATGGCCATGGCTGCGGCGGACCCGGCGGCCGGGGTCGAAATGCGTGGCATGGCTGCCGCATTGCGCCGGGGCCAGCACGAAGCAGCCGGTCTCGATGGCGCGGGCGCGCAACAGCACCTCCCAATGCGCGGCGCCGGTGGTGTCGTTGAAGGCGGCGGGCACGGTCAGCACCTGTGCCCCGGCCTTGGCCAGCGCCCGGTAGAGCTGCGGAAAACGCAGGTCGTAGCAGATCGTCATGCCGACGCGCAGCGGCCCCTCGGCCAGCACGGCGCGGTCGCCGGGGCGGAAGGCCGCCGATTCGCGATAGGATTCGCTCTCGGACACCGTCACGTCGAACATGTGCAGCTTGTCGTAGCGCGCGCGGATGCTGCCGTCCGGTGCGATCAGGAAGCTGCGATTGGCAAGGCGCGCCTCGGCCGGATCGCCGGTCTTCAGCGACAGCGAGCCGATCAGCAGCCAGATCCCCAGGTCGCGCGCATCCTCGCGCAGGGCGGCCAGGGTCGGATCCTCGGACTCGACATGCAGGAGGCGCTCCTGCAAGGCGCGGCTGGCGCCCAGCAGGTTCGTGGCCTCGGGCGTCAGCACCCATTCCGCGCCGCCCGCCGCCGCCTCGCGCACCAGTGCCCGCGTGACCGGCAGGTTGCGCGCCGGATCGTCCGAGACGCTGAGCTGCACCAGCGCCGCCGTCAGCGCCTGGCTCATGCCGTCAGGCCCAAGAGCCCGTCGAGCTTGCCCTGATAGTCCAGCGCGTGCAGGTCGTCGCTGCCGCCGACATGGCGGCCGTCGATGAAGATCTGCGGCACCGTCCGCCGGCCGCCGGCGCGCTGGGTCATGGCGCCGCGCAGCTGCGGATCGCGGCTGACATCGGTTTCCTCATAGGCGACGCCCTTCTTGCGCAGCAGCGACTTGGCGGCGATGCAATAGGGGCAGGTGGGGGTGGTATAGATCTCGACCTTGGCCATAAGCGCGTTCCGATATGCGTGGTTCGGCCCCTATCTATGCATCCTTGACCGCCCGCGCCAGAACCACGACCGAGATCGGCCCGGCCCCGGCGGCCCGCAGCGCCTCGGCCGCCGCGGCCATGGTCGCCCCCGAGGCCATCACGTCATCGACCAGCAGCACCGCGCGGCCCTGCAGTCGCGGCGCCATGCGCGCCGGCACGGCGATGGCGCCCGCGACATTGGCGAAACGGTCCCCGACGCTGCCATGGTCCTGCATCGGCGTGTGCCGCAGCCGCCGCAGCCCGCCCGGCAGATGCGCCAGCCCATGCGCGCGCGCCACGCGCCGGGCCAGCATCTCGGCCTGGTTGTATTTCCGCCTCAGCAGCCGGCGCAGATGCACCGGCACCGGCACCACCACCATCTCCGGCCGCAGTAATGGCAGCGCCGCCTGCGCCACCCAGTCGCCCAGGGCGGGCGCCAGGTCCAGCCGGTCGCCGTGTTTCAGCATCAGCGCCAGCTTGCGCCCGGTGCCGCGATAGGCCAGCGCCGCGCGGCCGCGCAGCCAGGGCCGCTGGATGCGCAGGCAGTCGTCGCAGACCAGCAGGCCCGCCGCCTCGTCGGCCTCGTCCCCCGGCCCGCCGCCGGGCAGCGGCACACCGCAGCGCCCGCAGCAGGTGCCCTGGATGAATTCCGCTTCGCGCCAGCAGGCGGTGCACAGCCCACCCTCCTCGGCCACCGGGGCGCTGCAGCACAGGCATTGCGGCGGGTAGACCAGCCGCAATGCGCCTTTCATCAGGCCGCGAAGCCCCCTATGTTCTGCCCCCATGATGCCCGACCGTTCCACTCCCGTTCCCAGCCTTACCGACCGCGGCGCGCTCGAACGGAACCGCCGCCGCGCCCTGCACCTTGGGCCGGCGGATTTCCTGCATCGAATCGTCGCCGACGAGATCGAGGATAGGCTGACCGAGGTTAACAGAAGGTTTAGCGACGTCGCCGTGGTGACCGGCCTGCCGGAGTTCTGGCGCGAGGCCATGCCCGGCGCCAGGATCGTCGCCGACGCGCCCCAGCTGGACCTGCAACCCGGCGCGCATGATCTGGTGGTCCACGCCATGGCGCTGCACTGGGCCGAGGACCCGGTCGGCCAGCTTGCGCAGGCCGCCCGCGCGCTGCGCCCCGACGGCCTGCTGATCGCCGCCTGTCCCGGCGGGCGCAGCCTGCACGAATTGCGCGATGTGCTGACCCGCGCCGAGGCCGAGATCGCCGGCGGCCTGTCGCCCCGCGTCTTGCCCATGGGCGAGATCCGCGACCTGGGCGGCCTTCTGCCGCGCGCCGGGCTGGCGCTGCCGGTCGCCGACCAGATCACCCAGGTCGCCAGCTATCGCAGCCTGTTCCACCTGGCCCGCGACCTGCGCGCCATGGGCGAGGGCAATGCCCTGGCCGGCCGGCTGCGCCGCCCGACGCGACGCGATGTCCTGTTGCGCGCCGCCGCGCTTTATGCCGAGGATCACCCCGACCCCCAGGATGGCACGCGCATCCGGGCGACCTTCGAGCTGGTCTTCCTGACCGGCTGGGCGCCCGATGCCAGCCAGCAGAAACCGCTTCGCCCGGGCTCGGCCAGGATACCGCTGGCCGAGGCCCTGGCCCGCACGAGAAAGCCCGAATGACCCTTGCCGAGCACGCCCCCGCCAGCCACCCTGCGCTCCCCGCCCGCAAGATCGGGGTGCTGATCGCCAATCTGGGCACGCCCGACGCGACCGATTACTGGTCGATGCGGCGCTACCTGTCCGAGTTCCTGTCGGACAAGCGGGTGATCGACTATCCGGCCTGGAAATGGCAGCCGCTGCTGCAGACCGTCATCCTGACCAAGCGGCCCTTCACCTCGGGGGCGAACTACAAGACCATCTGGAACAACGAGGCGAATGAAAGCCCGCTGATGACCATCACCAGGGAACAGGTGGCGGCGCTGCGCGAGCGGGCCTCGGCGCTATGGGGCGACCGGGTCATGGTGGATTTCTGCATGCGCTACGGCAATCCCTCGACCCCCGACGTGGTCGAGCGCATGGTCAAGGCCGGCTGCGACCGCATCCTGTTCTTTCCGCTTTATCCGCAATATGCCGGGGCGACGACGGCGACGGCGAACGACCAGTTCTTCCGCGCGCTGATCGCCGAGAGGCGGCAGCCGGCCGCGCGCACCGTGCCGCCCTATTTCGACCGGCCGGACTATATCGACGCGCTGGCGGCTTCGGTCGAGCGCGCCCTGGGCGGCCGCCAGCCCCGCAAGCTGGTCGCCAGCTATCACGGCATGCCGAAACGCTACCTGCAAGAGGGCGACCCCTATCATTGCCAATGCCAGAAGACCTCGCGCCTGCTGCGCGAGCGGCTGGGCTGGGACGAAGGCGTGATCGACACCAGCTTCCAGTCGGTCTTCGGCACCGAGGAATGGCTGCGCCCCTATACCGTCGAGCATGTGGCCGAACTGGCGCGGCAGGGCATCACCGAGATCGCGGTGATCTCGCCCGCCTTCTCGGCCGATTGCATCGAGACGCTCGAGGAGATCCAGGGCGAGATCCGCCACGCCTTCGAGGCGGCGGGCGGCAAGGAATTCACCTATATCCCCTGCCTGAACGCCGAGCCGGCGCATATCGACATGCTGGCGGCGGTGATCGCCGAGAACCTGGCCGGCTGGGTCTGACGGGCGGCCGGTGTCGGGAACAGGGACTCGGGAACCGGGCGACGGCCAAGGCGCCGGACCGCGCGGCGGCGCCTCCTCGTCGGCCGGCCGCGGCGCTCATTCGAGCATGTCGGCTTCCCTGTAGAAACGCTCGGCGCCCGGGTGGAAGGGGATTCCGGCGCCCCGGGTCGCGTTTTCCAGCGTGATCATGCTGCCCTTGGCATGGCCGGCGGTGAACAGCCTCTGGTTGTTCCGGTCGTAAAGCGCCCGGGTGATGTCATGGATCAGCGCCTCGGGCTGGTCGGCGCCGGTCACCAGCTGCGCCCCGACCGAGAGGGTGGCGACATCGGTCGCCTGCCCCTCATAGGTGCCGGCCGGCACGCTGTCGTCGGCGAAGAAGCTGTAGGTGCTGCGCAGCCGCTCCACCTCGGGGCCGGCGATCGGCACCAGCGCCACCGGGTGCTGGCTGGCCAGCTCGGCGATGGCGCCGGCCGGATAGCCGCCGACGAAGAAGAAGGCGTCGAGCCCGCCCTCGCGCATCCGCGCGGCCGCCTGGTCGAGCCGGAGATATTCCGGCTGCACATCCGCCTCGGACAGGCCGAAGGCGTCGAGGATGATCCGGGCATCGACCAGCGTGCCCGAGCCCGGCTCGTCCAGCGACACCCGCTTGCCGCGAAGATCGGCGACCGAGGCGATGCCCGCATCGGCCCGCGCGACCAGATGGATGCTTTCGGGATAGAGGTTGGCGATCAGCCGCAGCTTTCCGACCGCCGGCCGGCCTTCCCAGAGGCCGGTGCCGGTCTGCGCCCAATAGGCGATGTCGGACTGGCTCAGGCCCGCCTCGATGGTGCCGCCGTCGATGGCGCTGACATTGCCGACCGAGCCGGTCGAGGCCACCGCTGTCGCCACCAGCCCCGGCACCCCGCAGGGGCCGCCATCCTCGCAGCCGCGCGAGCCGGGCGGGCTGGAGATGGCGGCGGCGATCAACCCGCCGATCGGGTAATAGGTGCCGGCGGTGCCGCCGGTGCCGATGCGGAAGAAGGTCGTCTCCTGCGCCGCAGCGGCCTGACCGAAGAAGGCGGCGACGGCGCAAGCTGCGAACCATGCCCTGGATTTCATCTGCCCGTTCCTGTTTTCCGGCTTCCCGGCGGCGAGGTTAGTCCAGAGCCGCAGCCGACGACAACCGGGCCTCGAAAAACGCCCGGCGGCCGAAAGGCTCCGGCGCATCGGTCTGGTGCGGCCGGCGGGCCGGGCGATGGTCGGCACGTCCGGCTGAGCGGCGGTGACACCCGCCGATGCCGGGTTGACCACGGGCCGGGGCCGATGCCGGCCGCAAAGCGCCTCGCCATGACAAAGGGGCCTGCCGGCCCCTTTCTGCGCTGCCTGCGGGTCAGATCAGCAGCACCTGGGTGCCGATCTTGGTCAGGTCGTAGAGCTGCTTGATATGCTCGTTGTAAAGGCCGATGCAGCCGTTCGAGGACTTGCGGCCGATCTTGCGCGTGTCATGCGTGCCGTGGATGCGGTAATATTGCCAGCTCAGCCACAGCGCATGGGTGCCCAGCGGGTTGTCCGGGCCCGGCGGCACGAAATCCGGCCATTCCGGGTTGCGCTTCTTCATCTCGGGGGTGGGCGCCCAGCTGGGGCCCTTGACCTTCTTGATGATCTCGGTGCGGCCGGTGCGGGTCAGGTCGGGGCTGACCGGGACCGAGGTCGGGAACAGCTTGTAGACCGTCTGGTCCTCGGACCAGAAATGCAGCGCGCGCGAGGTCAGGTCGACCAGGATCGCGCCATTGGTCAGGGTGCTGAAATAGGGCTGCCAGTCCTGCATGCGGAAGCTGGAGATGTTGCGCCGCGAATCCTGCGTCGCGTCGTATTGCACCATGCCCGCATCCGGCGTGGCGCCGCCGGCGGTGCCCTGCAGCGGCTGGCCGGTATAGGGGTCGATGGCCTGGGCCAGGGCCGGGGCCGCCAGCCCCGCCGCCGCGCCCATCGCCACCGAGGCGGTCAGAAATTTCCGGCGCGAGACCGGATTTTTCGGCGTGATCATGTGTCGCTCCTGATATGTGCTCGGACCGCTCGAGGCGGCCTTCTCTGCCCGAATTTGCGAAGAATGGCGTTCTGCTGCGGATTTACGCCCCGGTCCCCGGCCATGCAATTCAAACAAGCGTCATTGTCGCAACAGAGTCGCAGCCTGTGGCCCTCACGCAATCTTGGGTTTGAAGGCAGGGGCCGGCTTTTGTATGGCTGGCGCAAAATTTCCTTTCGGGACAGGATATGATGCTGAAACTCTCTACCCTGGCGCTTGTTTCGGTGCTGGCGCTTGCCGCCTGCCAGCAGCCGCAGCAGCCGCAACTCGGCCCCGACGGCCAGCCGCTGCCGGTCGCCTACAAGATCACCCCGCGGGAGGAGGCGCAGATCCCCGGCCGCATCCTGGGCCAGATCAATGCGCTGCGCGCCAATGTCGCCGCGCCCCCCATGGTGCAGAACCCGATGCTGGACACGGCCGCCAAGGCCCATGCCCGCGACATGGCGGCGCAGAACCGGGCCTGGCATTTCGGCTCGGACGGCTCCTCGCCGCTGGATCGCATCCGCCGCAACGGCTACATGGGCCACCTGATCGGCGAGAACATCTCCGAGACCTACGAGAACGAGATCGCAACGCTGAACGCCTGGATGCAGACCCGCGACACCCGCGACGTGATCATGGACCCGCGCGCGACCGAGCTGGGCATCGGCTGGTATCAGGAGCCCTCGGGCAAGATCTGGTGGGTGCTGATCACCGGCGGCGTGGCCACCATGCCCACGACCATGGCCGGCGGCTTTGCCGCCCCCGGCGCCGGGATCTGACCGGATGGCGCGGCTGCGACCGGGCCGCGCCTTTCCGCCTTGCATCCGCAGCCCGCGCCCCGGTCGCGGGCCGTGCTGCCCAATCTTGCCGGCATGAACGAGATCGACCGCATCCTGGCCGCGGCGCGGGCCCTGGCCGAGGCGGCGGCGGACATCTCTGCCCGGGCCTGGCGCGGCGCGCTCGCGGTCGGCTACAAGCCAGACGGCTCGTCGCTGACCGAGGCCGACCTCTCCATCGAGGCGATGTGGCGCGAGTCCATCCGGCGGCAGTTTCCCTCGCACGGCATCCTGGGCGAGGAATACGGCGTCGACCCCGGCAGCAGCGCCTGGACCTGGGTGCTGGATCCGATCGACGGCACCCGCCAGTTCGCGGCGGGATTGCTGAACTTCGCCTCGCTGATCGGGGTCTGCCGCGACGGAGTCCCGGTCCTGGGATTCATCGACCTGCCGGCGCCGGGTGCCCGCTATGTGGCGGCCGAGGGCCGGGGCACGCGCTTCGGCACCCGCCTGGTCCGCAGCAGCGGCCGGCGGGCGCTGGACGAGGCCGTGGTCAGCCTGGCCAATCCCGACAGCTTCACCGCGCCCGACAGCGCAGCCGGATACCGCCGGCTGCGGACGGCCGGGCGGGCCAGGGTGTTCGACGGCGGCGCGGCTGCCTATGGCGCGCTGGCGCGCGGGCTGGTGGATCTTTGCCTGAACGGCGACGACCTGGACGCCTGTGACATCTGCGCCCTGTGCCCGGTCGTGCAGGAGGCGGGCGGCGTCATCTCCGACTGGCAAGGACGACCGCTGACGCTGCGGTCGAGCGGCGCCATCCTGGCCAGCGCCTCGCCCGAGCTTCACGCCGCGGCGCTGGACAGGCTGGCCTTGCCGGGCTGAGGCGCGATCCGGCCTGAGCCGTCATGGCATGGCAAAGGATGGGGGACGGGCAGGCGGCCGGCCCGCAGCCCTTTGGGGCGATCAAAAGCCCCGCGACGATGCGCGGGGGGCCCTTTCGGCTGTCGCCGCCGGCGGCGCCTAGGGATAGAGGAAGATCGGCACCCCCGGGCGCAACATGGTGAAGATCTCCTCGATCTCCTCGTCGGTGACGGCGATGCAGCCGGCGGTCCAGTCGCTGCGCTGGCGGATCAGTTGCCGCCCTTCGGGGCCAAGGCCGTGGATGAAGATGTCGCCGCCCGGCCGCAGCCCCATGGCTGCCGCCTGGGCCACGTCCTGCGCGGACGGATAGGAAATGCCGACCGACAGGTGATAGCGGCTGCGCGGGTTGAAACGGTCGATGAAATACATGCCCTCGGGCGTGCGGCCGTCGCCCTCGAACTGCTTGCGGCCCACCGGCTGGTTGCCGAGCTTGATGTCATAGCTCTTGATGACTTCCCGGCCGCTGACGAGATACATCTTGCGCTCGCCCTTTTTCACCACGACCTGCGTGATGGGCGGCCCCTGGTAGGTCTTGCTGGGTTGGGTGCTGTCGCCGCCGCAGCTTGCCACGATGGCAACTGCGACAACCGCGATCAATGCGCGAATTGCCCGAATCATCACTGCCCTCTGGATGCGCTATGCGCTTGGTTTTCCCATGAAATACCACAGGCGTTAAAATTTCGCTAGTTTCGGCGAAATTCCGCCACGGTCTCGACATGCGGCGACCAGCGGAACTGGTCGACCACGAAGAGCCGCGCCAGCACCAGCCCGCCATCGGCGAGAATCCGCGCATCCCTTGCAAAAGTGACCGGATCGCAGCTGACCCAGGCCAGCCTGTCCACGGCCGAGCGGGCGATTTCCCGGGCCTGCGCCTCGGCCCCGGCGCGCGGCGGGTCGATCACGATCGCGTCATAGGCCAGCTCGTCGGGCATGAGCGGCCGTCGGGCAAGGTCGCGAATCTCGGTCGTGATTCGGTGCAGGCCGGGGCTGCGGCGGGCGGCCGCGTCCAGCGCCTGCAGCGGCGCGGCCAGCCCCTCGACGGCATGAAGCTCGGCCGTCTCGGCCAGGGGCAGGGTGAAGGTGCCGCAGCCGGCGAACAGGTCCAGCACCCGGCCGGCGCCGCGCAGCATGTCGCGCAGGGCGGCCAGCAGCGCCGCCTCGCCCTCGGCGGTGGCCTGCAGGAAGCCGCCCGGCGGCGGAACGACCTGCGCCCGTCCCATCGGCAGCGCCGGCGGGCGGCGGGTGATGCTGTCCCCGTCCCAGCTCAGCCGCGCCAGGTCGCCCTCATCGGCCAGTGCCGACAGGGCCTGGAACAGCGCCGGTTCCATCGGCTTGCCGCCGGTCACCGCCACGTCCAGTCCCGCCGGCGTGTCGATCACGGTCAGCGACAGCTCGCCCGCGCGCGAGGCGCCGGCGACGACCAGTCGCCGCAGCAGCGGCAGTGCCGACTGGATGGCGGGCCGCAGCACGTGGCAATCGGCGATGTCCACGATCACCTCCGAGGCGCGGGCGTGAAAGCCCAGCAGCGCGCCCTTCTTCGTCCGCCGCCCCGACAGCACCGCCCGCCGGCGCGAGCGCGGCGGCGAGACATGCACGCCGGCGATCGGCGCGGAAAGCCCCTGCGCGCGCAGCGCTTCGGTCACGACGCCGACCTTCCAGGCCTTCACGAAAGCCTCGGAGCCGTGCATCAGCGCGCAGCCGCCGCAGACGCGGTAATGCGGGCAGGGCGGGCGCACCCGCTCGGGCGCAGGCGTCACGATGCGCGGGCCGGCGATGCGGCCGTCCTCGGCCTCGCCCTCGATCACCTCGCCGGGCAGGGTCAGCGCCGCCAGCGCGCGGCCCCCGGCCCCGACCGCCACGCCATCGCCCTTGCGGCCCAGCCGCTCGACGGTCCAGATCACTCGGCGGCCTCGGTGGTTTCCTCGTCCTCGTCGGTGCCCAGGAAGCCGCCGGATTGCCGGTTCCAGTAGCGGGCATAGGTGCCGTCCAGCGCCAGCAGCTCGGCATGGCTGCCCTGCTCGACGATGCGGCCGGATTCCAGCACCACGATGCGGTCCAGCTCGGCGATGGTCGAAAGCCGGTGCGCGATGGCCAGAACGGTCTTGCCCTGCATGGCGCGGTGCAGCGCCTCCTGCACCTGCGCCTCGACCTCGCTGTCGAGCGCGCTGGTCGCCTCGTCCAGGACCAGGATCGGCGCGTCCTTCAGCAGCGCGCGGGCCAGCGCGATGCGCTGGCGCTGCCCGCCGGACAGCTTGACGCCGCGCTCGCCCAGATGGGCGTCGTAGCCCTTGCGGCCCATGTGGTCCTGCAGGGTCAGGATGAAGTCATGCGCCTCGGCCGCGCGGGCCGCCGCGACGATCTCCTCCTCGGTCGCGTCGGGGCGGCCGTAAAGGATGTTGTCGCGCGCTGAGCGGTTGAACATCGCGGTTTCCTGCGTGACCATGGCGATGTTGCGGCGCAGGCTTTCCTGGGTCACCGCGCGCACGTCATGGCCGTCCACCCGCACCGCGCCGCGTTCCACGTCGTAAAGCCGCAGCAGCAGCGAGACCATGGTGGACTTGCCCGCGCCCGAGGCCCCGACCACGCCCAGCTTCTCGCCCGGGGCGATATGCAGGTCGAGGTCGCGGATGCCCCCCTGATCGCGGCCATAGGCGAAATCGACATGGTCGAAGTCGATGCGCCCCGCCACGCGGTCAAGCGCGACCGCATCGGGGGCGTCGGTCAGGGCATGCGGCGGCGACAGGGTCTTCATGCCGTCCTCGACCTCGCCGATGCTGCCCCAGACGCCCATCAGCGCCATGCTGACCCAGCCGGTCATCTGCGCCAGCCGCATCGAGATCGCGCCGGCGGCGGCGATGTCGCCGGCCGTCGCCAGCCCCTCGCGCCACAGCATCAGCGTGCCGCCGATCAGCACCACCGGCAGCGCGCCGGCGACGAACATCAGCGAAAAGCGGAACCAGGTGCTGACCCGGCCGAAATCCAGCGCGCGCTCGCGAAAGCCGGCCATGGCGCCAAGCGCGGCGCGGTCCTCGTGCTCGGCATGGGCGAAAAGCTTCACGGTCTTGATGTTGGTGATCGTGTCCACCACCTGCCCCGTCACCATGGCCCGCGCCGAGGCCCGGCTGGCCGAGCGGGTGCGGATGCGCGGCAGGAAGAAGCGGATCAGCAGGACATAGGCCATCAGCCAGGCCAGCATCGCCACCGCGCCCCAGCCGTCCACCGAGACCAGAAAGGCGGCCGAGCCGATGATCGAGGCCAGCGCGAAGGCCACCACGTTGACGAATTCCGTCGCCACGTCGGTCACTGCCCGGGCGGTCTGGGTCTGCTTCTGGGCGATGCGGCCGGCGAAGTCGTTGTCGAAGAAAGTCACCGCATGGCCCATGGTCCAGCGGTGAAGCCGCGACAGCACCAGCGGGAACAGGTTCGGCCCGATGATGACGCTGGAAGAGGCGGTGGACAGGCCGAAGATCGCCGGCCGCACCACCAGGAAGAACAGCACGAAGCCCAGGATCAGCCCGCCCTTGTCGGCGACCAGGGTCGCGGGCGTGGTGGTCACGACGGCATCGACCACCCAGCCCAGCAGCACCGCCGAGACGATATCCGCGATGCCGCTGAGCGCCGAGGCCACCGCGGCGATGGTCAGCCCCGGCCAGGCTCCGGACAGGCACCAGCGGAAGAAGGCCAGCAGGCTGCGCGGCGGCGGGCCCTCGGCCGGGCGGAAGGCGTCGATCATGCGGGCGAAGACATCGTGCATCAGGCCTTGGCCTCCTGTCGCAGCGCGATCCGGCGCAGCGCCTCGCGCGGCAGGGTGAAATTGCTTTCGATCCATGCCGATTCGGCGCGTTTCAGCGCCTCGCCCAGGGCTGGGCCGGAAAGCGCGGGCATCAGGTCGCGGGCGGCCAGCGGGAATTTCGCCTCGGCGCCGCGGGCCAGTTCATGGCACCAGCCGAAGGGCGGCGCCTCGCCGCGGGCGGCGCGGATCAGCACCGATTGCGCGGCGACGGCGCGGCCGTAGCGCCAGGCGGCGACCGGCGGATGCAGCGCCAGCGCCGCGGCGATCTGGTCCTGGCTGCGGGCCTCGTCCCGTGACAGCCGCAGGGCCTCGGCGGCGTTCGGGGCCGCCAGCAGCGCCAGGCGGCGCGGCCAGCGGGGCAGGGCGCCGGTGCCGAATTCATGCTCGGCCTCGACCAGTTCTGGCAGGTCGCCGGGATCGGCGCCGGGCAGGACCAGCGGCAGCACCCCCGCCTCGGCCATCAGCGCCAGGGCGCGCGAGGGGTCGGGCGCATCCAAAAGCTTGCGCATCTCGTGGCCGATGCGTTCCCTGGAAATGCCGGCGAGGCCCTGGCGCAGCTCGCGGCAGGCGGCCAGCGCCTGCAGGTCGGCCTCGCGCCCATACCAGGCCAGGAAGCGGAAGAAGCGCAGGATGCGCAGATAGTCCTCGGCGATGCGGGCGCGCGGGTCGCCGACGAAGCGCAGCCGGCGCGCGGCCAGGTCGGGCAGGCCGCCCACCGGGTCCAGCACCTCGCCCGAGGCGGTGGCGTAAAGCGCGTTCATGGTGAAGTCGCGGCGCTGCGCGTCGTCCTCGATCCGGTCGGAATAGGCGACGACGGCCCGGCGGCCGTCGGTCTCGACGTCGCGGCGGAAGCTGGTGACCTCGAAACCGCGGCCCTCGGCGATCACGGTGACGGTGCCGTGCTCGATGCCGGTCGGCACGGTGCGCAGGCCGGCCGTCTCGGCCAGCCGCACGGTGTCGTCGGGCCGGGCCGAGGTCGAGACGTCCACATCCGCCACCGGCTCGCCCAGAAGCGCGTTCCGGACCGCGCCGCCGACGACCAGCGCCTGCGCGCCTTCGGCCGAAAGCGCGGCCAGCACCCGCGCCAGGGCGGGATCGTCGAGGAAGGGCGCGGTCAGGCGGGTCATGCGGAAAGCCTGGTTGAAATCCGGGTGGCGAGTGAATGCAGGACGCGGGCGGTGGCGCCCCAGATATAATAGGGCCCATAGGGGGCGACATAATAGTCCCGCCGGGCGCCGCGCCAGATCCGGCCCTCGATGTGGTAGTTGGCCGGATCGGCGACATGGGCGAAGGGGACGGTGAAGACCTCCTCGACCTCGCCGGCCTCGGGGATCGGGGTGAAGGGGCCGTGGATCAGCGCCAGCACCGGGGTCATGGCAAAGCCGGTCACGGTGCGATGCGGCGGCATAGTGCCCAGGACCTCGACGCGGGCGGGATCGAGGCCCACCTCCTCATGCGCCTCGCGCAGGGCGGCGGCGGTCTCGTCGGCATCGCCGGGATCGACCTTGCCGCCGGGCAGGGCGATCTGGCCGGGATGGTGGCGCAGGCTCGAGGCGCGCTTGGTCAGCAGCAGCCGGCCGTCCGCGGCATCGAAGGCGGCCAGCACCCCGGCGGGGCGCAGCGCGACCTCGCCCGGCACGGGGGCGCCGCCGAAGTCGAAATCGGACGAGGGCCCCGTCGATCCCGACAGGGCCCGCATCAATGTCTCGCGGACCCCGGTCATCGGATGCCCGCCATCAAAGCGCGGCCCGGCTTTCCCCGACCCCGGCTTGCGGCAGGGGATTGCCCTCGGCATCCACGGTCGCCTCGAAGCCCAGGCTTTGCGGGTCGAATTCGTAATGCGCGCCGCAGAACTGGCAATCGGCGGTGACGATGCCGTCCTCGTTGGTCATGTGGGAGATGTCCTTGGCCGAATAGATCGACAGCGTGCCCCGCACCCGGTCGGCATTGCAGGAACAGCCGAAGACCAGCGGTTGCGTGGCGAAGGCGGTGGGCTCCTCCTCGTGGAACAGGCGGAAGACCAGGTTCGGCAGCGGCAGGGCCGGATCGACCATCTCCATCGCCTCGACCGTCGCCATCAGCATGGTGCCGCGGGTCCAGTCCTCGGACTGGGCGCCCTGCAGGATATCGGCGGATTGCAGCGCCTCGCCTTCGGGGGCGGCATGGCTGGCGGCGGGTAGGGTCTGCAGCATGATGCCGCCGGCGCGCCAGTGTTCCCGCGCCTGGCCGGGCATGCGCGAGCGGCCGACCGTCAGCTCGAACCGGGTCGGAAGCTGCTCGGACTGCTCGAAATAGGTCTGCGCGCAG
This sequence comes from Paracoccus binzhouensis, assembly GCF_016446475.1. GTDB lineage: Bacteria > Pseudomonadota > Alphaproteobacteria > Rhodobacterales > Rhodobacteraceae > Paracoccus > Paracoccus binzhouensis. The sequence continues at coordinate 1,443 of NZ_JAEHFP010000077.1, read as the reverse complement.
GTGGCGAGCGAGCCGCCGGCCAGCGGCGTCAGGCCCTGATAGGGCGTCGTGCCCTCGCCCTGGTCGATCAGCACCGCGAAATAGCCCTGGCCGAGCTGGTCGAAGCCGGGGACGCCCTCGTGCAGCCGGTCCGGATCGAAGCTGGCCCAGGCGCGCATGCGGGCGGGGCCGCCCTCGGTCTCGGGGGCGTAATAGTCGGTGGCGATGGTGCGGATGGCGCCGTTGCCCCGCACCTGCAGCGACAGTTTCCAGCGCAGCTTGATGGTCTGGCCGATCAGCGCGGTCAGGATGGTCAGCTCGGCCACCATGGCGCTGACCGCGACCGGGTAGTCGTGGCGCGACAGGATATGCTCCAGCACCGGTCCCAGGCGCGCGACGCGGCCGCGCATGCCCGAGCGTTCCAGCTGGAAGGGCAGCACGCTGTCGTCCCAGGAAAGATCCTTCGTTTCGGTCATTGCAAGTCCTTCGGAATGCGGATGCGCGGGGCCGCTGGCGGCCTGGCGCCTTGGTCCCAATATAGGCCCTGCGGCGGAAAGCCCAAGGGGGGAAGCCGGGGGCTTCGCGCCCCCGGGCCCCCGCGGGGTATTTGGAAAACGGAAAGATGCCACTTTCATGCCGGTTGACGCGCCGCGGGCCGGGGCGGTAACCGGATCGGGTATGTGCAGGGAGCCAGCCATGACCTTCGACCGCCGCATCAAGATCGCCCCGTCCATCCTGTCGGCGGATTTCGCCAATTTCGGCCAGGAGATCCGCGCCATCGAGGCCCAGGGCGCCGACTGGGTGCATGTCGACGTGATGGATGGGCATTTCGTGCCCAACCTGACCTTTGGCCCGCCCGCCGTGAAGGCCTTTCGGCCGCATGTGACCACCTTCATGGACGTGCATCTGATGATCGCGCCGGTCGATCCCTATATCGAGGCCTATGCCGAGGCCGGCGCCGACATGATCACCGCCCATGTCGAGGCCGGGCCGCATCCGCATCGCACCCTGCAGGCGATCCGCGCCACCGGCAAGAAGGCCGGGATCTCGCTGAACCCGGGCACCCCGGCCGAGGCGGTGGAATACCTGCTGGACCTGTGCGACATGGTGCTGGTGATGACGGTGAACCCCGGCTTCGGCGGGCAGAAATTCATTCACTCGCAGCTCGACAAGATCGCCCGGCTGCGGGCGATGATCGGCGACCGGCCGGTGCATATCCAGGTCGATGGCGGCGTCGATCCGGACACCGCGCCGCTGGTCGCCGGGGCGGGGGCGGATGTGCTGGTGGCGGGCTCGGCGGTGTTCCGCGGCGGCTCGGTCGCCGATCCCGGCGTCTATGGCGGGAACATCCGCGCCATCCGCGAGGCTGCCGAGGCCGCGACCCGTTGATCTGGCGCGGCGCCACGGCGCTGGCCGGCGCGGCGCTGGGACTGGCGGCGCCGCTGGCCGGGCGCGACTGGCGCG
>NZ_JAEHFP010000076.1 GCF_016446475.1 Paracoccus binzhouensis | reverse complement strand
GCCCGGCCAGGACGGCCAGGCCCAGCACGACCGCACCGGCCAGCCCGACCGCCAGCCCGGCCAGCGGAAAGGCCCAGGCCGCCTGCGCCAGCGGCGGCGGTGCGGCGGGCAGCCAGCGGCCGACCGGCAGCCGGGTCAGCCAGACCAGCGCCAGCACCGCTTCAGCCGCAAGCCTAGCCAATCCCGGCCTCGGCAAAGGTCGCCATGCCGTTATGGCATTCCAGCGCCGCGCGCAGGATCATCAGCGCCACCGCCGCGCCCGAGCCCTCGCCCAGCCGCATGTCCAGCGTCACCACCGGCTTCTTCTGCATCACCGCGATCAGGCGGCGATGGCCCGGCTCGGCGCTTTCATGGCCGATCAGGCAATGGTCCAGCGCATTCTTGTCGTTCACCAGCAGCACGCCCGCCGCCGCCGAGCAGATGAACCCGTCGAGGATGACCGGAATCCCCAGTTCGCGCGCCCGGATCACCGCGCCGCAGATCGCCGCCTGCTCGCGCCCGCCATAGCTGCCCAGGATCGAGGCCGCCGTGGCCGCGCCCTTGTGACGCTTGAGCCCGGTCTCGACGGCGGCGATCTTGCGGGCCAGCACCTCGTCATCGGCGCCGGTGCCGGGACCGACCCAATCCGCGGCGCTGCCGCCGAAGGTCGCCGCCGCCAGCGCCGCGGCGACGGTGGAATTGCCGATCCCCATCTCGCCCAGCAGGATCACGTCGGCCTGCGGGTCCACGGCGTTCTTGCCGGTCTGGATGGCGGCGACCAGCTCGTCGACCTCCATCGCCATGCCGCGGGTGAAGTCGCCGGTCGGGCGGTCCAGGTCCAGCGCGATCACCTGCAACCCGGCCCCGGCCAGCCGGCACAGCTGATTGATCGCTGCGCCGCCGTTGCGGAAATTCTCGACCATCTGGGCGGTCACCTCGACCGGGAACGGGTTCACGCCCTGCGCGGTGACACCGTGATTGCCGGCGAAGACCAGCACCTGCGCGCGCTCGATCACCGGCCGCTCGCGTCCCTGCCAGCCGGCCATAAACACCGCCAGCTCCTCGAGCCGGCCCAGCGAACCGGGGGGCTTGGTCAGCTGGTCCTGGCGGTCGCGGGCGGCGGCGGCGGCGTTCTCGTCGAACTCTTTCAAGATGTCCCTTTCTGCGGTTTCAGGCGAAGCGGCAGGCCGCTGACGGCCATCCAGACCTCGTCCGCGACCCGGGCGACCGCCTGGTTCATCCAGCCATGCTCGTCCCGGAAGCGGCGGGCAAGCGCGTTATCGGGCACGATGCCCAGACCCAGCTCGTTGGTCACCAGCACCACCGGGCTTCGCTGTGCGGGCAGCAATTCGCACAGTGCGCCGACCTGCGGTCCGGGATCATCCCCACCGGCCATCAGGTTCGACAGCCACAGCGTCAGGCAATCGACCAGCCGCGGCCCCTGCCCGTCGGTGCGCGCCAACGCATCGGCCAGGTCGCGCGGCTCCTCGACCGTCTGCCAGTCCGGGCCGCGCCCGGCGCGGTGCCGGCCGATACGCTGCGTCATTTCGTCGTCCCGGGCCTCGGCCGTGGCGATGTAGAATCGCGCCCCCTCGTGGCGGGCCGCGATGGATTCGGCCAGCGCAGACTTGCCGGAACGGGCGCCGCCGGTGACCATGATGACGCGCGGAACATTGCTCATGCCTGTGTTGTTTCACATGGGCGGGCGCTGCGAAAGCCGGAAATCTCACTTGCTGTCTTACAGGTTTTGCGCTCAATTTCGATCATCCGCGCGGCAAGAGACAGCAAGAACCGCGCCATGACATATCAGAGAGGTGCCCCATGACCCGACTGTTCCTGACCACCGCGCTGGTTGCAGGCATGGCCCTGCCGGCGCTGGCCGCCAAGCCCGCCGAGGGCGAGAAGCTGGCCGAGAACCAGTCCTATACCTTCTGGCTGCTGGACGCGATCAAGACCGCCGACCCGCAGAAGAACACCGATGTCGAAGGCTCGGACATCATTCGCCAGCTGTTCGAGGGCCTGCTGAACGAGGACGAGAAGGGCGCGCCGGTCCCCGGCGTCGCCTCGTCGTTCGACCTGTCCGAGGACAAGCGGACCTATACCTTCCACCTGCGTCCCGAGGCGAAATGGTCGAACGGCGACCCGGTCACCGCGCATGATTTCGTCTATGCCTGGCGGCGGCTGGCCGATCCGGCTACGGCCAGCGAATACGCCTGGTTCATGGAACTGATGAACGTCGAGAACGCCACCGCGGTGGTCAAGGGCGAGAAGCAGCCCGAGGAGCTGGGCGTCAAGGCCGTCGATGACCACACGCTGGAGGTCAGGCTGACCACGCCGACGCCCTATTTCCCCAAGATGGTCACGCATGCCTCGACCTTCCCGGTCAACCAGAAGGTGATCGAGGCCGAGGGCGACAACTGGACCGAGGCCGGCAAGCTGGTCGGCAACGGCGCCTATGTGCTGAAAAGCCACGACCTAGGCGTGCAGATCAGCATGGACAAGAACCCGGAATACTGGGACGCCGACAATGTGATCATGGAGCATATCAAGGGTCTGACGGTGAACGACAACAACGTCGCCCTGACCCGCTATCAGGCGGGAGAGCTGGACCGGGTGCAGATCCCGGCCGGGCAATATCCGCGGTTGGAGAAGGAATTCCCCGACCAGGCGGTCTCGATCCCCTATTCCTGCACCTATGCCTATCTGTTCAACGTCAGCGACAAGGGTCCCGAAGCGCTGAAGGACGTGCGGGTGCGCAAGGCGCTGAGCTATGCCATGCAGCGCGACGTGGTGGTGAACCAGATCCTGCAGGGCGGCCAGAAACCGGCCTATAACTGGACGCATTGGGCCATCGAGGGCTTCCAGATGCCCGAGATCGACTATGCCTCCTGGTCCCAGGCCGAGCGGCTGGAAAAGGCCAAGGCCCTGCTGGCCGAGGCCGGCTACGGTCCCGACAAGCCGCTGAAGCTGACCCTGCAATACAATACCGACGAGAACCACAAGAAGATCGCCGTCGCCGCGCAGCAGTTCTACAAGCAGATCGGCGTCGAGCTGACCCTGAACAACGTGGAATGGAAGGTGCATACCGACCGCATGCAGTCGCAGGATTTCGAGATGGCCCGCTATGCCTGGTGCGCCGACTATAACGAGGCCTCGACCTTCCTCGACTATTTCCGCAGCACGGGCATGAATTACGGCAAGTATTCCAACCCGGAATTCGACAAGCTGATGGACGAGTCCAAGACCTCGGACGATCCGAACGAGCAATACACCGCGGCCGAGAAGATCCTGGCCGAGGACATGCCGCTGGTGCCGATCTATCAATACGCCAAGGTCGACATGATCCGCGACGACATCAAGGGCCTGCCGACCGAGAACGTGATGAACGACTGGTATGCCAAGGACATCTACCGCATCCAGAAGTAAGTCCCGGGGGCGGCCGCGCGGCCGCCCCTCCGATCCTGTCCGGCACCTGTCTCCTTGGGAACCTGCGCATGTTCGGCTTCATCCTGCGGCGGCTCGCGGTCGCCATCCCGACGCTGCTTCTGCTGATCGTCGTCTCCTTCCTGCTGATGCACGCCGCGCCCGGCGGCCCCTTCACGCAGGAACGCGCCCTGCCGCCGCAGGTGCTGGCCAACCTGAACGCGAAATACGGGCTTGACGATCCGCTGTGGCGGCAGATCGTCAACTATGTCTGGGGGATCGTCGCGCATTTCGACTTCGGCCCCAGCTTCGTCTATCCCGACCGTTCGGTGAACCAGATCATCGCCGCCGGCTTCCCGGTGACGCTGACCTATGGCGGCATCGCCTTCGTCGTGGCGGTGGCGGTGGGCGTCAGCTTGGGCGTCGCCGCGGCGATCCGGCAGAACAGCTGGATGGACTATCTGGCCGTCGGCGTCTCGATCGGCGCGCAGGTGCTGCCGAACTTCGTCATGGCGCCGCTGCTGGTGCTGGTCTTTACCCTGTGGCTGGGCTGGCTGCCGGGCGGCGGCTGGGGCGGGCCGGTCTACTGGATCATGCCGGTGGTGGCGCTGGCCACGCATTTCATGGCCTCGATCGCGCGCATCACCCGCAGCTCGATGCTCGAGGTGCTGGGCAGCAACCACATCCGCACCGCCCGCGCCAAGGGCCTGCCCGAGCGCGCGGTGATCCTGCGCCATGCGCTCAAGCCCGCCATGCTGCCGGTGATCTCCTATCTCGGGCCGGCCTTCGTCACCATGATCACCGGCTCGGTGGTGATCGACATGTATTTCTCGACCGGCGGCATCGGCCGCAGCTTCGTCGATTCGGCGCTGAACCGCGATTATGCGGTGATGATGGGGATCACCATTCTCGTCGGGGCGCTGACCATTCTCTTCAGCCTCGTGGTCGATGTGCTCTACGCCTGGATCGACCCGAAGATCCGGTATTGAGCCATGATCGACAGCCGTCAGATGCAATCGCTGGCCGCCCGCCTGGCCCAGCCCGAGGTCAGGGGCCGCAGCCCCTGGGCCGATGCCCGCCGCCGCTTTCGCCGCAACAAGGCCGCGATGGTCAGCCTGGTGGTGCTGGTCCTGGTCGGGCTGTTCGCGATCTTCGGCAGCCAGCTGGCCGCCTGGTCGAACGAGGAGATGGACTTCGCGATCATGGGCCAGGCCGCGCAGCTCGGCGCGCCGAGCTGGTCGAACGGGCATTATTTCGGCACCGACGACCTGGGCCGCGACCTGTTCTCGCGCACGGTGCAGGGCACCCAGGTCAGCCTGATGGTCGGGCTGATCGGCGCCGGCATCGCGGTCGTCGTCGGCACGCTTTACGGCGCCACCGCCGGCTATGTCGGCGGCCGCACCGACGGCATCATGATGCGCGCCGTCGATGTGCTGATGTCGATCCCCTACATGTTCGTGCTGATCCTGCTGCTGGTGGTCTTTGGCCGCTCGATGTCCATGCTGTTCCTGGGCATCGGCCTGATTTCCTGGCTGGACATGTCCCGCATCGTGCGCGGCCAGACCCTGAGCCTGAAGAACCGCGAATTCATCGAGGCCGCCCGCGCCACCGGCGTCCCGGCATGGCGGATCATCCTGCGCCATATCGTGCCGAACCTGATGGGCGTGGTCGCGGTCTATGCCACGCTGCTGGTGCCGCTGATGATCCTGTCGGAAAGCTTCATCAGCTTCCTGGGCCTCGGCGTGCAGGAGCCGCTGACCTCCTGGGGGGCGCTGATCTCCGAGGGCGCGGGGACGATGAACTATGGCACGCTCTGGCAGCTGGCCTTTCCGCTGTTCTTCTTCTGCATCACGCTGTTCGCCTTCTTCTTCGTCGGCGACGGCTTGCGCGATGCGCTGGACCCGAAGGATCGCTGACATGGCGCTGCTGGAAATCCGCGACCTGGCCGTGCGCTTCGCCACCACCGACGGCGAGGTCTCGGCCGTCAACGGCATCGACCTGGACCTGGAGCGCGGCCAGACCCTGGGCATCGTCGGCGAAAGCGGCTCGGGCAAGTCGCAACTGGCGTTCTCGATCATGGGTCTGTTGGCGCGGAACGGCCGCGCCACGGGCTCGGTTCGCTTCGACGGCACCGAGATCCTGAACGCCCCGCCCAAGGTGCTGAACCGCATCCGCGCCCGCCGCATCGCCATGGTGTTCCAGGACCCGATGACCAGCCTGAACCCCTATATGCGCGTCTCGGACCAGATGGCCGAGGTCCTGATGCTGCACAAGGGCCTGGGCAAGCACGAGGCCGTGGCCGAGGCGGCACGTATGCTCGACGCGGTGAAGATCCCCGACGCGCGCGGCCGCATCCGGCTTTATCCGCACGAGTTTTCCGGCGGCATGCGGCAGCGGGTGATGATCGCCATGGCGCTGCTCTGCCGTCCGGACCTGCTGATCGCCGACGAGCCGACCACGGCGCTGGACGTGACCGTGCAGGCGCAGATCATGCAGCTGCTGGCCGATCTGCAACGCGAATTCGGCATGGCGATGATCCTGATCACCCATGACCTCGGCGTGGTCGCCGGTGCCTGCGAGCGGGTGATGGTCATGTATGGCGGCCGGGTGATGGAGCGCGCGCCGGTCGGACCGATCTTCGCCGACCCCGCGCATCCCTATACCCAGGGCCTGCTGGCGGCGATCCCGCGCGTGGACCAGAAGGGCGAGCGGCTGACCGCCATTCCCGGCAGCCCGCCCAACATGACCAACCCGCCGCCCGGCTGTCCCTTCGCGCCGCGCTGCGCCTATGCCATGCCGGCTTGCGAGACCATGCCGCCGCTCGACGCCTTCGCGCCGGGGCGCGAGCGCGCCTGCCATGCCGGCCTTGCCACGGTGCGCGCCGGCCATGCCCCGCAGCCCGACCTGCCCGAGCCCGCCGCCGCCGACCTCGAGGAGGCGCCGGCCGGGATACTTCAGGAGGCCAAGCCATGACCGCCAAGCCGCTGATCGAGGCGCGCGACCTGCGCGTCACCTTCCAGCTTCCCGCGCAAGGCGCCCTGCCCTGGGCCAAGTCGCGCCTGCTGCATGCCGTGGGCGGGGTGGATTTCACTCTGATGCCGGGCGAGACGCTGGGCATCGTCGGCGAATCCGGCTCGGGCAAATCGACCTTGGCGCGGGCGCTGACCGGCCTGGTCCCGGCGACCGGCCGGGCGATCTGGCAGGACGGCACCGACCTGATCGGCCTGTCGCCGCGCCAGATGCTGAAATACCGCAGCCAGATCCAGATGGTGTTCCAGGATCCGCTGGCCAGCCTGAACCCGCGCATGACCGTGGGCCAGATCATCGCCGAGCCGCTGACCACCCATCACAAGGGCCTGGGCCGCGACGAGGTCAGGCGCCGCGTCAAGGACATGATGGACCGCGTCGGCCTGCTTCCGAACCAGATCAACCGCTATCCGCACGAATTCAGCGGCGGCCAGTGCCAGCGCATCGGCATCGCCCGGGCGCTGATCGTTGAGCCGAAACTGGTGATCTGCGACGAGCCGGTCTCGGCGCTGGACGTCTCGATTCAGGCCCAGGTCATCAACCTGCTGGACGAGCTGCAGCGCGACCTGGGACTGGCGCTGATCTTCATCGCCCATGACCTCTCGGTGGTGAAGCATATCAGCGACCGGGTGCTGGTGATGTATCTGGGCCGGGTAATGGAGCTGGCCGGGTCGCAGGCGCTCTATGCCGATCCGCAGCATCCCTATACCCAGGCGCTGCTTTCGGCGGTGCCGATCCCCGATCCGCAGCTGGAACGCGACAAGCGGATGATCCCGCTGCGGGGCGAGCTGCCCTCGCCGATGAGCCCGCCCTCGGGCTGCGTGTTCCGCACCCGCTGCCCGCGCGCGCAGGCCCTCTGCGCCGCCGAGCGGCCGGCGCTTCTGGGCGACGGGCACCTGACCGCCTGCCATTTCCCCGGCGCGCTGCGCCCCGAGGAACTGGCGGCAAGTGCCTGACAAATCCTGTTGAAAATCCGGTTGCCGGCCGGGCCGGGACCGGCGCAGCATGGCGCCATGAAACCGGACCCGATTCGCGAAACCACGGATGAGGCCCGCGCGCTGGCCCGGCAGTTGCTGGCGGGGGCGCGCCATGCCAGCCTGGGTACGCTCGATCCCGAAACCGGCGTGCCGCTGGTCACCCGCATCGCCTTGCAGGCCGACGCGGACGGCACGCCGCTGGCCCTGCTGTCGGGGCTGGCGGCGCATACGCGCGCCCTGGCCGCCGACCCGCGCGCCGGGCTGCTGGTCGCGGCCGAGCCGGCCAGAGGCGACGCCATGACCCATGCCCGGCTGTCGATCCTCGGCCGCGCCGTGCTGGCCGCGCCGGATGAAACCCGCCGCGCCCGCTGGCTGGCGCATGATCCCAAGGCCAGGGTCTATCTAGACCTGCCGGATTTCCGCTTCTGGCGCATCGAGCCGCTGTCGGGTCTCTTGAATGCCGGCTTCGGCCAGGCCTTCAGGCTGCTGCCCGCCGACATGCTGGAACCCCCGGCGGGGTGATTCGCCGGGGGCCTCGGGAGCAGGCCGCAAACGACCCTCAGTCCGGGTTGTCCATCCGCGCCCGCAGGCTGACCGAGCCGCGCACAGCCGCACTCCAGTTCAGCGCGATCTGGCGCTCGTTGGCCGCCAGCTGGGTCTGCACCCAGGGCATCTCGCCGACCCGGGCATTGGCGGAATTGGTGATGGCGCTGGTCGCCACGATGGATTCGACATTGCGCACCCAGCCGTTGAAGGGCAGCGCCTTATCCACCGTGATCAGCCAGCGGTTCGAGGCGGTGGCCTGGCTGTGGCTGATGTCCACCGGATTGGCGACATAGGTGTTCACGCCGTTGAACATGTTGCCCTGGAACTGGATGTTGCGCATGCGCTGATAGTTCAGGTCGGCAAAGGTGGTGTCCACCTTGTCGATGCGGGTGATCTTGTTCACCAGCGACTTGAACACATTGTCCATCACCGCCAGGCCGTGGATGAAATGCCCGCTGCCATAGGGCTTCACCACCAGCCAGTTGAAGCCCAGCGTCGTGTTCGAGGCCAGGAAGGTGTTGCCGGTGATGGTCAGCCCGCCGAAGGAATATTCCTCGCCCTCGAAATCCGGCCGCGGGTCATGCTCGTTGGTCCATTCGATCGAGCAGTTGTCGATATAATTGCCGGTGATCGTCGCCTGGACGTTGGTCTGGGTCAGGATCAGCCCGCCGAAGCGCACGCCGTTCTGGGCATTGTCGCCCTGGAACCAGTGGTTGCCCTCGATCATGTGGCCGCCGCCGTTCATCACCGCGAAATGCGCGAAGCGGATGAAGCGGCTGTGGCGGATCTTGGCGTCGTTGTTGTTGATGTTGATGGCGACGGTCTTGCGGTTCTGCGCCAGATCGCTCATCTCGTTGGACAGGAACTGGCAGCGATCGACCAGCAGGTCCTGGCAGCAGGACCCGATCGAGGTGATGCCGCGATCCTTCGGCCGGGTGAAATAGCAGTCGCGGAAGCAGTTCATGGTGCCGGTCCTGGCCAGCATGACACCGCTGGCATTGCCGTCCAGCAGGAACTCGATATCGTCGAAGTTCAGGCGGCTGAGATGCTCCATATCCGCGAAATCGAACGCATAGCGATAGCGCTCGAAGGTATAGCTCCGCGTCCCCGCCCCCCCGAACAGCGGGTTCGACAGGGTCAGCGTGCCCTGGGCCACGTTCTTGTCGCGCACATAGACCTCGCGCCCGACGCCGTTGCCGATCACGCGCGAGCCGATCTCGATATTGGCGACATTGCCGACCCCGGACAGGGTCAGCGACCGGTCCGGGTCGTAGGTCGCGACCGAGGTGGCCGTGGCCGTATCCCAGGCCGGACCGGGGACGATGCTGATCTGGCCGTTGGCGATCACCCGGCGGTTGGCAAAGCTGGTCATGCCCGGGGCCGCGCCGGCAACGGTGATCGGCTCGGACAGATGCACGACCCGCCCGCGCAGGTCCAGCACCGAATGATCGGTAAAGCCCAGCAGCGCCTGCAGGGCGCGCTTCAGCCCCTCGGTCTCGTCGCCGAAGGCGGCGGCATAGCTGGGAAAGTCGAAGCTGCGCATCAGCGCCAGCCGGGCGGCGCGCGGCATGCGCAGCGTGCCGGCAAAGCGGATGGGCGAGGCGATGCTCAGGTCCGAGCCGATGAAATAGCTGCCCTCGGGCACCAGGATGCCGCGCCCGTCGGCCGCCTGGTCGGCAGCGACGAACGCGGCGCGGTCATCGGTCACGCCATCGCCGAAAGCGCCGAAATCGCGTACGTCGACCCAGTCCAGCATCCCCGGCACGAAGGCCGCGGTCACGTCCTCGATCACCACGCTCTCGATGCGGATCGAGCCGTTGTTGTCGCCGGTCAGGTCCAGGCCGAAATGGCCGAAGGTGGCGTTGCGCCCCCAGGGCATGTCCACGCCCTCGCGCCGGCCGGTGCCGACGACGGCCGAGACCTCGACCACCTGGCCATAGCCGGGCAGCGCCACCGCCGGGCCGACCTGCGTCACCCCCGCGACATTCTCGCCCGCGGCATTGCCGGCGAAGCCGGCGATGCGCACCTGCGGCAGGTTGCCGGCGATGGCCTTCACCCGGGCCGAGATGCGCAGATAGCTGCCCGGATTGATCGGCGTGCGCTGCATGTAGCGGATCGAGGTCACCGCCTCGAGCTTGAGGATCTCGAGGCAACTGCCGAAATCCTCGTCCGCCGGGACGATCGCCGCGTTCGCCGCCCCCGCCCAGGTCGGGGACCCGGCGCGGCCATCGGTCTGGGACCACTGATTCAGCCCCAGCCGGAAGGCGCGCGGCATCAGTGACTGGTTGCCGATAATCGCGATGGTCATCCCAAATTCTCCCTCATCCAGATCATGCGAGGCGGATGCCCGCGCGGTCTGTCAGGACTCTGGCAATGTCGCGTTAACCGGCCGTTAACCCTGCGCGCGCGGCAACGCCGCCGCGCGCAACATGAAATTCCTGCGCCAGATCAGGTGGTTGGCTCTGCCACCAGTTCGCCGGCCAGCGCGCGCTCGATCAGCGTCCGGGTCTCGTCCACGCCGTAAAGCGCGATGAACCCGCCGAATCGCGGCCCCTGGTCGGCGCCCAGAAGCACCTGGTAGAGGGCCTGGAACCAGTCCTTCATCGGCTCGAACCCGTGCTCGCGGCCGATGGCGAAGACCATGGTCTGCAGCGCCTCGGCATCGGCGGGCTGCTCCCAGGCCGCCAGCCGGCCGGCCAGATCCTCCAGCGCCCGGCGCTCGATCTCGGAAGGCTGGCGGAACACCCGCGTCGGCGCCACGAAATCGTTGAAATAGCGCACGGCGAATTCGGCGGCCGCATCCAGCGTCGGATTGGTCTCGGGGCTGGCATCGGGCGCATAGCGGCGGATGAAGCCCCAGAGCCCGGTCTTGTCCTTGGCCCCGGCCACCGAGGCGAGGTTCAAGAGCATCTGGAACGGCACCACCATGTCCGATTCCGGAACCTGGCCGCCATGGATATGCCAGACCGGGTTGGCCAGCTGCTGGTCCAGCGTCTGGCCGGGATAGGCGCGCAGCTGCTGGTGATATTCGTCCACCGCCTTGGGGATGACGTCGAAATACATCCGCTTGGCGGTCTTGGGCTTCTGGAACATGAAATAGCTCAGGCTCTCGGTCGCCGCATAGGTCAGCCATTCGTCGATGGAAAGGCCGTTGCCCTTGGACTTGCTGATCTTCTGGCCGTGCTGGTCCAGGAACAGCTCATAGGTGAAATGCTCGGGCGGCCGGCCGCCCAGGATCTTGCAGATGCCGTCATAGATCGGGGTATTGGTGGAATGATCCTTGCCATACATCTCGAAATCGACGTCCAGCGCCGCCCAGCGGGCGCCGAAATCGGGCTTCCATTGCAGCTTCACATGGCCGCCGGTGACCGGCAGGGTCAGCTCCTGCCCGTCCTCGTCGTCGAAGGTGATGGTGCCGGCCTTGGCATCGACATGCTTGATCGGCACGTAAAGCACCTTGCCGGTCTTGGGGCTGATCGGCAGGAAGCAGGAATAGGTCTGCTGCCGCTCTTCGCGCAGGCTGGCCAGCATCACCTGCATGATGGCGTCATATTGCTCGGCCGCCTTCAGCAGCGTCGCGTCGAAGCGGCCGGACTTGTAGAACTCGGTCGCGCTGATGAATTCGTATTCGAAGCCGAAGGTGTCGAGGAAGCGGCGCAGCATGGCATTGTTATGCGCGCCGAAGCTGTCATACTCGCCGAACGGGTCCGGCACCGTGGTCAGCGGCTCCTGCAGGTGCTGGCGCAGCATCTCCTGCTGGGGCACGTTGTCGGGAACCTTGCGCATCCCGTCCATGTCGTCCGAGAAGCAGAACAGCCGCGTCGGGATGTCCGAGATCATCTCGAACGCCCGGCGGATCATGGTGGTGCGCGCCACCTCGCCGAAGGTGCCGATATGCGGCAGGCCCGAGGGGCCGTAGCCGGTCTCGAACAGCACATAGCCCTTTTCCGGGTCCTTCTTCTCATAGCGTTTCAGCACGCGGCGGGCCTCCTCGAAGGGCCAGGCCTTGGATGTCATCGCGGCGTCGCGCAGGGCGGTCATGGTTCGGGTCTCCATAGCTTAGGCCTTCCCCCGTATTGAAACGGGCCGGAATGGTCAATAATTTCGCCGGACAGCCACGGAGATTTGCCATGACCGACAATGTCCCCTCGTTCTCGCCTTGCGACGCGCTGGTCGCGGTGATGGTGGGGGTCTCGGCCTCGGACCAGAACCCGCGCACCGCCGAGCTTCTGGCCATCGAGCGGGCGGTGAACCACACGCCGGTCTTCGCCAATTACGACATCGACCGCATCCGCGCCGTGTCGCAGACCGTGCTGAGCCTGTTCGAGGAAGAGGACGGGCTGGACGCGCTGTTCGGCCTGGTGCGCGAGGCGCTGCCGGAAAAGCTTTACGACACCGCCTATGTGCTGGCCTGCGACGTGGCGGCCTCCGACGGCCGGCTGGGCGAGATCGAGGCCGAGATGCTGGCCGAGATCCGCGACCAGCTCGACATCGACCGGCTGCATGCCGCGGCCATCGAGCTGGCAGCCCGCGCCCGGCACCGCCTGCCCTGACGTGAGGCGCTGCGCCGGTGGTGCCGTCCCATAAGTATTTGGTGAACGAAGAGGGTCAGAAGCGGGCAAGCCAATCCTCGATCAGCGCCTGCTGCAGGCGTTTCGAGCGCCTGGTCCAGCCCGTGACGCCCTCGGGCAGTTCCTGCCCCGCGCTGGCGGCGCGGCGCGGCTCGTCGCCGGTCAGGATGGCAAAGGCCAGCGTGCGCCCGCCCTCGCGCTGCGCGTAGCCGGCCAGGTTCGAGACGAAGTTCAGCGTGCCGGTCTTGGCCGCGATCACGATGTCGCTTTGCTTGCGCTTGCCCTGCGCGTCGCGCAGCGGGATGGTCTTCATCAGCCCGCGCAGTCCCCGCGCCTGGCCCGGCCCGGCAAGCAGCTGTGCCATCATCCGCGCGGTGACGCGGTTTTCTGGCGACAGGCCGGAATGGTCATGGAAGGCGAAACCCGCCGCGATCCCCCGCCCGCGCAGCCAGTCCGCCATGGCGGCGGCCGAGCTGCCGATATCGCCGGCGCCGCTGGCCTGCAGGCCGATCACCTCGGCGGTCAGGTTGGTGGAATATTCCATCATGCCGCGGATGATCTCGTCGAGCGGCGGGCTGTCGTGGCGGGCGATCTCCTGCCCCTCGGGCAGAAGCTCGATCACCTCGGGATTGGGCAGCACCAGCCCGCGCGCCCGGCACAGCGTCTGGAACACGTCGCCCGCGTAAAGCTCGGGGCGGCGCACCGGCAGCCAGCGGCTGCCCGCCTTGCCGAGGCTGCGGCGGGCGATGGTCCAGTGCTCCAGCTTGCCGGCCTCGTAGGTGAAGAGCGGCAGCGCCCGGTCCACCGGCGTGATCGAGGCGGTATAGGCCCGCGGCGACAGCTTGCGGCCCCGCGCCTGCAGGGACAGCCGATAGCCCGCGTCGCCGCGCCGCCAGTCCAGATGCACGCGGTTGAAGTTCAGCACCATGCCCGAAATCGAGGGATTGTAGGGCAGATGCTCGTCCTGCTCCGGGTCCAGCCGGCCGATGCGCGGCAAGGCGCCGCCCCAGACGGCGAAGCTTGCCGGCGCGCCGCGGCCCGAACCCTTCTCGGCCGCGACGGTGGCGGCGGCCAGCGCGTCCAGCGCGTCGGTGTCCAGCACCGGATTGCCGCCCCCGGCCAGGATCAGCATGTTGCCGGCGCGGAAGACCCGCGTGGCGAAGCGATGCCCGGCCCCCAGCCGGTCGAGCGCGTAAAGCGCCGTCACCGATTTCAGCGTGCTGGCCGGGGCCATGGCCAGGTCGGCCTGGCGCTCGGCCAGCACGGCGCCGCTGGCCGGGTCGATCAGCGCATAGGCGACCGCGCCGCCAAGCCCGGCCTCGGCGATGCGGGCCTCGGGGTCTAAAGCCGGGGCCAGCGCCTGCACGGCCTGCGCGGGTGCCGGGCGGGGCGCCAGCAGGCCCAGCCCAATCCCGAAGCCGGCCCCGAAACCCGTGATGAAACCGCGCCGCGAGATTGCGTTCATGTCTTTCCTTTCCGCCGCCGCGCCCGGATCGCGGTCGAGCTGAGCTTGTTCAGCGGCACGTTGATCAGCGCCCAGGCCGGAGGCCGGGCCGCGGCCAGGCGCCGGACCTGCGCCTGGGGCAGGCGCGCCGCCCAGAGCATCCGCGCCGCGCGCGAGAAGCGGGCCGGCATCCGCCAGCCCGGCCGCGCGATTACCCCGATGGGCACCCGCGCCGCGATGTCGCGCCAGCGGTCCCAGCGGTCGAACTGCACCAGGTTGTCCGCCCCCATCAGCCAGACGAAGCGCACGCCCGGATAAAGCCGCTGCAGCGCCGCGATGGTGTCGCGGGTCATGCGCGTGCCCAGCTGCGCCTCGATGCCGGTGATCTCGACCCGCGGGTGGTGCATGATCCGCTCGGCGCGGGCGATGCGCTGGTCCAGCGGCGCCGGGCCATGCGCCTTCAGCGGGTTGCCGGGGCTGACCAGCCACCAGATGCGGTCGAGCCCGAAGCGGCGCAGCGCCTCCTCGGTGATATGGACATGGCCCTCATGCGCGGGATCGAAGGAGCCGCCCAGAAGCCCGACCGCCATGCCCGGCAGCGCGATGGGAAACCCCGCCCGCATGGTTCAGAACAGGCCCTGCACGTCGCCGCGGCCGTCCAGCCCGATGCGCAGCGCCGCCGGGTTGCGCGGCAGGCCCGGCATGGTCATGATGTCGCCGCAGATCGCCACCACGAAGCCGGCCCCGGCCGAGAGCCGCACCTCGCGCACCGGGATGGTGAAGCCCTCGGGCGCGCCAAGCGCCGCCGGATCGGCGGAGAAGGAATATTGCGTCTTGGCCATGCAGACCGGCAGATGGCCATGGCCGGCGGCCTGCCATTCCTCCAGCCGCTCGATGATATGCGGCAGGAACTCGACCTCGGCGGCGCGGTAGATGCGCTTGCAGACCGTCTCGATCTTCTGGCGCAGCGACATGTCGTCGGGATAGAGCGGCGCGAAATCCGACGGCTGCTCGGCCAGCGCCACCACGGCTCGGGCCAGCGCCTCGGCCCCGGCGCCGCCCTCGGCCCAGTGCCGGCACAGCACCGCCTGGACGCCATGGGCGCGGCAATATTCGCTCAGCGCCGCCAGCTCGGCCTCGGTATCGCCCGAGAAATGGTTGATCGCCACCACCACCGGCAGGCCGTAATGGCGCAGGTTCTCCATATGGCGGCCGAGATTGGCGCAGCCGGCCTGCAGGGCCGCGACATTCTCGGCCCCCAGGTCGGCCCGCGCCACGCCGCCGTTCATCTTCAGCGCCCGCACCGTCGCCACCAGCACCGTGGCGTCGGGCTGCAGCCCGGCCAGGCGGCACTTGATGTCCAGGAACTTCTCGGCCCCCAGGTCGGCGCCGAAACCGGCCTCGGTCACGACGTAATCCGACAGCGCCAGCGCCGTGCGCGTCGCCATGACCGAGTTGCAGCCATGGGCGATATTGGCGAAGGGCCCGCCATGGACCAGCGCCGGGTTGTTCTCCAGCGTCTGCACCAGGTTCGGCTGCAGCGCATCGCGCAAGAGCACCGTCATCGCCCCGTCCGCGCCCAGGTCGCGCGCGGTGATCGGCTGGCGGTCGACGGTGTGGCCGATGACGATGCGGCCCAGCCGCGCCTGCAGGTCGTCCAGGTCCGAGGCCAGGCACAGGATCGCCATGACCTCGGAGGCGACGGTGATGTCGAAGCCGGTCTCGCGCGGATAGCCGTTGGCCGGGCCGCCAAGCGCGATCACCATCTGCCGCAGCACCCGGTCGTTCATGTCCATCACCCGGCGCCAGGTGATCCGGCGCGGGTCGATGCGCAGCGCATTGCCCCAATAGATATGGTTGTCGATCATCGCCGACAGCAGGTTGTGGGCGCTGGTGACGGCGTGGAAATCGCCGGTGAAATGCAGGTTCATCTCCTCCATCGGCACGATCTGCGCATGGCCGCCGCCGGCGGCGCCGCCCTTCATGCCGAAATTCGGGCCCAGGCTGGCCTCGCGGATGCAGATGCTGGCGCGCTTGCCGATGCGGTTCAGCGCGTCGCCCAGGCCGACGGTGGTGGTGGTCTTGCCCTCGCCGGCCGGGGTGGGGTTGATCGCCGTGACCAGCACCAGCTTGCCCGGCGGCCGGCCGGCCAGGCCGCGGATGCAGGCATGGCTGATCTTGGCCTTGTCATGGCCATAGGGCAGGATATCGCCCTCGGCCAGGCCGAGGCGGGCGGCGATCCGGGCGATGGGCTGCTTGCGCGCCGCCCGGGCGATCTCGATATCCGATTTCATCTGTCCCTCCGTGACCTGCGCGCCAAATTGAGCGGCGAGCGGTCGGGCGTCAATCCAACCGAAGTCGCGCGCGCAATTGCGGCAGCCAGCCCTGGCGCCGCATCCACAAGGCGGCGATAGCCCAGAAGGCCAGGATCAGCCAGATGTCGATGGCCAGCCGCAGCCAGAACCAGGCCGGTCCGCCCTTGGGCACGGTCATGTCCAGCGCATCGCCCCAGATCGACAGCATCACGCAGACGATGAACGAGAAAAGCCCGCCCCGCCCGATCTCGGCCAGCGCCTCGCCCGGCCGGGTTCCCGCGATCCAGGCGAAGGGCCGGGCCAGCGGCACCGCCACGATCCAGCTGGCGGCCAGGATGGCGACGAAGCGGGCGAAATCCAGCGACCACTTGTCGATCCCGCCGGTGATCTGGCGCAGGGCATCGGTCAGGGGCTTGGCCGGGGCGCCGATCTTCCAGCTGGTCACCACGGTCAGGCTGAACAGCAGCACGCCGGCCGAGACGACGGTCAGCAGCCGGCCATGACGCTGCAGGACCGGCATGATGCGGTCGCGGAACGCGCCCATGGCCACGCCCGAGAAGAACAGCAGCTGCCAGCCGAAGGGGTTGAACAGCAACCCCGGACCCGGCCGCTGGTTCGGGATCAGCGCGTTCAGCGGCGCGGCGAACCACCAGACCGCCACCGAGACCGCCAGGGCCACCCAGGGCATGCGCAGCAGGAAGGGCACGGTCAGCGGCACGGTGGCGATCAGCAGCACGTAAAGCGCCAGCACGTCCAGCAGGTTCGGCTGCATCCACATCAGCGCCACCGTGGCGACATAGCCGATGGGATGTTCCAGGATCCAGCGCGCATACTGGAACCAGACGGCCGTGTGGTTCATGTGCAGCCTGAACAGCAGCGCCGAGAACAGCGCCAGCAGGATGGCGCCGGCGATCAGTGCCAGCCAGACCTGCGCCGCGCGCTTCAGGAAGCGCAGCTGCGCGGTGTGGCGGCCCTGGCGCGCCTCGACCTTGACCCAGACCATGCCGACCAGGAAGCCCGACAGCAGCACGAACAGCTCGGCCGCGTCGAAGACGGCGAAGTTGGTCAGCGTCAGGTTGCGCAGCAGGCCGATCGGCATGTGGTCCAGCATGATGCAGACCAGCGCATAGCCGCGCAGCATGTCCAGGGCGGCAATACGGTTCATTGCGGCAGTTTCGCGAAGGCGTCGATCAGGGCGCGGTTCTCGATCAGCGCCAGCTTTTCGGCCGGGTTGAGGAAGCTCAGCGCCTGCTGGCGCGAGGCGGCATGGCCGATCTTGGCCTCGGCCGAGATGGCGTCCAGCCGCTCGGCGACAGGGGCCTGCGCGGTCGCGGGCAGCAGCGCCGCGATGCGGGCGCGCAGCGCCGGGTCGCGGCCCAGCAGCATCAGCCCCTCGCGCGGAAGCGTGCCGGCGATGCGGAAATCCAGCGCGTTGGCGGCGGTCAGCACCTCGGGCGGGTCGCGCTCCTCGGGGGTGACCAGCAGGCCCTGGCGGCGGGCCCAGCGGCCGAAGACCGGGCTGGCCGACCAGCGCGAGGTCAAGGGCGACAGGATCAGCCCGGCCAGGATCGGCGACAGCCAGACCAGCTGCCAGGGCGCCAGGAAGGCCAGCACCAGCAGGGTCGCGGTGCCGGTGACGACATGGATGGCATGGCGGCGCAGCACCACGCCCCAGGGCGGCATCTGCCCGGCGCGGACCTGCGCCTCCCAGCCGGAATCGCGGCCGCGCAGGATCTCGAAGATCTGCCGGGTCTGGATCAGCATCTGCACCGGCGCGATCAGCGCCGACAGCACGATCTCGAACATGGCCGAGGCCAGAAGCCGCACGTTGCCGCCGGAATTCTTCGCCAGCGGCCGCAGCCAGGCGCGGAAGATGGCGATGAATTTCGGCACCAGCAGGAAGGACATGGCGGCGATGAACAGCCACAGCATCCGCACCGGGTCGAAGGTCGGCCAGGTCGGGAACAGCTGGTAGGTCTGCGGAAAATAGTCCGGCCGCGACAGAAGCACATTCGCCGACAGCGCCAGCCCGACCAGGATCATCGCCAGCCAGATCGGCGACATCAGGAAGCCCAGGATGCCGATGACGAAATGCACCCGGCTGATCCAGGCAAACCCGCGCGAGAAGATCAGCCGCGCGTGCTGCAGGTTGCCCTGCGCCCAGCGGCGCTCGCGCACGGCCATGTCCAGAAGCGTCGGCGGGCAGCCCTCGAAGCTCTGGCGCAGGTCGTGGTCCAGCCGCACCTTCCAGCCGGCGCGGCGCAGCAGCGCCGCCTCGACGAAATCGTGGCTCAGGACGGCGCCGCCGAAGGGCGGCTTGCCCGACAGTTCCGGCAGGCCGCAGCATTGCGCGAAGGCGCTGACGCGGATCATCGCGTTATGGCCCCAGAAATTGCCGCTGTCGCCCGACCAGGCGGCGACGCCGCGGGCGATGGCCGGGCCGTAGATGCGGCCGGCGAATTGCGTCAGCCGGGCGAAGATGGTCTGGCCGCCGACCAGCATCGGGATGGTCTGGATCAGGCCAAGGGCCGGGTCGGCATTCATCCGCGCCGACAGCGCCTTGATGGTGGCGGCGCCGACGATGCTGTCGGCGTCCAGCACCACCATCTGCTCGTAGCGCCCGCCCCAGCGGCTGACGAAATCCGCGACATTGCCGGCCTTGCGGCCCTTGTTGCTGCGCCGCCGCCGATACCAGACCGGCACCGGGGAGATGTCGCGCAGCCGGCTGACCGCCGCCATTTCCTCCAGCACGGCATCGGGCTCGCGGCTGTCGGAGAGCACGAATATCTCGGCCCGCTCGCCCAGGCCGACGCGATAGAGATCGCGCGCCAGCGCCGCCAGCAGGCCGGCGGTGGCGGCGGCGTCCTCGTGATAGACCGGCATGATCACCGCGACGCGGGCGTCGTTCGGCCCGCTGGGCGTGCGCAGCCGCCGCGCGAACAGCCCCGAGACCATCGAGGCAAAGGAAAAGCCGACCCAGGTGAAGGTCAGCGCGAACAGCACCAGCAGCACCGATTGCAGGAAGGTCATGCTGGTGCCGAAGGCCAGCACCATCTGCTTCCAGCCGAACCAGCCGATCGCCGCCGCGCCGCCGAAGGCCACCAGCCGCGCGGCGATGGTGCCGATCGAGGGCCCGCCGCTGTCCGGCCCCAGCGGCGGGCGGGCGCGGAAATCCTGCTCGGGCATGTCCAGCGGCGCCTCGGGCGGCGTCGCCGGTGCCCGGGCAGGATCCAGGCCCAGGTCCAGCGCCTCCCATTCCTCGTCGGCGGAAAGCGGCAGGGCCTCGGCCTGGCTGGCCGGACGCGCGCCGGGCTGGCTGCGGATGTCGCTCACGTCACTCACTCGCGCGTCCAGCGGGCGATCCAGGTCTCGCTCAGCGGACCCTCCGGCCCGTTCAGCACCGCCGAAAGATCGGCGAGCTTGGCGCCCTCGGGCAGGTATTCGAAGGCCAGCCGCATCCGCCGCTGATCGGGCAGGCGCAGCAGGTAGCTGTGCCCGATCCGGCCGGCCGAGGCGCGGATCTGCGGCACCGGGTTCTCGGCGCCGAACAGGCCAAGGTCGAAATCGACCACATAGGTGCGGGCGTTGGCATTGTTGACCGCCTTGCCGGACATGGTCTCGACCACGCGGGAAATCGGCGCGCTGTCAGGCACTTCGGCGGCAAAGGTCAGGATGTAGCTGTAGTCGTAGCGATTGCCCGCCACCAGCCGGTCGGCCGGCTGCCAGAACGAAACGATGTTGTCGTTGAACTCGTTCTCGACCGGGATCTCGACCAGGGTGACGGTGCCCCTGCCCCATTCGCCCTGCGGCGCGATCCAGGCTGAGGGCCGCTTTTCATAGCGCGCCTCGGCATCCTTGTAGGATTCGAAGTCGCGCGCCCGCTGCGCCAGGCCGAAGCCTAGGGGATTGTTGTCCATGAAGGCCGAGATCTGCAGGGCGCTGTGCCCCGAAAGCACCCGCCACAGCCGCTGCTCGTCGCCGGTCAGCATCTGCAGCCCGTCGCTGTCATGCACGGCCGGCCGGTAATCGTCCACGCGCGAGCGGTCGGTGGGCCCGAACCAGTACATCGAGGTCAGCGGCGCGATGCCGGCATTGCCCATGTCGGTGCGCGGGAACAGCGCCACGCGGGTGTCGAAGACGGTCTCGGCGCCGGGGGTGATGCGGAACTCGAAGGCGCCCGAGACGGATTCGCTGTCCAGCAGCGCATGGATCAGCACCGAGCGGTCCTGCTCGCCCGGCTTGTGGATCCAGAAGCCGCGGAACATTGGGAATTCCTCGCCCTCGGCGCTGCCGGTGCCGATGGCCAGGCCGCGCGCCGACAGGCCGTAAAGCGTGCCGCGGGCCACGGCGCGGAAATAGCTGGCGCCCTGGAAGACCGCGATCTCGTCCATCACGTCGGGGCGGTTCAGCGGCGCGCGCAGGCGGAAGCCCGACCAGCCCATGTTGCCCAGCGTCTCGTAATCGACGCCGTCGGGGAATTGCGCCGGGTCGAAGTCGAACATGTGCGGATCGAAGCGCACCGGGATCACCACCCCATCGTCCACCAAGCTGATATCCACCGGCTCGTGGAAGATCACCCCCGGCGGCAGCAGGTCCAGCGCGAAATCGCGGCTGCCCGCCCAGGGGTCGCGGTCACGGCGGAAGCGAATGCCGCGATAGCGGTCATAGGTCAGATTGGCGAAGCTGCCGACCAGCTCGGCATCGCGGTATTCGTAGGCCTTGGACGCCAGATCCCGGGCCATGGCCGCCACGTCCTCGAAACCGAAGGGCTTGGGCGGCGCGGCCTCGACCGGCGCGGCCTCGGGGGCGGCGGTCCCGGGACTCTCCTGCGCCAGCGCCGCCCCCAGCGAGGAGGACAGGGCGCCGACCGCCGTCATGGCGGCACCGGCAGAGATGACAAATTCGCGACGACGCATCGACCGACCTCTGTTCTTCGGGCGCGAACGCCCAGAAATTCCGAGCGGATTTCGCATTGCCGCGCGGATCAGGCAAGCCTTTTCGCTGCGAATGGCGGGCTCTTGCCAAGAGTTGATCGGATTTGCCGACGCGAAAGGGCCGCCGCGCCGAATGGCCGGGCAGCCCTCTTGCCGGAAGAATGCGAGCGCTAGCGGTTGATTTCCCGCATCACCCGGCCCTGCGGGCTCATTTCCAGCGAAACCGGCTCGCCTTCGGGATTGACGGCCTGGGCAAGAATGCGCCGACCGTCCTGCGCGATCACGCCCAGGTTGCTGTAGCCGGCCGCGGTCAGCGTCGCGCGCAGCGCGCCGATGTCGAACTGCTGCGCGGGGTCCAGGGCGCCCTGGCGCTGCGGTGCATCCGCGGGCGGGGCGGGCGGCTGGCCCTCGGGCGCGGCGCCGGCGGG